>JBBRNS010000026.1:0-25994 GCA_038230175.1 Burkholderiales bacterium
GACACACCTTCTTGACCGGAAACTTGAGCCAAGTCTGCGTCTTGGATCGAAGTCATGGCCGAAGCGGAGAAAGAAGCTACCAGGGCCAAAGCCACTGCGGAGAGTTTGAATGCGTTCATTTGTTTGTACCAGTTAAGTTAATCAATTTTTTTTATCCCATCTGATGCAGCCTCTGCATTGCGTCTGGGATGTGTGAAGTATGTAGGCATTCCAGAAGAATTGGGACCATCATGGTAGTCCGTGCGGGCCAAAGTATTGGCCTTTCGCGCCATAAAATGACCACCTAGGGTATACCCTTGACAATAATTTCAAGCAATGTAAATGCCTTGTAAACGCACCGTAAAGACGGAGCCTCGGAGTATGGAATGACCGCAATTACCACCATTGAAGACCTTCGCATCCTTGCGCAAAAGCGGGTGCCCCGCATGTTTTATGACTACGCCGATTCAGGCAGCTGGACCGAAAGCACCTACCGCGCCAACAGTGCCGACTTTCAAGCCATCAAACTGCGCCAGCGGGTGGCGGTGAACCTAGAAAACCGCAGCACAGCCAGCACCATGGTGGGTCAATCGGTCTCGATGCCTGTCGCGCTGGCGCCCACAGGCTTAGCAGGCAAGCAACACGCCGACGGCGAGATCAAGGCGGCCCGCGCCGCCCAGCGCTTTGGCATTCCCTTTACCCTGTCGACCATGAGCATTTGCTCTATTGAAGACGTGGCTCAGGCAACTGGGGGACACCCTTTTTGGTTTCAGCTGTATGTCATGAAAGACCGTGCGTTCATTGAGCGGCTAATAGACCGCGCCAGGGCGGCCGGCTGCTCCGCATTGATGCTCACCTTGGACCTGCAGATCTTGGGGCAGCGGCACAAGGACCTCAAAAATGGACTATCGGCGCCGCCCACACTTTCTGTTCGCAACCTGATCAACATGGCCAGCAAGCCCCGCTGGTGCCTAGGCATGCTGGGCACGCGGCGCCATGGCTTTGGCAACATCGTCGGCCACGTCAAGGGCGTGGACAACCTCGGGTCCCTGGGTGAATGGACCGCCCGGCAATTTGACCCCACATTGAATTGGGACGATGTACAGTGGATCAAAAAGCGCTGGGGCGGCAAGCTCATCCTTAAAGGCATTCAAGACCCGCAGGATGCTAGGCTGGCCGTGGACAGCGGCGCGGACGCACTGATTGTGTCCAACCACGGCGGTCGCCAGCTTGACGGGGCAGAGTCCTCGATCCGCGCACTGCCGACTATTGTGGAAGCCGTAGGATCGCAGATCGAGGTGCATATGGATGGCGGCATCCGCAGCGGGCAAGATGTGCTCAAAGCCCGCGCATTGGGTGCGCGCGGCACCTACATCGGCCGCGCCTTTTTGTACGGTCTGGGCGCCATGGGTGAGGCAGGCGTCACCAAGGCACTGGAAATCATCCACAAGGAGTTGGACTTGACCATGGCCTTCACCGGCCACACCCATATTGACAACGTCAACCGGGACATTCTCCTAGCCGCCAACCCGCACACTGCCCCCTACTTTTGGGATAGGCTCTCCGATCAATAGATAAAAGACCCATGCAAACACCCGAAACCAGCCCAACACGCGCCGACAACGACACCCCATCGCAGGGCGTCTCCGCTTGGTGGCGTGCCGCCACAATCTTCTGCCTGCTTCTACTTTCGGTGGCCATCGCCACGGGATTTAGCATGTTGGCCCAATTCGAAGCACAAGTGCGGCACCTGCAGGGCCAACTCAAAGACACGGCGCAACTCAAATACCTGGCGGTTCTGAATGACGCCCAAAGCCAACCCGCCATGCTGATCACGATGAACCTGCAGGACAACGCCTTGCAGTTGCAGCGGCTCAACGCGGTGGTCGAAGGCCGCGAGCAAAGCCTGCAACTATGGGCTCTGTCTGAGGGTGACCCGGTGCGCTCGCTTGGAGTACTCCCAAGCAAAGGGAAAACGCTACGCTTGCCCGCCACAGAGCGCGACATGGCCAGCGCCACCACCTTGGGTATCAGCGTTGAGAACAAAGGTGGTGCCCCGGCGAACCAAGGCCCCAGCCTGCCCTACCTGTTTACGGGATCGGTGATCCAAAAAGCATTGTGAATGCACCCATTCGGCGCATCGCCCACTTAGACATGGACGCGTTTTACGCGTCGGTCGAGCTATTGCGCTATCCCCAGCTCAAAGGCCTGCCGGTAGTTATTGGAGGCGGTGGCGCGCACATTAGTCAGGCCTTGGCACAGCTTCGCGCCCAAGACCTTGCCAACGCGGACCCCACGGAGCCCCCAACGCCGTGGGACGAACGCGCCCAGCGCGCCGCCTTGCGTCGTATCCCACTGACCGCTTTCGCACGGCTGAAAGACTATGTCGGACGCGGCGTCATCACCACTGCTACCTACCCGGCACGGCAGTTTGGCATCGGTTCGGCTATGGGCTTGATGAAGGCCGCCAAACTGTGCCCCGATGCCATTTTGTTGCCGGTGGATTTAGAAGAGTACCGTCGCTACTCGCGCCGCTTCAAAAGCGTGATTGCCGACATTGCCCCGGTGGTGGAGAACCGGGGGGTGGACGAGGTCTACATCGACTTTACCCTCGTTCCCGGCGGCCAACGTGAAGACGGCCGGGTGCTGGCGCGCCTGATCCAAAAAGGCATTTTTGACGCCACGGGCCTGACCTGCTCGGTCGGTGTTGCACCCAACAAGCTGCTCGCCAAAATGGCCAGCGAATTTCAAAAGCCCAACGGCATTGCCATCGTGAACGAGGTTGACCTGCAAACCATGGTCTGGCCACTGGCATGCCGCAAAATCAATGGCATTGGCCCCAAAGCCGACGCGAAGCTGCGCAGCCACGGCATCACCACCATTGGCGAACTGGCCCAGGCCGACACCCTCTGGCTGATTCGCACCTTTGGCGCCAAAACCGGCGCCTGGCTGCACGCCGCCGCCCATGGGCGCGACGACCGGCCGGTGGAAACCGAGAGCGAGCCGGTGAACATGAGCCGCGAGACCACTTTTGAGCGCGATCTGCATGCGGTTGCCGACAAAGCCGAGCTCGGCGCCCTGTTCACCCAGTTGTGTGAGAAGGTGGCACAGGACCTGAAGCGCAAGGGCTATGTAGGACGAACGGTCGGCATCAAGCTGCGCTACGACAATTTCCAAAGCCTCACACGCGACACCACGCTAGAACACCCCACGGCCGACGCCGCCGCAATACGCCAAGCAGCAGGGCAATGCCTCAAGCGTGCACCATTGCATAAACGGCTGCGCCTACTGGGCGTGCGGGTGGGCGGCCTGGTCGCGACCACTTCTGGGGATAATGGCATACCAAATAGGCCTCTAGCCCTCGACCAGCCTGCGCAGCTAGCTATCAATTTTGCAGCGCCTGAGGGCTTGCCGCCTGCCCCAAATACTGACCCATGAAAGCGCTGCGACGTGCAAAACACCATCCCCATCCGCTACATCAACCCCGTTTTTCGCCCGCCCAGTGAAGCGCAATCGCTGATCCTACCGGTCACCAACGGCTGCTCGTGGAACCAGTGCACCTACTGCGAGATGTATACCGAGCCGCAAAAGAAGTTTGCCTTGCGCGACGAAGACGAAACACTGAGCGCCATTACACAGACCGCTGCGCTCTACCCCGGCCAAGTGCAGCGGGTATTTCTGGGCGATGGCGACGCCATGGCGCTGTCTACGCGCCGTTTGATGACCGTCTTGACCGCCATTAAGACCCACATGCCAGCAGTGCGGCGGGTATCCACTTACTGCCTGCCCCGCAACGTGCGCAACAAGTCGGTGCAGGATCTAACCGAACTGCACGACGCCGGCTTGACGCTGGCCTACATCGGCGGCGAATCCGGGGACGACACGGTCTTAGCGCGGGTCAACAAGGGCGAAACCTTCGCCTCCACCTGCGACGCACTCGACAAGCTGGGCGCGGCGGGCATCACCCGCTCGGTCATGCTGCTGGGTGGCCTGGGGGGCAAGGCGCTGTCCGCCCAACACGCCGCCAATTCGGCCCGACTGGCCAACCAGACCCAGCCCGAGTATTTGGCCACCTTGGTGGTGAGCTTTCCGCAGGGGGAGGCCCGGTTTCGACAGAACTACCCAGAATGGGAGCCCCTGAGCCAGCACGAATTGTTTTGCGAAACCGAGCAATTGCTGCAGGCCCTGGAACTGCGGCGCACCGTGTTTCGCAGCGACCACGCTTCCAACTGGCTGGCGCTCAAAGGCACATTGGGGCAGGAAAAAGAACGCTTGCTGCGCGAGGTGCGCCACGCCATTGAAAGCCCGCAAACCGCACCGCTGCGCAGCGCATCCCAGCGAGGGCTTTAGCGTTTACATCGAGTTGGGACAATTCCAGCCGCCAAGAACACACAGGTTTACCATGCGCAAAGACGCAAAATACGCTATATTTTTCATAGCGGCCAACGCAATACAGACGAGCGCGCTGTGCCACAATGGACGCAATTTAACCGCGCAGGAGTAAGCCAATGTCCCGTCCACACATTTGGGCCGCTAAGTTATTGGGCTTGATTCAGGGTGGCAACACCGATGCCGCTCTGGCCCAGATCAAAGTCGCGCCCACGGTCTCCGATGTCGAGCAACTGCGCACCTTGCTGACAAAGGCCAAACTACTAGCTGGCAATCCGCGATTGGATGCGGCCACACAAGACCAAATCACAGCGCTCAAGGGCTCACGGCTGCATCGCTCCCCCTGAGCGCCCCTGTAGCTGTCTCGGTTTTCATACCAAGTCTGCGCGCAATTACGTTGATACAAATTTCGGGTTCAATTCAGCTCGGCATGAGTGCGCGGTCCAGCAATCGGGCAGACTGCCATGCAAAGAGGCCTGGCAAAGAAACAGCCGTTGGTAGCGTGTCTTTTGTGCAAGGTTTTGAGCCGTGGAAATGGTCGAAACCGTAACCACCGAAAGCGAACTAACGACGCTGGTGACAATCGAGGAACCTTTTAAAATTCTGCAAGCGGGTTAGGGGTGAAAAAGCACACAATTCCCGCCGAAATTGTGTCAAAAGTCCTACCAATCCCCCATTCGGGGGATATACAGAGCGCGATAACCATGGTTTGATAGCGGTTGCTTAGGTTTATCTCTCACCCACCTACCGACATGCGTTCGACGCTGCTTTGCGCTAACCCGAAATCACTTCGCTTTTCCCGCACCCCAAGCCCCGCGTGGCTTAGGGTGGAGACAACTGTGCCATGCGTTTGAACACCGATTGCGCCACCCTCGTCGAGCCCCCTGCCGCGGGTGACGCCAAGTCCGCATATGCCCACACCGCGCCGCTCGGACTCCAGGGTGCTGCGCCATTCCTCGTCGTCGAGCACAGCGTGCTGGAAATGCTGGCTACCAATGCGCCTTTGCCACAGGTTCTAGAAGCCCTGGTGCGTGGATATGAAACCCTGTTCCCGGGTCTGCGCTGTGCGATAGCGGTCTCAGGAATGGACGACAAGCTGACCCCATACATCGCTGGGGTCGCCGTAGACCAGCCCTGCGAATCCTTGCCCATTGTGGGCCGCCAAGGCACGCTGCTGGGTCACATTGACATTGGCTTTTCATCGAACGCCCTTTGGAACACTGAGGCGCAAAAGTCAGCCAATCGCATCACCTATTTGGCGGGTTTGGCGATAGGGCATGAACACAGCAAGCAACACGCCAAAACTGAACATGCGTCATTGCAAGAAACGGCACGCCACCACCGCAACATTTTGGACAACATGCTCGATGGCGTCATTACCGTCAACAAGCATGGCCTGATCGAATCGGTCAACAAATCCGTGTGTACCATTTTTGGTTTTGCAAGCGACGAATTGTTGGGCGTCAATGTTGCTGTACTGATGCCCGAACCCACCAACGCAGGCGGTGATCACCAGGTACGACAACTGCAGCAGCTGCATAACAGCGGCTCCAACTATTTAGTAGGCAAACCGCGTGAAACCATGGGCCAGCGCCAAGATGGCAGCATCTTCCCCATGAGCCTGTCGGTTTCTAAAATCGCCCGTAAAGGCCAGCCGACGTTTGTGATCGTGGTGCGCGACATCACCCAGCGCCGCCAAAGTGAAGATGAAATCCACCGCCTGGCCTTCTACGACCCGCTGACCGAACTGCCCAACCGGCGCCTGCTGATCGACCGGCTCAAGCAAGCAACCGTGACCTCAGGGCGCACCGGCCAATACGGCGCGGTGATGTTTCTGGATTTGGACCAATTTAAGTTGCTCAACGACACACAAGGGCATGCCATGGGGGACGAGCTGCTCAAGCAGGTTGCAGCCCGGCTTAAAACCTGTGTGCGCCTGGGTGACAGCGTGGCCCGCTTGGGTGGCGATGAGTTTGTGGTGCTGCTGGAGCGGCTGAGCGACTCCACACTGGAGAGCGCGGCTTTTGCCCAAATGGTGGCAGGCAAGATCCTGGCCGTATTGGGTCAGCCCTACAAGCTGCGCGGCCATGTCCACAGCAGCACACCCAGTATTGGCGTGGTCATGTTCCTTGGCGACCAAGAGACGACTGACCAACTCCTCAAGCAGGCCGATGTGGCCATGTACCAAGCTAAGGCATCGGGGCGCAACACGGCCCGCTTTTTTGACCCCACCATGCAGGTTACCGCCAGCATGCACGCCGCCCTAGAGACTGACCTGCGCCGCGGCCTGTACCAGCACGAGTTTGTGCTGCTGTACCAGTTTCAATTCGATGCCATGGGTGAGCCCGTGGGTGCAGAAGCCCTCTTACGCTGGAACCACGCTACCCGCGGCTTAGTGCCACCCTCGCAGTTTGTGGGCTTGGCTGAAGAAACCAGCATGGGCTTGGTACTGGGGCAATGGGTTTTGGAGACCGCATGCACCCAATTGCGCATCTGGTCCACCCTGGCGGGCACAGCGCAATGGACCCTGGCAGTGAATGTGAGCCCGACCCAGTTTGCCCAGGCTAGTTTTGTCACCAATGTCACCTCGGCCTTGAAGCGCACGGGTGCCAACCCCAATCTGCTGACGCTGGAGCTGACCGAGAGCATGCTCATGACCAACTTAGAAGACACCCTCGCCAAGATGCAGGCCTTAAGCCGGGTCGGTGTGCGTTTCTCGCTGGACGACTTTGGCACCGGCTATTCGTCGCTCATGCACCTGCAGCGTTTGCCCCTGCAGCAGCTCAAGATTGACCGCTCGTTTGTGAATGCACTGCTAACCACACCCAACGACGCGGCCGTAGCCCGCTCGACCATCGCCCTGGGCCATAGCCTGGGGATGACCGTGGTGGCCGAAGGCGTGGAAACGGCTGAACAGCGCAATGCGCTGGCTGCACTGGGTTGCGATATTTTTCAGGGCTACTTCTACGGCCGCCCTGCCCCGGCGCACGAACTTTCCGCATCGATCCGGAAAATCGCCTGAGCGCTTCCTTGGCGCCCAAGGCGACCGGCTTACTGGCGCGCAGTGCGGATATTGCGCGGCAAAGCCTGCGGGTGACTGGTTCGAAACGGGTTGATGTCTAGACCACCACGGCGGGTGTAGCGGGCGTACACCGCCAGCTTGAGCGGTTTGCAGCGTGTCCAGACGTCCATAAAAATGCGCTCAACACACTGCTCGTGAAACTCATTGTGGTTACGGTAGCTCACCAGGTACTGCAGCAAACTGCCCTGGTCAATCTGGTCGCCGGTGTAGCTGATCTGCACGCTGGCCCAGTCCGGCTGGCCGGTTACCAGGCAATTGCTTTTGAGCAGGTTGCTGGTCAGCACCTCGGACACAGGCGCCTCGTCGGGTGTGGCACGCAGCAACTCAGGCGCGGGGGTGTAGTGGGTGCAGTCCAGGTCCAGGCGGTCTAGGTTAAGGCCATCGAGCTCGTGCACTGGTTCACGGTCGAACAAGTCTGGGCCCAGCACGGTCAGGCCAATCGAGGCCGGTGCCACACCAGCGCTGGCCGCGCCGCGCCACACGGCTTCGCCCACGTCGGCGCGCAGGCGCGCCTTCACCGCATCCACATCGGCAAAGGCAGTGTTGTTAAAGCTGTTGAGGTAGAGCTTGAACGACTTGCTCTCAATGATGTTCGCCGTTTCGCAGGGAATCGTGAAATGGGCCAACGCCACCTGGGGTTTGCCCCGCAGGTTGAGCCAACTCAGCTCAAACGCGGTCCACATGTCGGCCCCGAAAAATGGCGACTGGCCCGCAATGCCGATCTCGGCGCGCTTGTCTGCACGCGGAATCGGAAACAACAGCGACGCGTCGTACTGGTCCACGTAACGTGCAGGTTTACCCAGCTGGGACTGCTCCAGCGCACTCATATTGCGCCAGCCGTTGCGCCTTGGTCGGCCGCCTGCAAATGGGGAATCAACGCTTCGAGCAGATGGCGTACCGCTTCGGTCGGCAGGTCGTGGCCCATGCCCTGCACCGACACCAGCCTTGCATGCGGAATACGCCGTGCCGTATCGGCCCCATGGCTGTGCGGCACCAGCGGATCGTCCACGCCGTGCACCACCAGCGTCGGGCAGGTCACACGGGGCAGCTTCGCAAAGCGGTCTTTGTCAGAGACGATGGCCATCATCTGGCGCATGGTACCCACCGGGCGAAAGCTGCGCACCACACCGCGCATAACGCGCTCACGCATTTCAAGCTCTGGGGTCGGAAAAGCGGGGCTGCCAATCACTTTAAACAGCTTGATGTAGTGCTCCACCACCGCGGTGGGGCTGTTGTTCTCGGGTCGGCTTAGCAAGGCGCGGGTCACCGCACGGCGCGCAGGTGGCAAGCCTTTGGCGCCGCTACTGCTCATGATGCTGGTCAGGCTCAGCACCCGCTTGGGGGCAGCAATGGCCACCCGCTGGGCGATCATGCCGCCCATGCTCACACCCACAATATGCGCCTGCGCAATGCCCAATGCGTCCAACACGCCAATGGCGTCGGCCGCCATGTCAGCCAGCGTGTAGGGCGGGCGCTGGGGCAAACCCAGTTTGTACTTGATACCAGCCCACACCAAATTGGGTTTACCCAGGTGATCAAAGTTTTGGCTCAGCCCCACGTCGCGGTTGTCCATACGCACCACGCGGTATCCCGCATCCATCAGTGCCTGCACGAACTGCGGCGGCCAGGCGATCAGCTGCATGCCCAGCCCCATGATGAGTAGCACCACCGGGCGCGCCTTGGCTTCGGGTGTCTGCAGGCCCCCAGTGGCGCTGTCTTCGATTTCGATTTCTAGTCCGTTTGCTCTTATTTTCATAGCTGCTTACGCAATATTGATGAGGGCTACAGCCCTATTTTGCACAAAAATTTCGCTCAGGCGGCCTTGCGCCGGAACACAAGCCGCTGTGGCGTCGATTCGGATGGGTCCCAGGCATACCCCTCGGCATCAAAGGCCCGCAATTGGTCAACCTGTACGCACTGGTGGGTCACGGCATAACGCGCCATCAAGCCGCGGGCCCGCTTGGCCATAAAACTAATCACCTTGTACTGGCCCGCTTTGTATTCTTGAAACACACACTCCACTACCTTGGCCTTGAGCGCCTGGGTATCCACCGCCTTGAAATACTCTTGTGAGGCCAGGTTAATAACCACCGGACTGATGTCGGCCTGCAAGCGGGTGTTCAGGTAATCGGCAATCTGGCGCCCCCAAAACGCATACAGGTTCTTGCCCTGGGGGTTGGCCAAGGCGGTGCCCATTTCCAGGCGGTAGGGTTGCATCAGGTCCAGCGGGCGCAGCACCCCATAGAGGCCACTCAAAATACACACATGGTCTTGCGCCCAGGCCAGGTCGTCGGCGCCCATGCTGGCGGCATCAAGCCCGCCGTACACATCCCCGTTAAAAGCCAAGACCGCAGCGCGGGCGTTGGCGGGTGTGGCTTTGGGCGACCAGGCCTGGTAACGTGCCACGTTCAGGGCCGACAACTTGTCGCTCAGGGTCATCAATTGGGCAATTTCCTGCGGCGAATAGTCCCGCAAAAGCCCAATCAAGGCCTTGGACTGCTTAACAAACAGGGGCGCGGTGGGCGTGTGGAGCGGCGGCGGCGATTCGTAGTCCAGTGACTTGGCAGGCGAGAGGAGAAAAAGCATGCCCCATTATCCTGAATCACGGCAGTACACGCTGTCCCGTGGGCGCCTAGGCACCTTCGCCCCAGGCGCTTAACGCCCTTTGGTTCGTCCCAATCGGCAAAAGCACCTGCTTTGGCCTACAGTAGGCCCTTAAAGCGACGACACCCATGACCCCGATTGATCAGGTTCAGCTCACCTTCAACCCACAGACCCTCACCCTGCTCAACATAGCACTGGGGCTGGTGATCTTTGGCGTGGCCTTGGACCTGCGTGTCGCCGACTTCAGCGCGGCGTTGCGCACACCCAAGGCTTTGGCTATCGGACTGCTCGCCCACCACCTACTATTCCCGGCCATGACCTATGGGCTGGTCACGCTTCTGCAGCCCGAGCCCAGCATCGCCCTAGGCATGTTGCTGGTGTCAAGCTGCCCGGCTGGTCATATCTCTAACTTCTTGGTGAACTATGCCAAGGGCAACACGGCGCTCTCGGTGAGTACCAGCGCGCTATCCACCCTGCTGGCCATGGTGCTGACGCCGCTGAACTTCACCTTTTGGGGCAGCCTGCACCCGCTGACGGCCGGGTTGATGAAGGCAGTCGCGCTAAACCCGTGGACCATGCTCCAAGTGCTCTTCATCCTGCTGGTCGTACCTCTGGCGCTAGGCATGGGTCTGGCCAAGCACTGGCCAGCCCTGGCGCGCAAGGCGCAAAAGCCCATCAAATTGGCGTCGTTTCTTATCTTGCTGGGCTTTATCGTCGGTGCGCTGGCGGCAAATTTCCGCCACTTTGTCGATTACATCGGGCTGGTGCTGTTGGTAGTCTTGGTCCACAACCTGCTGGCTTTGTGTACCGGGTATGGCCTGTCCACTTTGTTTGGCCTGTCTGAGCGCGACCGGAGGGCCATCACCTTTGAGACCGGTATCCAAAACTCAGGCCTAGGCCTCATCCTGGTGTTCAACTTCTTTGACGGCTTGGGCGGCATGGCGATCGTGACCGCATGGTGGGGCATCTGGCACATCGTCTCGGGCACCGCGCTGGCCGCCTACTGGAGCCGGCGCCCGCCAATTATTGACAAAACGGGCCTCTAGCCCTCGCCACCATTGCGCAGGCAGCTATCGATACTGTAGCAAATCTTTGCGCCAAGGCTACCAGTACCGAATGCCGCACGCCAACCCGGCGCATAATTGGTGCCTCGTTGGACTGTGCCAACCCAGAATCATCCCAAAGAATCCCCCCACCATGCACCGCGTAGCCATCAGCAGTACCGGCCTTTTTGTGCCGCCCGAAGTCATCACCAACGAAGAACTGGTCGCAGCCTTTAACCAGTACGCCGAGTTGGAAAACGCCAAATATGCGGCGGAAATTGCCGCCGGGACCCGCACGGCGCTGACCGACTCCAACGTCGAATTTATCGAAAAGGCCTCGGGCATCAAGCGCCGCTACGTGATGGAAAAGCAGGGTGTGCTCGACCCCCGGCGCATGCGCCCCCAATTTGCGCCACGCCCCAACACCGAGCTGTCCATGATGGCCGAGATCGGCGTCAAAGCCTGCCAAGATGCGTTAGCCGCTGCTGGCAAGACAGCGGCGGATGTGGACGGCCTGATCTGTGCTGCGGCCAATATGCAGCGCGCCTACCCCGCCATGGGGGTGGAAATCCAGACCGCGCTGGGCGTGCAGGGTTATGCGTTTGACATGAACGTGGCGTGTTCGTCGGCCACCTTCGCCATTGAAATGGCGGTCAACGCGGTGCGCACCGGCTCCGCCCGTGCGGTGTTGGTGGTCAACCCTGAAATCACGTCGGCGCACCTGGCTTGGAAAGACCGGGACTGCCATTTCATTTTTGGCGATGTGTGTACCGCTATTTTGGTCGAGCGCCTCGATTTGGCACCACCAGGCGCCTATGAGGTGCTGGGCACGCGGCTGCTGAGCACGTTTTCTAACGCGATTCGCAATAACGCGGGCTTTATGTCCCGCGCCGAAGACCGCGACCCCGAGGACCGCGACCAATTGTTTGTACAAGAAGGCCGCAAGGTGTTCAAAGAAGTCTGTCCGATGGCGGCGGAACACATTGCCGGACATTTGGCCGCTTTGGACCTCGTACCCACCCAAGTACGCCGCTTCTGGCTGCACCAAGCCAACCTGTCCATGAACCAGTTTATTGGACGCAAGCTCTTGGGCCGTGACACCACACCGGACGACGCACCGGTGATTTTGGACGAGTTTGCCAACACTGCGTCGGCGGGCTCCATCATCGCCTTTCACCGCCACCAAAACGACATCAAGCCGGGCGACGTGGGTGTCATCTGTTCTTTTGGCGCGGGCTATTCGATCGGCAGTGTTGTCGTTCGAAAAAACTGATCCAACGCAGCGAAAAGGCAAGGGGCCTTGCGCAATCGGCGCAAGCGGCCCTTGGCCGCTCTAGGCCAGTGCGCGCTTAAGGCGAATCTCTTCAACCCGCGCAGTGCCAATGGGCACCGTCTTGGCGCTGCTGGGTTCGCGCTTGAACCCCGCCAATTCGTGGAAGCGCATCGCGCGGTCGTTGGCAAAAGGCACCCACACCGTCACATGGGTGCAGCCCTCTTCGATCAGACCTTCGCGCGCTGCATCCCACAAAGACAGGCCAGCGCCCAAGCCAATGTAATCCTCGGCCACATAAATGTGCCAAATCTCGCCCAGCGTTTGCGGTGTACCGGCATCGCGTGAGCGATCAAACCCGACAAACCCCACCACTTTGTCGCCCAGCATGGCGACCTGCACCTGGGGCTCGGCGTATTCAATGGCATCACGCCAATGGGCCTGCGTTTTCTCCAGGGCAGATACCGGCACCGGCGCATTGGGCACTGCAGATTTGAAGGCGTCGCACACGGCGGCGTTGTGCAGTTCGGTAATGGCTTTGGCGTCGCGCAAGGTGGCGGGACGCACCGTGAAGGTGGTCGTAGTGGACATGGTTAAAGCGTCAAGCTGGTGCAAAAAATGGAAGATTGGCCGCCATTGTCGCTGCAAACCCTGGTGGAGCTACCGTTGACGGGTTCAAAACGGCACGTCACCTAGGGTGAACACCATTGCTGCTGCCTCACTTTGCCGCAAGAATGCCCCCACCCGATACGCAACTGACCCAACCCATTTGACCCATGTCCATACACACTACTGTCGCGCCCGATACCCTTCCTCTGCAAAGCCTGTACCGCTGGGAGCGTGAACGCCCCCAGGACATTTACCTGAGCCAACCATCCAATGGCGGACAGGTGCAAAACATCACATGGGGCGAAGCCGCCGACCAAGTGCGCCGCATGGCCACCTGGATTAAAGCCCAAGGCTGGCCCGAAGGCAGCCGACTGGCGATTTTGGGCAAAAACAGCGCCCATTGGATTTTGTCGGACCTGGCCATATTGATGGCAGGCCATGTGTCAGTGCCCATCTATCCCACCTTCAACGCCGAAGCGCTGTCTTACATCCTGACCCACAGTGATTGCAAAGCTTGTTTTGTGGGCAAGATGGACGATGTCAGCCACCTGCCCCGTGGCGTACCCGATGGCGTGGCGTTGGTCGCTCTGCCCTTGGCCCCTGCCATCCCCGGCCTGCAGTGGGCCGCACTCCAGGCCCAAAACCAGCCCTTGGCGGGCTCGCCGGTACGCCCGGCCGAGTCGCTGTGCACCATCATCTACACCTCGGGCACCACCGGCAAACCCAAAGGCGTGATGCACACCTTTGAGGCCATGGCCTGGGGCCTGTCTAGCGCGGGCGAGCGCATACCCATGTACCGCGAAGACCGTTTGATTTCTTACCTGCCGCTGGCCCACGTTGCCGAGCGTATGCTGATCGAGCAAGCCTCTTTGCGCTACGGCAGCCATGTGTTTTTTGCCGAATCGCTCGATACGTTTTTGCAGGATTTACAGCGCGCTCGCCCCACGGTGTTTTTCTCAGTGCCGCGCCTGTGGGTCAAGTTTCAGCAGGGCGTGCACTCCAAAATGCCTGCCCACAAGCTCCAAACACTGTTGAAGATCCCACTGCTGGGCGGCATCGTTCGACGCAAAATTCTCAAAGGCCTGGGTCTGGACCAGTGCCGCATTGCCGCCGGTGGCGCAGCCCCCATGCCCGCCGATGTGCTGCAGTGGTACCGCAAGCTCGGGCTAGACCTGATTGAGGTGTACGGCATGACGGAGAACTGCGGCATCTCGCACTCGACCCTGCCCGGCTCACGACAAGTGGGCTCGGTGGGCAAGACCTACCACGGCGTGGAAGGTCGCATCGCACCCGACAGCGGCGAGATTCAGATGCGCAGCCCCGCAGTGATGCAAGGCTACTACCGCGAACCCCAGCAAACGGCCGACGCCATGACCGCTGACGGCTGGCTGCGCACCGGCGACAAAGGCAAGATTGACGCACAGGGTTTTCTCAGCATTACCGGGCGCGTCAAAGATATTTTTAAGACCAGCAAAGGCAAATACGTGGCACCCGCCCCGATTGAAGACAAGCTAGTCATGCACACCGACATTGAAGCCTGCGCGGTGACCGGCGCCAACTTTGCCCAACCGTTTGCATTGGTGATGCTGTCGCCCGAATCGACCGCCAAATACGCGACTGCCGATGGGAAAAAAGCATTCGAAATCTCGCTGGCTGCACACCTGACGATGGTCAACAGCCAATTGGAACCCCACGAAAAGCTGGACTGCCTTGCGCTGGTAACCACCCAATGGACCCCTGAGAATGGCTTGGTCACCCCAACCCTCAAGGTCAAACGCCCCCAAATCGAAGAAACCTATGGGCGCCAGTACGAGGCCTTAGTGGCCCAGGGCAAGCCAGTGGTCTGGGTCAAGGCCTAAGCCAACACGCCCCGCACCGCCAAGCGGTATGCGGGGTGTTTGCGATAAGCTCGCTTTATGAGCACGCCTGCCCGCCGCAAAAAGTTTCGCAAGATCCCACGCCCCGCCAACCTGTCGGACAAGGCGGTGCGCAGCGTACAAAGCCTGATCGTGGACGGCTACGCACCGGCGCAGATGATCGAAGACCTGCGCAAGTACCAGGCCGAGCTCGAAATCCAGAACAAAGCCCTGCGCTACAGCCAGCAAGAAGCCGAAGGCGCGTCTGAGCGGTTTGCCACCCTTTTCTCCAATGTGCCGCTGGCCCTGATGGTGGTGGATGAAGAAGGGCTGGTGCTGGCCAGCAACGCCATGGCGCTGCGATTGTTTCAACCGCTGGAGAGCGACCCGCCGCTGAATTTTTTACTGCCCTTTGTGGACGCCAGCCACACCGACCCAGTGGCCGGTGCCTTTATTAACGCAAAGGCGGGTGGCACCAGCGAAGTCACCGAGGTTGTTTTTCTGGCCGGATCACAGGGCACGTTTACCGGCGACTTGCACATCGCCCGGATTGAAAATCCGACCGACGAATTGGCCCACTTCATTTGCGCCATCATCGACCAAGGCCCCCTGCTCGCCGAGCGGCGCGCATTGCAAGAAAGCGCCACTGTGCTGCGCCAGCGCAACGAAGACCTGCTGCTCAGCGAAAACCGCATGGCCGCGATCATCAACTCGTCGCTGGACGCGATTTTGTGCGTGGATGAACAGCAACGCATCACCGTCTTTAACCCGGCCGCTACCACCTTGTTTGAGTGCCCGGCTGAATTGGCGTTTGGCCAAAAATTGGGCCATTTTTTACCCGCAGTGGAAACTGCCTTGCAAGCGGGCCAGGTGTCGTCGCAAAGCACGCTAGGCGAGTTTGCGGCCACCACCCACCAAGGGCACGAGATTTTTGTCGAGATCAGCGTCTCGCTGGAGCGGCGGCTGCGTGCCCGCACGCCTTTGAGCGCCACCAGCCCCGAGTCTGAATTCGACAGCGCGCCAACCAGCCCCCATGGCGCGGTCACCACCATCTTTGCACGCGACCTCACCGCAAAAAAACTGGCTGAGAGCCGCCGGGAGGCACTGGAGAACCAGTTGCGTGAATCCCAAAAAATGCAAGCCATGGGCACCATGGCCGGCGGTATTGCGCATGACTTCAACAACATCCTGAGCGCCATCCTGGGCAACGTCAGCCTGGCGCAGCAAGACACCGATCCCAGCGCGGCCTCCATGACCAGCCTGCTGGAGATCGAAAAGGCGGGCCAGCGCGCCCGCGACCTGGTGCGCCAGATTTTGACTTTCAGCCGCAACGAGCCACCCAAACGCGTCCCTATTCAACTGGCCGAAGCAGTCGAAGAAACCGCCCGCATGGTCAAGGTCACACTGCCACCGTCGGTCACGTTCCAAGTGGTCGTCAACGACACGGTCGCATCGGTTTTGGCTGACGCAACCCAGGTGGAGCAAGCCCTGCTGAACCTGTGTACCAATGCCATCTTGGCCATTGGCAACCACAAGGGATCGGTCACCATGGAGCTGTTTGAGAGCGACCTGACCCAGCCCCTCAATGGGCGCCTGTGGCTGCCGGCCGGCAAATATGTGTGTGTGCGGGTCAGCGACACCGGCAACGGCATGTCGCCGGAAACACTAGACCGCATTTTTGAACCGTTTTTTACCACCCGGGTGGTGGGCCAAGGAACAGGCCTGGGGCTATCGGTCGTGCACGGCATTATGCAGACCCACCAGGGCGCCATCGACGTCCAAAGCGCATTGGGCGCTGGCAGCATTTTTACCCTGTACTTTCCCAGCAGCCAAGAAGCGGCCGTTGCCGCGCCGCCCGACGCCGCCCCGGTAGACGTAGTGCAGGGCAACGGGCGCCGCGTCATGTATGTGGACGATGACCAGGCCCTCGTCTTCTTGATTGCCCGGGTGCTGACCCGCAAGGGTTTTGTTGTGTCGACCTACACCGACCCCCAAGAAGCGGTGGCGGTGCTGCAAGCCGACCCATCGGCATTTGATCTGCTGGTGACCGACTACAACATGCCCGGTTTTAGCGGCGTAGACCTGCTGCGCCAAGCCAAGATCATTCGGCCCGATCTGCCAGTGGCGCTGGCGTCGGGCTATGTCACACCGGAGCTGGAGCAAAGCGCCATGGCCGAAGGCGCCAGTGCGTTGATCTATAAGCCCAATGATGTCAGCGAGTTTTGTGAAACCGTGCAGCGCCTGGTTAACGAAACCCATGTCGACTGAGGCAGCGCCCTGCTGCGGCGCAATTGCCGTTGTTTATGTGGACGCCGACGTCATCGTGCTGAACAAGCCCTCGGGCCTGCTGTCGGTACCCGGACGCGGCCCGGACAAACAAGACTGCCTCAGCGCCCGGGCGCAAGCCCAATACCCCGACGCCCTGGTGGTGCACCGGCTGGACATGGCGACCTCCGGGTTGATCGTGATGGGCCGTAGCGCCGCCGTGCAGCGCGCGCTGAGCGCCGCGTTTTCTAACCGATTGGTGCATAAAAGCTATGAGGCCGTGGTCAGCGGAGCGATGGATTCAGATGGCTCAGGCTGGCACACCATCGACCTGCCCATCGCCGTGGATTGGCCCAACCGGCCGCTGCGCACCATCAACCACGGCATCGGTCAAGCCAGCAAAACCCGCTACCGGGTGATCAGCACCGACGCGCAAGCTGCAACCAGCCACCTTACCCTGGAGCCCCTCACCGGGCGCACCCACCAGTTGCGGGTGCATTTGCAAGCCATTGGCCACCCCATTCTGGGCGACGCCTTGTACGCGCCACCGGCCGTGGTGGCGCGGGCGCCGCGCCTGCTGTTGCACGCCGTTGGGCTAGCCTTTGCGCACCCAACGGACGGGCGCGCACTGCAATTCACCTGCGCCGCTGATTTCTGAGGTCCTGCGCCTAAAATAGGCGGGTGAACCCCATTCTGAATGCCGATCTCCATTGCCACTCCAACGTCTCGGACGGCACACTGACCCCCGAGGCCGTGGCTGCACGTGCCAGCGCCAACGGCGTCGAACTATGGGCCTTGACCGACCATGACGAGATAGGCGGCCAAGCACGCGCCGCAGCCGCCGCCAAAGCCCACGGCATGCGCTACCTGACGGGCACCGAAATCTCGGTGACCTTTATTGATAAAACCGTGCACATTGTTGGCCTGGGCTTTGACCCACGCAATGCCGACCTGGTGGAGGGCCTGCGCCAGACCCGTGGCGGGCGTGAGCAGCGGGCACGCGAGATGGCCGATGGCCTGGCCAAGGTTGGCATCAAAAACGCCTTTGAAGGCGCCCTCCCATTTGTGGGCAACCCAGACCTTATTTCGCGCACCCACTTCGCCCGCTTTTTGGTCGAGACGGGCGTGTGCAAAGACACCAACGAGGTGTTTCGCAAATTCCTGACCGAAGGCAAACCTGGTTTTGTGCCCCACCGCTGGGCCTCACTGCGCGACGCGGTGCGCTGGATCACCGGTGCCAGTGGCATGGCGATCATCGCCCACCCGGCCCGCTACAAGTTCACCCCCAATGAAGAGTTTGCGCTGTTCACCGAATTCAAGGCTTTGGGCGGTGGTGGGGTCGAAGTCGTCACCGGCAGCCATACCGCGGCGGAATATGTGGTCTATGCCGACATGGCCCGCGAATTTGGCCTGGCCGCCTCGCGCGGCAGTGACTTCCACAGCCCCGCTGAGAGCCATACCGAGCTGGGCACCCTGCCCCCGCTGCCTAGCAACCTAACCTCCGTGTGGGATGCGTTGGCATCGCGCATCCAATAGTTCCCTATGGCCCAGTATTTCGAACTCCACCCCGACAACCCCCAGCCCCGCCTGCTCAAACAAGCCGTCAGCCTGCTGGAAAAAGGTGGCATCCTCGCCGTGCCCACCGACTCCAGCTATGCACTGGTCTGCCACTTGGACGACAAGGCCGCAGCCGACAGCTTGCGCCGCATTCGGGGCGTGGACGAAAAACACCACCTCACCCTGCTGTGCCGTGACCTGAGCGAGTTGTCCAACTACGCCCGGGTCGACAACGTCCAATACCGCCTGCTCAAGTCAGCCACACCCGGCCCTTACACCTTTATTCTGGAAGCCAGCAAAGAGGTACCTCGGCGCTTGAGCCACCCGTCGCGCAAAACCATTGGCCTGCGCCTGCCCGAACACAAAACACTGCAAGCCCTCTTGGAATTGCATGGCGCGCCGTTGCTGGCAACCACCTTGATTGCAGTGGGTGAAACCGAGCCGCTCAACGACACCCAGGACATTCGGGAGCGCTACGAACACGCCATTGCCGCCGTGCTGGACGCGGGTGCCTGCGCGCTCCAACCCACCACCGTGATCGACCTCACGGGAGCAGAGCCCGAACTCATCCGGCAAGGCCGGGGGGATGCTTCCCGCTTTGGGCTATAGCCCTACATCTTTTTTTCCGCACTAGGAACCCCGCCCCGTGGACATTGCCAACCTGATTCAAAACATTGCTATTCATGCCCTGCCCGTGATCTTTGCGATCACCATCCACGAAGCCGCGCACGGCTATGCGGCGCGGCATTTTGGTGACAACACCGCTTGGATGCTGGGCCGGGTGACGCTCAACCCGCTCAAGCACATTGACCCCATTGGCTCAGTATTGCTGCCCTTGCTGCTGCTGGCCATGTCCAGCCCCTTTATCTTTGGCTATGCCAAGCCGGTGCCGGTGCGGTTCGACCGTTTGCGCAATCCCAAGCGCGACATGGTGTGGGTGGCGTTGGCGGGACCGGCCTCAAACTTTGCGCAGGCGCTGATCTGGGGCATCGCGTTTTACGCGCTGCAAGCGGCGGGCGTCACAGAGCCATTTTTTCTCAAAATGTGCCAAAGCGGTATTGTGATCAACGTCGTGTTGTTTGCCCTCAATCTGTTTCCTTTGCCACCGCTGGACGGCGGGCGCATCTTGGTAGGCCTGCTGCCCCACAAGCAAGCTACAGTGGTGGCGCGTATTGAACCTTGGGGCTTCTTCATAGTGATGGGGCTCATCATCGCAGGGGTACTTAATGCCCTGTGGATGCAGCCCATCATGGGCCTGAGTTTTTGGCTGCTGGACCTTTTGCTCTCGCCCCTCACTGCGCTGATTCGCTAAGACCGCGCATCCCTATTTACTACACGCCATCGCCAGCTGCCTTGCCATGACCCCTACCCGTTTCCTCACCGGCATCACCACTTCAGGCACGCCCCATTTGGGCAACTACGTGGGCTCCATCCGCCCATCCGTCTTGGCCAGCCAAACTGCTGGGGTGGAGAGCTTTTACTTCTTGGCCGACTACCACGCCTTGATCAAAATCGGCGAGCCCGAACGCATCCAGCGCTCTACCCTAGAGATTGCCGCCAGCTGGCTGGCTGCGGGATTGAACCCCGAGCGGGTTACCTTTTACCGCCAGTCCGACGTGCCTGAGATTACCGAGCTGACCTGGTTTTTAACCTGCGTCACCGGCAAAGGCGTACTCAACCGGGCGCACGCCTACAAGGCTGCGGTAGACAAAAATGCCGCCGCCGGCCAAGACCCCGACATGGATGTCAACGCCGGCTTGTTTATGTACCCGGTGCTCATGGGGGCCGACATTTTGATGTTCAACGCCCACAAGGTTCCGGTGGGGCGCGACCAGGTGCAACACATCGAAATGGCGCGCGACATGGCCAGCAGCTTCAACCACCGTTATGGTGAGCATTTTGTGCCGCCGCAGGCCGTCATCGAAGAATCGGTCGCCACCCTGCCGGGGCTCGATGGCCGCAAGATGAGCAAGAGTTACGACAACACCATCCCACTCTTTGCACCGCGCGAGCAACTCAAAAAATTGATCGCCAGCATTAAGACCGATTCCCGCGCGCCAGGCCAAGCCAAAGACACCGAGGGATCAGCCCTGTTCCAAATCTACCAAGCCTTTGCCACCGACACTGAAACCCAAGCGCTGCGCCAAGCCTATGCCGACGGCATTGCCTGGGGTGCGGCCAAAGAATTACTCTTTGAACGCATTGACCGCGAGGTGGCCCCCATGCGCGAGACCTACCACGCACTCATGGCTGACCCAACCAAAGTCGAAGCACTCTTACTGGCTGGCGCAGCCAAGGCGCGTACTGTCGCTACACCGTTCATGGCCCAACTGCGCCACGCGGTGGGCCTGCGAAGTCTGGCTGCAACACCCGTCACGCAAGCCGCCAAAGCCACCAAGACGGCACTGGCAAACTTCAAACAGTACCGCGAAAAAGACGGACAGTTTTACTTCAAACTGGTCGATGCCCAAGGTGCCCTGTTGCTGCAAAGCCGGGGCTATTCCTCACCCAAAGTGGCGGGGCAAAGTATTGCTTTGCTGCAACAAAAAGGGGCTGCCGCGTTGAACCATTTAGCCGCAGAGTTAGAGCCGCTGGAGCCATCGCGCCAACAAGCCGTCGCAGACGCATTGGCGGAATTGGCAGAATTGGCCAACACCAACGGCTAGACCCAACAGTGCCGAGTGCACCGCTTCTGTACCGTTGTTTCCACCGATTTCTTCAACGCTCATATTGTCAAACACCATGAAACACCTCACACCCACCCTCGTTCTAGCCTGCAGCCTAGTTGCCATCAGCATGGGCGCCCAGGCAGCGGACACAGAAACATTGCCTTCTGGCGTCAAGATCGTGCACACCCAAGCTGGCAACGGGCCATTTCCCAAAGCCAGTGATGCCGTCACCGTGCACTACCGCGGCACGTTGGCCGACGGCAAAGAATTCGACAGCTCCTACAAGCGCGGCGCCCCAGCAACGTTCCCCCTGAACCGGGTCGTTCCCTGCTGGACCGAAGGCATGCAAAAAATCAAGGTCGGCGGCAAAGCCACCCTCACCTGCCCACCGGCTACGGCCTATGGTGAGCGCGGCGCAGGCAGCGCAGTGCCGCCCAACGCCACACTGACCTTCGAAGTGGAGTTGCTTTCAATCGCCAAGTAAGGGCACGATGGGCCTCGCAGTAAGGCTGCGGTAATGATGATGGCAGCCATTTCTCAAAGAAGTAAAAATATCGCATCATGCAACCGCACGCCCGAGGTTTTTCCCTCATCGAACGGATGATCGTGGTATCCATCATTGCCATCTTGGCCCTGATCGCCATGCCGAGTTATCAGGGCAAGATCGTCCGCTATCAGATCATTGAGGGCGCTGCGCTCGCCAGCATCGCCAAGAGGCCAATTGCTGCACAGTGGGCGCTTAGCCAAAACCTCCCAGCCGATAACGCAGCGGCTGGTTTGCCTGTTGCAGAAAACATCGTCAGTACCCTGATCACCGGTATTGAGATTGACTAAGGCGCAATCCATATCACCTATGGCAACCAAGCCAATGGCGCCATCAAAGGAAAAATACCAACCCTGCGCCCGGCGGTGGTGGATGATGCGCCCGTTGTCCCCGTGAGCTGGATTTGTGGTCACGCCAAGTTGCCTATCCAGCAAAAAATCAACTGCAACGCACCTTGTAGTTGTCCTCAAAGCAAAGTAGCTCCATTTTTTTCCCTCGTTAAGGTCAGTACGGCGCTTTTCATAAAAAGAATACGCTTGGATTCATCACATTGCTGTTGCTGCGCCTGTGTGCGCTGAACACTTTCTAATGCGGCTTTCGCCGCGCCGTTCTTAGTAATCGCCTGTGACTTCATGGCGTCAAACTCAACTCGACCCATTTCCCTTGATTCATTCTGTTTCACTTCACGGCTAAAAGGCGAAACGCCGCTGTAGTCTGCACAAGCTGCCACCATTTCAGATCCAATAATCGGGTGTTTTTGGTCGTCGCCATTGCGAATGCGCAAACGGGTTTTGCAGCGGCGTCCTAGCATAGCCATCGCAACCAACACCTTTCACGGCACACCGCCTACTGACTAAACACTAAGGCTTTGCATTAACGCTGGCCATTCCGGTGGCGCTGTGCTCAGTTCTATAAAAGGGGATAAGCCATGAAAGTCGTTTCCTACACGCGGACCACCGAAACGGTGACCATCGGCGCGACGAAGTTGCCGGGGGAACTCAAACTGCTTTCCCACATGGACGGCGTCGTCATTTTTACCCATGGTAGTAGTCGCAGCCTTTATTGTTCACGCAATCAATTTATGGTGCGCGCCATGCAGTCTCATGGCCTGGGAACCTTGCTATTTGACCTGCTCACAGAACAAGAGGCCCAAAACAAGCAAAATACCTACGACATTGCTGCAATGAGTTCGCGGGTCACGGACGCCGTACGGTGGCTGGGCAAATGGCCTGGTATAGAAGCAATTCCGATTGGTCTATTCGGCGCCGACACAGGCGCCGCCGCCGCACTGGTGGCAGCAACCACCCTGCCTGAGCGTATTGCGGCTGTGGTGTCGCATGGTGGTCGGCCGGACTTGGCGCTAGCCGTTCTACCACAGGTGAAGGCACCTACGTTGCTCATTGTGGGCGACAAAGACACCAAGCTTCTCCCCTATAACCGCGCAGCGCTGCAGGCACTCAATTGTGAAAAAAAGCTAAAAATTGTCCATGGAGCAAGCCGTCTATTTGAGGAGACCGGCACTTTGGACGCAGTGGCGGAGCTCGCAGGCCAATGGTTTGAAAACCACTTTTCACCCTCGAACTGCTGATTGAAGGACACAACTGCTAGCAAATAGCACTCATCTCCTGCATCGCGTCGGCCATTTCGGTAGTCACAAGGAGGGCAAATACACCCACCGCGTATGGCGGCTGGACATTCGCGATCCTGCGGACCCGGACGGCCCCCCGGGCTCTGCGAATGATTTCCAGCGATCTTTGGTTGAAGTCGTCAGGTGATAGGGGTGTGTTCATTGCACAGCGAAGGCACAGGTTTGTGGATTTATGCATGCCACGGTCTCAAGTATTTTTAGCAAACGCGTCTGTGTATAGACAAAAAAAATTGGAAAAGCATCGGGGTACCAACATCGCAAATGCGCAAGGCACTACCCAGTGGTCTCCGAGTCGACCAATTTATGCCGCACGGCGAGGCGGACCAGTGCAGGTACGTCTGGGGTCCCCAGCTTGGCCATTAACCGGCTGCGGTAAGTGGCAACTGTTTTGGGTGAAAGGTGAAGCAAGATGCCAATTTCTGCGCTGGATAAGCCCTCCACCACCAATTTGATGATTTGGCGCTCACGCGGCGACAAGGCAAACAGAGGATCGGCATCGTCCAACTGCCTGAACGACTGCATTGCAAGCTCCGTGACTTCGGTCCCCAAATAGCGTCGGCCGTCGAAAACAGCATCAATGGCTTGGGACAGGTCGCTCCCAGCCGAGCCCTTCAAAACATAGCCCATTGCCCCCAGACGCAATGACTCGGCCACATGGCGGGGCTGGGCCGACATGGTCAACACAATGACGCGGGTCGTCAGGCGCCGGCGCTGTATATCAGCCAAGAGTTCGAATCCCGAGCGATCACCCAGGTGCAAGTCCAACAGCAGCAAGTCGGGCTGTTGGCGAGTGATGTCGGTGACTGCATGTGTAGGACAGGCTGACTCCCCGACCACCGAGTGGCCCCAAGCCTGCACCAATGCCCGTAGCCCTTCACGCACCAACTGGTGGTCATCCACAAGATACAGACGGCTCACAATTGAGCCTGCCAACGCAAACCCACGCGGGTGCCACCGCTTTCGCCCGGTCCCATCAGAAGTACTGCGCCAATAGAATTTGCGCGCTCACGCATCGCCGCGAGACCCAAACTTCCCTCCCCCCAAAGCGCATCCATGGGCATGCCCGCCCCATCGTCGATGATGTCCATGCGCAGTGTGTCAGAGTCACCACACAGACGCAAGATCACACCTCCGGCGCTCGCATGTCTAAGCGCGTTGTCAATCGCCTCGCGGGCAATCATGAAAGCCGCGTACTCAACATCGTGGGGCCAACGGACCCCGTTCAATCTCGGATCCACATGCAAGGCAATGCCAAGGCTAGATTGGACCCGATTGAGTTCGCGCAGCTCGTTGTCCAAAGCGCCATCCAGTCCGCTATCGCCAAGCAGAGGTGGGCACAACTCAACCACCACTTGCCGAACTTGGCGAATAGCCTGCTGAACCAGCGTGCCCAGCTTCTGATTCAATCCCGCCAACGGCGGCGGCTCAACACCCAAACGCAACGCGCCCATCGTGTCATGGGTCATTTGAATCGCTGCCAAGGTCTGGCCCAACTGGTCATGCATGGCATGGGCCACACGGCTTACCAAAGACTGCTCTTTGGACATCAACTTTCGGGTCAGTTCCGCCAGTTGCACACGCTCCACTTTACGCCGTTCCTCGGATTGCAAGCGTTGAGTAACGTCGCGAAAAGTTCCGACAAAAATGTGCTGACCGTCAACGCAGATCTGGCAAATTTGACCCTCGAGGTCAATCTCTTGGCCACCCGCGCGAAGCCCCTTGAACAGACTCAGTTTTATAAAGCGGCTAGCGGCACTGCCCAGCGCCGTCGTGTTGCACTGACGTGCGTTCGGTACCCGGTAGCGCTCAGGAATCAGCAGTTCAATACTCTTACCCTCAACAGCCTCATGACTGACGCCGAAAATCGCTTCCGCACCTGGGTTGAAAGACCTAATACAGCCTTCGCCGCTGGTTGTGATGATGGCGTCGCTAGAAGCGCTAACGATGGCACTCAGCATGTTGGGACTCTGCCGAATTCGAGCGCCCGAAGATCTCACAGGACGAGGGCTGTAAAGCGACTTCATTTGTGGACCAACCGTATCGGTACTGCCGTAAGCTTTGGTTTGCATTTCAGTTATTGTTGGGTTGGAATTCAAGTGCCATCACCATTGCTTGCAGGCTAGGGGTCAAAAAATGGCCTTTCGTACCGACCTATTGCTCTGGCTCTATCGCAACGCCATTGCGACCATTGCTATTCGCGCGGTACAAGGCTAAATCGGCCAGATGCAGTAGTTCGGAAAACGTGCTCTCGCCATGCATACAACTGGCACCGATACTGACGGTATAGCGTATGAGCCCTGTGCCCATCGCCACCGGGCTGTTGGCCACTGTCACCACGATGCGCCTCGCCAATGCAAATCCACCTTCTCGCGTGGTGTTCGGCAGCAGAACGCAAAACTCCTCCCCACCCAATCGCCCCACGACGTCTTGGGTGCGCAAAACGGCATTGATTGTGGTTACAAAATCTTTCAATACCGCA
>JBBRNS010000027.1:0-25884 GCA_038230175.1 Burkholderiales bacterium
ACGATCGAGAATTTTGGGCTGGATGGCATTTTGGCGGACAACGTGAGCAATCTGTTGGTCAAGAACTCCAGCATTCTTAACAACCAAACCAGCGGCGGGCGCGGGGGCGGCTTGGCAGGCAGCGGTAGCAACATCCAGGTTCTGTATTCCACTTTTGTAAACAATGGCCGCGACCAAATCGGCGCGCACAACATCTACCTTCGCCACCTGACCAATGCGACGATTCAAGGCAACCTGTTGCGTGGCGGGAGTAACTTAGGCATCGTTGTCCACGGCAGTAGCACTGGGGTTTCCATCGTCAGAAATGACATCGATGGCAACAACAATGGGATCGATGTAACCGGCGGATATCCGACGGAGTCCGAAGTGTTTGACAACTTTGTCATCACCGAAAACCGCATCCATGGCAACGGCTACCGCACCGGCGAACAAGGTTATGGACTCTTGGTGAACTCTATGACCAATTCACTGATCGCAAACAATATTGTGTACGGCAATCGTCTGGGCTCGTTGGTGTTTTCTGATGGCAATGTCGGGGATACGCCTTCGAGCGCGGTAAACATCATCCAAAACACCTTCGTTGACCCTGCGTCATCCTGGGGGATGACGTTTGGCGGGGCCGCCCTAGGCAGCATCAAGTTTCGCAACAACATCGTTTCGACACAAAGTACGGCACAGGCACTCTTAGTCAACGCTGGCGTTCCGCGTAGGTCACTTGCGATGGGTGGCAATTTGTATTTTGCACCGCAAATCACGGCCAGTAAGGTGCTCAATATTGCGGGCTCTAGATACACCGTTTCCGCTGCGATAGCAGCTGAGTTTGAGAACAACGCCGTTTATGGTGATCCGCTGTTTACCAACCAAGCCTTAGCTGATTTCACCGTCAAATTAAATTCTCCGGCCAAAATGCGCGGAGTAGCCACTGAATATTCCGCAAAAGATTATTTGGGAGTGCTGAGGGCAAGCGCACCAACTATTGGTGCCTTTAATTGACGGCGTTGGAAGAAATAGGCGGCATTCTATTAACCTGTTTTTCTAAGGTTAAAGTCGCCAAACGCGTACACCCGCTTTTAATAAATCTTTTTGAGAGAATGCGGCTTTTACGTCTATAAAACATCCGCCCTTGATTAATTTTCGAGCGATGTCTTCTGCTCCCAACTTTTTGTAAGAACGATGGGATACTGCAGCGACAACGGCATCCGCTCTTGGCAGATTTTCCCAGGGCACTAAACGAACGCCATATTCATGCATGGCTTCATCTGGGTCTGCGTCGGGGTCGTGTACAAATACCTCGATACCATAGGACTTAAGTTCAGTAATAATATCAATGACTTTGCTGTTCCGTAGGTCGGCACAGTCTTCCTTAAAAGTGAGTCCGAGTATATTTACTTTGGTTCCTTTGATATAACTACCAGCAGCAATCATTTGTTTTACGGTTTGTTCCGCAATGTATTTACCAATTCCGTCGTTAATACGTCGGCCGGCTAAAATTACCTGAGGGTGATAGCCAAGCGTTTCCGCCTTATGCGTAAGGTAATAGGGGTCGACGCCGATGCAGTGTCCACCTACAAGCCCCGGACGAAATTTCAAAAAATTCCACTTCGTACCAGCAGCCTCCAATACCTCATTTGTATCAATACCAACCTTTTCAAAGATAATTGCCAGCTCGTTCATGAGTGCAATATTCAAATCACGTTGGGTATTTTCAATCACTTTGCAGGCTTCGGCAGCTTTGATGCTACTGGCCCGGTGTACACCGGGGACTACAATAATTTCATACAACTTGGCCACCTGCTCAAGCGTTGTTGTCGTATCACCTGCTACAACCTTAATGACGTTGGTTAGCATATGCTCGCGGTCACCGGGGTTGATCCGCTCGGGGCTGTAGCCAACGAAAAAATCACGTTGCCATTGAAGTCCAGATGCTTCTTCCAGAACGGGAATGCAAACCTCTTCTGTGGCACCAGGGTAGACCGTCGATTCATAGATGACAACGGCACCCTTCTTCATGTTTGCGCCAATGGCCTTGCTCGCACCAATCAATGGTCGAAAATCGGGTATGTGGGCTTCATCAACCGGCGTTGGAACCGCGACGATGATGAAGTCTGCAACGGCAAGAGTCTGCGGATCACTGGTGTACTCGGCCATAAGGGCCAGGGCCATTTCGGCATCGGGGATTTCGCGCGAAGGATCAATTCCGTTGCGACATTTGGCAACCTTCTCGGCGACAATGTCGAAACCAATGGTCCGCATTTTCTTTCCAAACTCGACCACCAAAGGCAGCCCAACGTAGCCCAAACCGACAACAGCAACAACAGACACAGGAATCTCCCAATTTAGACAATTTGCCAACGCTAAGCTCTCATCACCATTTCGGAAATGCAATCCACGGTGTATGCATACAAATTCCGTGAGATGCTGAAGCTGCAGCCGATTTTAGCAACATGCCTTGGTCCTTCCCGTGGGCTTTTGAATAGTTTTAGCCAATTGGTTTGACTGTGAGCAACAATTGAGGCCGCGCTCTAGTGACAGGGGCACTCGAATTTTGGCATTCTGAAGCAAAATGGCACTCTATGAATCAAGATCCACTCGTAACCGTGCAAATGCCTGTATTTAATGGGGCGCGTCACTTGCGAAATGCAGTCAACAGCATTCTTGGACAGTCGTATACCAATTTTGAGTTTTTGATTATTGACGATGGCTCAAACGATGAATCACTTGAGATATTGAAAAGCTTTGAAGCCCTTGACAAGCGAATTAAATTAATTAGTCGAGGCAACAAAGGGCTAGGCGCCACCCAGCTTGAACTTTCTGTCGCTGCCCAAGGTATTTTTGTTGCACAGTTGGACCAAGATGACATCGCGCATGCAGACCGATTGGCCAAGCAAGTGGCATTTCTTGTTGATCACCCCGAGGTCGTTTGTGTAGGAAGCGCTTACCAGATCATAGATGGCGAGGGCCGCTTGCTCACGACGCTAAACCCTCCCATGGAAGATGCGGAGATTCAGCTATTTAATCTACAAGGCCACTGCGCAATTCTTCATCCATCGGTCATGATAAGAAAATCTGCCTTGGTGGCAGTGGACGGTTATGACCCGAACTTTAATACGGCGGTGGATATAGACCTGTGGTTGAGACTTGGAGAGATCGGTAAAGTGGCGAATATGCCAGACGTACTTTTAAAGTACCGACTTCACGAAAACTCTGCCAGTGAACGTGTGGGTGAGACCCAGCGTGATGAGGCACGTATGGCCTGCGAAAGTGCCGCATTGCGGCGTGGCATAGCGCCGTGTTTCGAGGCAAATCGTGCCTGGCGTCCAACCAAGGACCGCGCGTCACGGTACGCGTTCATGATTCAGTACGGGTGGTGGGGTTGGAACAGCAAGCAACGCCTTACTGCCATAACTTACGCCATCAAAGCAATACAAGCGAGTCCGCTTATGTCGGGAGGATGGAAGCTACTTATTGTTTCTATCGTCAAAGTAGGCGTACGTTAATCTTCTTTGATCCCTCGCAGCAATAAAACGTTGCCGGTAGCCTAATGAAAATGGGCGAGCAAGCGGTTTATATTGACGCTTTGAGAGAATTCTTGCGTTACAAAGGACTGGGCGTTTCTGGCTAAATGTTGCATGAGATCGGGGGAGTTGAGTAGCCGGGCTATTTCTACCGACAGAGACTGCAAATCTCCAGGGGTGGCCAAAAGTCCGGTCTCATTGTGGCGAACCAATTCGGGGATACCTGAAAGCCGGGTCGAGACCACTGGAATGTATTGCGACATTGCCTCCATGAGGACGACGGGTATGCCGTCCATATCGCCGTTCTGATCTTCCTTGCATGCAAGAACAAATATATCCATACCTTGCATCCATGTTGCTACCGCTTTGTGATCAAGGGAGCCTTCAAAAATGACACGCTCTGCGAGGCCACAAGACAGCGCCAGAGCCGCTAATTCGCCTTTAAGCGGCCCATCCCCTGCCAAATGCAAAACAATGTGGTGCCCGTCACACTGAAGTCTAGCAACCGCTTTGATGAGGACGTCAAAGCCCTTTTTTTCAACAAGGCGCCCTAATGAACCAATGTGAATGGCACGGCTGGAACACGCCCACTTGTCACGGGAAATCAACGGAACGTTTGCAAAGCTGACTCCGCAGCGTACTACTGAAATATCCTTTGAAGGAATACCTAACGATTGAAGATGCGTTGAATTAAATTCAGAAATAGTTATCACATGCGAAGCGCGGCGAGCCTTCACTGGCAAGAGTAGCCCCGCAGCAAAAATGTCGTTTGCATGAGCAGTAAATGTGAATGGAATGCCAGTAAGCATCGCGCTGTACATGGCGAGTTGGGTTGGGGTGTGCGCAAAATGGACATGGAGGTGTGTGCAATGTTGCTGCCGCAAAATGTGCGCTAATTTAGCGGAAGCAAGAAACTGAAATGCAAGCTTCCAAGCCTTGGCTTTGAAAATGCCAACCTCGGTCATGTCGAAAAAAAGATTTCTAAGCGCCGCAAGGGTTTTTAGACCGAATTGCGGAAAGTAAATGACAGACCGAAGCAGTGTTAATAGTGGGTGTGAGGCATAGAGATGCAGGGTTCTACGGGCAAGGTCGGCTTGGTCGGGTATCGGCTGGACCGGTTTGCGCACCGAAATAGGCACAACGGAAATACCACGGCGTCCCAAAGCGTGAATTTCCTCATAGACGAAGGTCTCCGATAACGCAGGCAATGACGGAGACAAATATGCGATCTTGCCGAATGACATTAATAATAAGGCACTGTTAATGCGAGAGGGTGGTTGCAACTGAAGTTGAAATTATTCCTGGTCTATTAAACTGATGCTTGGGTACCGGATGTGCCTTTGTCGTGGTGGTTTTCATATTTCTTTTCACCGCATTTACGGCCGCGACAGCGAGCCCGCCAAGTATCCAGTAAACGATGGGCACCATGAGAATGCTACTAACGGTTGCAATGGTTATCAATGCACTTATGATGCTTGCAATGAGTACTCGGCGCAACAGTCTGTCGGTTTCGCTCAATGTCCTGCCAAATGGCAGAAAAAATAGTCCGGACAAAGTCGAAACAAAGAACCCTAGAAATAGCGACAACGATACCAGCCCCCCGGAAAGGGTAATGCTGATATAGGAGTTTACGACATCGATAATGCCCTGGGCCCGCAACTCCTCCATCTCAGGACTTAATAAGGCATCGAAGGACCCAAAAAGTGGGTTTCTTGCGATAACAATCATAGAGTTGTCAAATAACTTTTGCCTGAAGTCGATGTTGTTCGCCTCAACTGTTCCGACAAACGGAAGTAAATCAATAACGCGGTCATGGTAGGGCGTTATCAAAAGTGCCAATGTACAAACGGTTCCCAGTGCAATCGCCTTGATAATGGATTGAATAAGGTTTGGGCCAAGTGCAATGAATATTGCAACTAATGCTGCCGCCCCCACCCACGGTCCCCTGGACAATGGCGCTATCAAGCCCAACACAAGTGCACCGCCTAAGAATCTGCGATGGGTTTTGTTTTCAATAGTTGAATTAACAAAGAGATACAACCCTATCATAATGGACATGACATACCCCATGACTATGGGGTGGCCGAATGAAGCAATTGCCCGAACGAAGCCGTCTCGGGGTAAATAGTTCCCTAAACCCCATGAGACACCCAACGTATTGTCCAATTGAGAGTAAAGTAACCAGTGCTTAACAAATTCAAAAAAACCAATTATTGCCAGCGGCGTAGCTCCCATAATCAAAGAGGCGCAAAACTCTTTGATTGCACTTGTGTCCTTCAGCCCGCGACTGACAACGTAGTAAGGTAAAAATATGTCAAAAAAGTGATAAAAACATGTGCGAAGCACATTGGTAGCAGTGTCAAGTTGCGCTTGGAGGGCTAACCCAACAATAAGGTAGCCTAACAAGAAGATGTCCGCCGGTGACTTTCCGAACGGATGTGTATCTTTTTTCTTACGAAGATCAAGATAGGCCGGAAGCAACAAAAATATGGATAAAAGTCGAAAATAAGTTATTGTAAAAAAATAATTCATTACTCCAAAACCGGGAATCTCTGCCGGAAAAAGAGGGGCTGCAAACAATATAGCGGCCAACAAAGCGACTTTATTGGGATCTCTTTTTTTTGCGTAAAGGATTAGTCCAGTAGTAATTAAACAGAAGACCCAGAAATTAAATGCCAAAAATGAAGCAAGGGTTACTCCGAGCCAAATTTTTTGTCGCAATTCAATATGGGCTTTATCAACGCCCAAAGCAATAAACGTACTTTTCCCAAATTTGAATGTAACGAACGAAATGAAAAATACAACGATCAGAGATCGCAGAATTTCTGGCATGACAACTCCCTATTGACCGAGCACGAACTAATTGCCGATGTCGATCAGTGGTGGGTTGTTTAGTACCGAGCCCACCACGTTAATGTTGGAGCGCTTGAGCTCTGCAATAAGGTCAGTGAACGCAGTAATCTTCGTTTCATTGGTGCGCGCCACCGCCAGCGCGGCGCCTGCTTTGGCCGAGACAATCATGGCATCTGCACCACTGGACAGCGAGCTTGTGTCTATCAGTACCACGTCGTAGGTCTTGCCCGCCCATTCGAGTAGTTCGTCCAACGTCGGCCGGTTGAGCAACTCCAATGGGTTGGGTGGCATGGGGCCAGCGGGTATGACGTCTAGGTTGGGAATGTAAGAGATGTGCTGCACCGTGTCGGCTACCGACGCGCGCCCAGCGATCAGGCTAGAAAAGCCCAATTGGTTGTTAAGCTGAAACAGCACATGTTGCTTGGGCGCGCGCATGTCTGCATCAATAAGCAGGGTGTGTTCCCCCATTTGGGCAAAAACGATTGCCAAGTTGGCAGCCAAGTAGCTGCCACCTTCAAAGCGGCCCGCGCCCACAATAGTCAGCATGGCACGCCCTTGAGTATGGTCTAGCCAGCGCAGCTTAAGCTGGCTGCGAATGCTGCGTAGGCGGTCTACCTCTGGGCTAAATGGCTTGTAGGCCGCCAACAGTTCGTCATTGGTGTGCTTGCCGCTAGAGCGGGGCAGATAGGCATATTGGTATTGGTACGACAGCGCGTAGCGAATGTCTCCTTCGCTGATTAACCCCAGTTGAATGGCGGCTTCACCAAAGCGGATCTTTTTCTCGCGCTGCAGTTCGATAGCCTTCAAGGCCTGATCTAGGCTGATGACGCCTGCGTCCACCAATATGGCACCAATAGAGCGCTTGGTGCTAGATTTGCTGGTCAGCTCAGCCAGGCTTTCATCGGGGTCAATGTCCAGCTCACTGGGAAACAACGACGAGTTAGTAAACTTTTCTTCGCTCATGACAATCCTGCCAGCCGACTTTCAGCTGCCTTTTCTTTGCGTTGTTTGCGTTTGGTAAAAAACTTTTTGAACAATTCAACCCGTTCACCCACTGAGTAGCTGTCGCCACCACGCTCGATAACGCCCAAAACAGGTACGTCTTCGATCATGATGTCGTTGAGTACGCGAACGCGGCGGTTCAGCATTTCCAGGCCCAGTGCGGCGCCAATGGCTGCCGCCAATGCCCCCAGAAGACTTGCGGCAATGTATTTGGGGATGTTTGGCTTGGCAGGCCTGTTGGGCTCAATCGCCGGGCTGAGGATCGAGACATTGGTCTGGTCCGTTTGTTTCTCTAAATTAAGCTGGTTGGTGCGCTGCAAGACAGAGTCGTAGATGCGCTTGGCGGCCTCTACGTCTTGGGTCAGCACAGACACTTGGTCACGCTCGGCGCGAAGTGACAGAACACGCTCGCGTTGGGCGGCAATCACGCGTCGCAGTTCAGCTTCACGCAAGCCTGCGGTGGTCTTGGCTACACTTGTGCCACCGGAGACACGGCGCATTTCTTGTTCCAACTGTTGGTTGAGTGCATTAATGGTTTGCTCTAGTTGTATACGTTCCGGGTGATTGGGCCCCAGGCTCACCTTGAGTTCGCTCATTTTGCTTTCGGCCTTGCTCAAATCTGAGCGCAAGCCTTGTACAACTGGACTAGCCTGAATGTCGGGGGAGAGCTCTCCACCAGACGTCTTTTGGCGGCTGCCAATGGCCATTGTTTCGCCTTGAATGGCGACCAATTGCGCCGTCAGGGCATCGAGCCGCTGGGTCTCTTCGTCAGCGCGTTGATCATTGCCGACAATGCTTTTGTCGCGTTGGTATGCCGATAGCTTGGCTTGGGCGGCTTCGACGTTGTCACGCAGGGTCTTTAGTCGTTCGTCAAACCAATCAGCGTATTGGCGCACTGGCTCAACGCGCAGGTCGATCGTAAGGTCCAAGTACGCTTGGGCGTAGGTATTTGCCACGGCCGTGGCAAATTTGGGGTCCGCTGCCTCAAAGGTAAGGCGAATAATGTTGCTTCCTCGCAGTGGCTCGGCAACCACGCCTCCACGCAGCATGTTGGCGTAGTAATTTTCAAGCGGTACTTTGCCTTGGGTGGCCGCCTTCCACTGGTCTACCAGTGTGGGTGTACTTTCAATGCGCAGGCGTTTGACGACGCCAATGGCCACGCGCTCACTTTGGATAATCGCAATTTGTGTTGCCAGGTAGTTGGGTGAGCTAACATTTTGAGCTGCTGCAAGGGGGTCTGCGCGCGAGTCCACAAGCAGGTCTGTGGATGCCAAGTAGGTTTTTGGGGTGGCCCAAGTGAATAGACCTCCTGCAATTGCGACGAGGATAAACATGGCCACCGCGGCGTAGCGGTGCGCAAAAAGGATCAGTAACAGTTGCTTGGGTGTCATTCAATTGGCTCTATTTAAAACAGGCTTTCGCGCACAAAAATGACATCGTCTGGCTGCACCAGTTCATTCAAGTCGGGAGTTAAGTCGCGCAGCGTGCCTTCGGTCGATTGGCGGCGCAGTCGCAAACCTTTTTCGGTGCCACGGGCGGATGGGCCTCCGGCCATGACCAAGGCCTGCATCACGGTCATGTTGCGCTCTAAGCGAAATGAGCCGGGATGTTGCGCCTCGCCATACACGTAAAACACGGGTGCACGGTGCACGTACACCACGTCACCACCGGCCATGAGAATGTCGTTGGCGGCCTTGCCATCCAAATAAATGGCAGCCACATTAACCTCTTGGCGTATGGGTTTGTTGTTGCGGTAGCCGGTAATAATGACGTTGTCTGAGCCGGTGGGCGAAATGCCACCCGCCACAGCGAGCACGTCAGACAGGTGGGTGTTGGTAGCTTCTAACGGAAATTGTCCGGGTTTTCCCACGGCTCCTAGCACTGACACTTGTTTGCGTCTGGCTTGGACGACCGCGACAGAAACCTGGGGCAACTGCATGAAGCCACCGGTTTTGAGTGCCTGCCCAATAGCTTTTTCGGCCTCTGGGATGGTTAAACCCGCAAGTTTGGCGGACCCGATCAAAGGGTAGGTGATGTTGCCCGTCTCTTGAATGCGCGTCTCTAGAGTGAGGTCTGGGTTTTGGAACACCTGAATGTGGATGGTGTCGCCAGCGCCCAGCTTATCTTCAAAAATTTTGTCTTGTGCATGGGCCGCGCCCAGCCAGCCAACACCCAGCAAAAGCGCCAAACCACCGAGGCGCAAAAAGCGATAAATCATGGTTGCGTTCATTTCAAACCTTTCAGGCCTTTTTCGAGGTCAATGGCAACAGGTTTGTTAGTGCTTTGGTCGTCTTGGGCGCGGGCGTCGGCTCGGGCTTTAGAGCGTGCTTCGGCTTCTGCCTGGGCAGCGGCTTGTTCAGCGGCTTTTTGCTGCGCAAATGCGTCGGCGTCTGCTTTGGCTTTAGCCTGTGCTGTGGTTTTGGCTTCTGCGGCGGCTTTGGCCTCGGCTTCTGCTTTTGCCTTGAATGCCGCTTCGCCGCCGGCGAATTCGCCAAAGTACTCGACCTTGGCCTTGGCCTTCAAAAGGTCTTTCTCATTTTTAACGGCCTCTGCACCGCGCTGGTTGGCCAAAAACACTTTAATGGTCGGCAAGGCTTGTGCTAGCGTGACTGGTTGCGAGCGGGATGCCACCAAACGCATAACCAAGTAGGCATCTTTGCTTTCAATCAGACCGATTTGGCCGTCTTTGAAGGCGTGCAATTTGGGGAGTACTTCTAGTGGAATCTGCTCGGCTGAGCGGGTGCCGCCATTGGTAGAGAACTCTATGCCCTTTTCTTTGAGCCAGTTCGCTACTTCTTCCATCGATTTGGCATTGTTGGCCTGAGAGGCCAGGTCTCCGACGTCTTTGCCACTTCTACGGACGGCAATTTCTTGCAAGTTGAACACCCGCCGCTCTGCAAACAATGCAGGGTGGTCGTTGAAGTATTTTTCGGCCTCGGCATCCGTTGGCTTGGGCTGCGCTGCTGCAATTTGCTCTAGGGCGGCGCGCCCCAAAATCTCACGCTTGGCATTTTCAAGTGCGGTGACAACCTCAGGGGTTCTGTCCAACTTTTTGCTTATGGCTAGGTTGATGGCGAGTTGTTGCTCTACCAAGCCGGCCAAAATTTCTTGCTTGGCTTGGGGCAGCGTTTCAGGCGTGATACCTTTGGCCCGGGCCAAAATAGTGTTCATTTGGTGGATGGATATTTCTTCTCCATCCACCGATGCAATGACCTGGGTGGCGGCTTTGTCTTTGTCTTTTTTGCTGCAACCCGTGGCGAGCAGGCAGGCGGCGGCAGTTATTAAAAGGGTGCTGGCCAGCGAGGGCGCTTTGAGTGAGAAGTTCATGGTTATGGTGCGGGTAAATTTAAAAGGTAAATTGGGCTGACACGGAGGCAATGTGGCCCACATAGTCTTGATTAACGATATTCGAGTTGCGCCGGCCTTCGGTGAGCGAAGCGCTAAGCGATGCAAATGGGCGGGGCTCCCAAGAGAATGAAACCATGGTGCTTTCAAGACGGTCTTGCCGCAAGCTTAGGGTGCCGCTGGGGGTGCCTTGGTCTAGACGCAGGGAGTTGCTGTACTGCAGCCGCAGTGAGGTTTTGGTACTGAGCTGCCAAACGGGGCTTGCAGTGAAGGTGTCAGTTTGGGTGCTGGTGACGCCGGCATTAGGGTTGCTGATCACGTCTCGGCTTAAGCCGGCAGCAAACGATGTTTTGCCAGAGGTTTGCCAGTTCACATTGAGCGCGCCGGATGTTCCCGTGAAGTTGAACTGGGGGGCCGCTGCAAAACGTTGCTCTAGGGCAGTTACCCGGGCGTTGAGTGAGGTTACGGGGCTAATGGACCACACGCCGTTGATGGTTTGGCTGGTGGAATTGAAGTCGTTGGTATTGCTGCCGGTGCCATTTTGCAAGCTGTAGCCGACAGAGCTACCAGAGCTCAGTGCATATTGGGCGCCCACGTTGTAGGCGCTAGTGCGCGCGTCACCAGGGCCAATGACCGCGCGTTCGTTGATGTTGCTGGTGCTCGATAGCCCTGCGGTCAATTGCCAAGGACCACCCATTTCGTAAATGGCGTTTAAGGCGCTTGTGTTGCTGGTGTTTTTGTTGCGCTGGGTGGGGTCTACGCTGTCAAAGGCGGCATTCAGTGTTTCGGCCCGCGTAGTAGACAGGTTGCCATGCAGCTGGGGTGTAAAACTCCAATGCCACGCTGCGTTGTAGTTCTGCGCGGTGTAGTCGAAGTTGGTGAAGGTTTGGTACTGGCTGCTAGTCAGGCTTGCGTCCAATTCAAAGCGCTGCAAGCTGTAGGGCAAAGAGATGTTGATGCCCATTTGCTGTGAGGTGATGCGCTCTGCCACCGCCGAGTTGGATGCGCTTTTGAAAAAGTTGTCGTCGTTGGACATGGACAGGCTACTGCGTAGCTTGACATTGTCTTGGGTCTCGGCCCCAACGGGGTGCGCGCCAAATACGCAGAGCAAAGCGCCGGCTAGCAAGGGTAGGTGGTGGTAGCGCAAATTCATAACTATGCCCTTGGGGCAGTAAGACCCGGCACCAATGCAGAACTTACCTGGCGAAGCCGCGATGCGGTCAGCCCGAGCAGGACTAACAAAAATTTGTTACCCAGCCTCGGGTGGTCGGCCAGCATGTCGTTGAGGCCTTCGCGGGTTAGTACAGCAAAGTCGCTAGGTTCGATGGTGATACAACTTGCGAAGCGTTTTTGTTGGTCAATAAATGACATGACACCAATGATCTCGCCTGGCAATATTTCTTGAATGGTGGTCGGGATGCTGTCTTGCATTTTGAAAATTTCGGCTTTGCCCGTGATCAGGATGGCCAAAAAATCGCAATCGTCGCCTTCTTTGACGACAACTGTTTGCCGGGGCACGCCAAAACACTCTAGGTATTCACTGAGCAAAGTGGTTTCTGCGCGGCTGAATGTGTCGAAAATGTGTTGCGGGCCTACGGCTTCTATGAATTCGTTGACGAAGTCACTCACGGATCCGAGTGCTTGAACGTCTGGCTGCAGGTCTCCGAAATTTGAATGCATCAAGGCGCTTTCTGGGAATAGGGTGGACTGAGGCCAATACTGCGCCGATTATGCCGGTCGCCCTAAAGAATTGACAATAGTCCATTAGGGCTAACGGCGCCAGCGGCTTAGTAGGCTTTTTGATCCCCCGCGACCAGACGGATGGTCTTGATGATGATGTGCAAATCCAGCTTGAGGGACCAGTTGCGCAGGTAATCCAGGTCGTAGTCGATGCGGCCTTGCATCTTTTCAAGTGTTTCTGTTTCGCCCCGGAAACCATTGACCTGCGCCCAACCGGTAATGCCCGGCTTGACCTTGTGGCGCACCATATAACCTTTGATCAGCTTGCGGTACAGCTCGTTGTGCGCCACAGCATGGGGGCGAGGGCCGACAATACTCATGCGGCCTTGCAACACATTGACAAACTGGGGTAGTTCGTCGATCGATGTTTTGCGCATAAACGCGCCAAAGGGCGTAATGCGGCTATCGTTTTTGGTGGCTTGCTGCACTGCCGCGCCATCTTCCGTGACGGTCATGGAGCGGAACTTGTAGACCACAATTTCTTTGCCGTCGAGCCCATAGCGGCGTTGCCGAAAAATAACCGGCCCAGGCGAGCTCCGCCGTACCGCGATGGCCACAGCCAAAAGGACCGGTGAGATCAGTAGCAGTATCAATATCGACAAAACGATGTCACTCAGCCGCTTGATGAGACCATTTGAACCGGTGAAGGGTGTCTCGCACACCGAAATCACGGGCATGCCGCACACCGAGCCGGTGCGACCTTGAATCAGGTCGGTAACGAACATATCGGGCACAAAAAAGATGGATGCCGTGGTGTCTTTGAGCTCGTCGAGCACCTGCAAAATCCTGGGTTGCGAGGCCATTGGAATCGAGAGGTAAATAAGCTGAATATTTTTGTCGCGAACAAACTGCGGCAGTTCGGCAAGGGCCCCCAGCATGCGGTAATCACCCGATGCATCCAGCCGCTTAAGGTGGCGGTCATCAAAAAAGCCTGCAAATTCGATGCGCGAGTACGGTGTTTCACCCACACGCCCGGCCAGCGCAACACCCTGTTCATTCATGCCCACAATGATGGCGCGCCGGGGTGGCCCTTGTAGCGTCACCAAATAGGGTGCGGTGACGCGCAGCAACCAGTGGAAGCCCAATTGACTGAGCGGTGCAATGGCCAGCCAAGCGACGATGGCCTCTTGTGAGAATTCGCGCTCGTAGCCGGTGGCAAAGCCGGTCAATACCAGCAGACCCCCGGTCCATACCCAGTTCAGTAACACACTGCCAATCAGAGCCATCCATGGCTTATTGAGGCGCGATGTACCCGGGAATGTGATGGAGAAAATGATGACCGACAGAATGAGGTAAGCACCTGGCAGCCCACCTTCGAAATAGAAAGCGATGCACCACAACGACGCAATGAGCGCGAACGGCTCCAAGCCCGCTTCGATAGAGCTAAGCAGGTTGTCTTTGCCGAGGGGGGCGGGTTCACGCCGCGAGGAGAGTGCAGCCGCCATTGCGGCGCTTTTTAACTCAGGCATCTTGGGGGGCTGCACCCACGGGTGATGGCTGGCCGATCATGTTGCTATAGGTTGAAACCGCCTGCGCGCGGTTAAATACGTCCAGCTTCTTAAAAATGCGTTGCATATGGTTTTTGATGGTGAAAGAGCTTACGTTGAGGATGCTGCCAATCTCGCCATTGGTTTTGCCCTTGGCCACCCAGGCCATGATTTCAGCCTCGCGATCGCTCAGGGCGCCATTGTCATTTGCCGCCGGAGTTTCTTCTACCAGTGCGACAGCCGCGCGTAAATGGTTGCGCCGGGTAGGGTATTGATTCGGCAAAAGGTCAACTTGCCGCAGGGCGGTGTCAATGTAGGGCAACAAAAGCTCTAGCGCATTGCGCTCGTCACGGCGCCGGTTGGGTGTCTTGCTGAGAAGGACGTAGAGGCAGTCGTGCCGACCGCGCTGGTCATTGATGCCATGCACCAAGGCAGACCGCATGCCTTGCATGGCTGTAGCAATCGGGCCGGAATTTGCAATACCATGCCACTCAAAGCTGTCTTCGCCGGCGCTGATGGAAAACGGAGCGCGGTCAAGTTCCAGCCAGCGGTGAAATAGGCCGGTTAACAAAGGGGTAATCGCTTCGGCTAACGTACTTTCGGAGCGCGCACCCGGAATGGTGGAAATAATGTCATAGTAAACAACGCCCAAACGAAAGTCACCCCAAGCCGCAATCAGAATGTCGTGCGGCAGGTTCTGTTGCAAGTCGCCCTGTAGCCATCGCATCAGATCGATATGGCGACGCACGCCAAACACCTCAGTAATCAGCGCGTAAAAAAGGGCGATAACATCGGCACTGGGTGGGGGGTCCTCGCGAATAACCATGGGAAATTGGTGTGGGTCACTTAATACGGCTTAAGTGACCATGGTACCAACATTCGGCAGATTTACTATCCCCCAAATGAGGGATGTGTCGCGTGTGAGGCGCCTACACTAATCGCTTGACTAGCTTCGCTAACAAAAAAGGCCTGCTCGGAGGCAGGCCTTTTTTCGCTAAATCAAAGGCAGAATTAAACTGACTTGGACTTGTTGCGACGGCGAGCAATAGTGCCCATCAAACCCAAACCAGCCAACAGCATGGCATAAGTTTCCGTTTCTGGAACGGCGCTAACAGCAAAGTTGTCGGTTTCAAAAGCGTTTTGCAGTGGCGAATTGAACACCATGCTTGTGATTTTCTGTGAGCTCGTACCGAAGGCGTTGAAGTAAGCAAACTGAGTACCATTCGTCGGTGTTGCAACGGAAGCGCCGTTGTACGTTCCCAGCAAAGTTGCTCCGCTATAGATGCTCACTGAATTGTAGGTATCCACAGAACCCCACAAGAAACCAACATATTGCGCGCCGGCGCCAAAGTCCACTACGCCAGGTCCGTTTTGTGTAGTGGGAGTTTTTCCAACAGACCAGAAGGCGCCGACCGATCCGATTGGTTGGGCTGTCACTGCTGGCACTGATGCGGTATATAAGCTACCGTCGGTAAATGTGTAGTTCACGCCGCCGGCAGTTCCTGCGTAGACGACATCGCCAGGCGCTGCGTTGCCAACAACTGCGACGTTGCCCAAGTCAATTTGAGCCACGCCGACTTGGGTGCTGAAAGAAACGCCTGGCTGGATCAGGACGCTGAAAGCGTTGGCTTGCGTAGATACAGCGGCCAAGGCGAGAACCGCGCAAGCGGCAAGGGTAGATTTCTGAAAGTTCATGGTTGATCCCTAGAGTTATAAAAAAGTAGGTGGTTGGCTGGACGAACCAGCGGGAGAGATTGCAGTCTACCGCCGGGGTAAACCACCAGCAATAGTCCGTTTGGACTAATCTGTGGCCATTTTGTGGTGGTTTTGGCGACAAACCAAGGCGCCAACCAGCCCATGCCGCAAAAAAGGCGGGGCCAATGGCCCGGGTTCGGGCAATGCGGAAACCGTATGAAGCGGATCTTGGGTGTATTTGGTGTGGAAGCCGCCGCATTTGGAAATAGTCTGAGTACCCTAGCGGTTCGGCTGCGCGAATCTGTCACTGTTTTGGTTGACAATGCCAGCGACGCAAACACAGTTCAGGGAGTGACACGATGGCGATTTTGGTGACCGGCGGCGCCGGTTTTATTGGTAGTAATTTTGTGCTGGATTGGTTGGCAGGCTGCGACGAGACAGTTATCAATCTTGATAAGTTGACCTACGCAGGCAATCTAGAAAACTTGGCGGCCTTGGCGGGTGATGCGCGCCACGTGTTTGTGCAAGGCGACTTTGGTGACGCAGCCTTGGTAAACCAATTGCTGGCCACCCACCAGCCGCGCGCGGTGGTCAACTTTGCTGCCGAGAGCCATGTGGACCGCTCCATCCTAGGTCCGGGTGAATTTATTCAGACCAATATCGTGGGCACGTTCAATCTGCTGGAGTCGGTGCGTGCCTATTGGGGCGGCTTGGCGGCCGATGCAAAAGCGGCGTTTCGGTTTTTGCATGTCTCTACCGACGAGGTGTATGGATCGCTTGCCAAAACCGACCCCGCGTTTACCGAGGGCCACCGCTATGAGCCCAACAGCCCCTACAGCGCCAGCAAAGCGGCCAGCGACCACTTGGTGCGCGCTTACCACCACACCTACGGGCTGCCGGTGCTCACCACCAACTGCTCTAACAATTACGGGCCCTTTCACTTCCCTGAAAAATTGATCCCATTGATGATCGTGAACGCACAGGCTGGCAAACCCTTGCCGGTTTATGGCGACGGTCAGCAAATTCGCGACTGGTTGTATGTCAAAGACCACTGCAGTGCCATACGCCGGGTGCTAGAGGCCGGTACCTTGGGCGAGGTGTACAACGTGGGTGGCTGGAACGAAAAACCCAACCTAGACATCGTGCACACCGTGTGCGCCTTGCTAGACGAGCTTAAGCCCCGCACAGACGGCAAGCTCTATAAAGAGCAGATTACCTACGTGACCGACCGTCCTGGCCATGACCGCCGCTACGCGATCGATGCACGCAAAATTGAAAAAGAGCTGGGCTGGAAGCCGGTCGAAACCTTTGAGACCGGCATTCGCAAAACCGTGCAGTGGTACCTAGACAACCCGGCTTGGGTGGCCAATGTGCTTAGCGGTGGTTACCGCGACTGGGTGAGCAAGCAATACGGCGGTGCCGACGGCGCTGGTGGTACCGAGGGCGCCGCATGAAAATATTGCTTTTTGGCTGTGGCGGCCAGGTGGGGTGGGAGCTGCAGCGCGCCCTGAGCGTGCTGGGTGAGGTGGTGGCGCTGGACTTTGATGCGACCAAAAACCCGCAGCAGTGGTGTGGCGACTTTACCGATCTGGCGGGTTTGGCTGAGACGGTTGCCGCCGTCAGGCCCGATGTCATCGTGAACGCCGCTGCCCACACGGCGGTGGATAAGGCCGAGAGCGAGCCCGAACTTGCAAGGCTTATTAACGCGCTAGCCCCCGCAGCTCTTGCGCAAGCAGCTATGAAAATAGGAGCGTGGTTGGTGCACTACAGTACCGACTATGTGTTTGACGGCAGTGGCACCCATTTGTGGCGTGAAGCCGATGCAACCGGGCCGTTAAGCGTCTATGGCCAAACCAAACTCGAAGGCGAGCAGGCCGTAGCCAGCAACCCGAAGCACCTGATTTTGCGCACCAGCTGGGTCTATGCCGCCCGGGGCGGTAACTTTGCCAAGACCATGCTGCGCCTGGGCCAAGAGCGTGAAAGCCTGTCGGTGATTGCCGACCAGTTTGGCGCACCGACGTCTGCCGAGCTGTTGGCCGACGTAACCGCCCATGCCCTGCGCACGGTGGTCGGGCGGCCAGACGGGGCGGCCTTGGCGGGCTTGTACCACTGCGTTGCCACGGGTGAGACCAGCTGGCACGGATATGCCAGCTATGTGCTGGAGCAGGCGCGTGCGCTGGGTTGGACAATCAAGGTCGCGCCCGAAGCGGTGACTGCGATTGCGACCACGGCCTACCCAACCCCGGCCAAGCGGCCGCTTAATTCGCGGCTGGACACGGCCAAGCTACGCGCCACGTTTGGCCTCACACTGCCACATTGGCAGCTTCAGGTGCAGCGCATGCTGCAAGAGATTTCAGGGAATCAGCAATGACCAATTCAAAAGCCCGTAAAGGCATCATTTTGGCGGGGGGCTCTGGTACCCGCCTCTATCCGGCTACACAGGTGGTCAGTAAACAACTGCTGCCCATCTACGACAAGCCCATGATTTATTACCCCTTGAGTGTGCTGCTACTGGCGGGCATTCGGGAGGTGCTGATTATTTCGACCCCGCAAGACACACCGCGTTTTGAGCAGTTGTTGGGGGACGGTAGCCAATGGGGCTTGCAGTTGACCTACGCCGTTCAACCCAGCCCAGATGGCTTGGCGCAGGCCTTTCTAATTGGCGAGTCGTTTTTGGACGGTGCACCCAGTGCGCTGGTACTGGGCGACAACATTTTCTACGGCCATGATTTTGCGGGCCTTCTGGAAGACGCCAATGCCAAAACCGAAGGCGCCACCGTGTTTGCCTACGCGGTGCAAGACCCAGAGCGCTACGGAGTGGTCGAATTTAACGACCAAGGCCGCGCCATCAGCCTGGAAGAAAAACCCAAGGCGCCCAAGTCGCGCTACGCGGTGACCGGCCTGTATTTTTACGACAACCGGGTGGTGGAGTTGGCCAAACAGGTCAAACCCTCCGCCCGGGGCGAGCTGGAAATTACCGATTTGAACCGCCTGTATCTTGAGCAGGGCGCGCTGGACGTGCAAACCATGGGCCGGGGTTATGCCTGGCTCGACACGGGAACCCATGAATCGATGCTAGAAGCCAGCCAGTTCATCTACACGATTGAAAACCGGCAGGGCCTCAAGGTGGCCGCACCGGAAGAGATTGCCTGGCGCGCCGGGTGGATTACCGACGCGCAACTGGAGAAGCTGGCAGCACCCTTGGCCAAAGGTGGCTACGGGCAGTACCTGCAACGCTTGCTGAAAGAGAAGGTGTATTGATGAAAGTCACACCCTGCACCATCAAAGATGTGCTGTTGATCGAGCCCAAAGTCTTTGGGGATGCGCGCGGCTTTTTCTACGAAAGTTTTAACGGCCGCGCCTTTGCCGCCGCCACCGGGTTGGATGTGCAGTTTGTGCAAGACAACCACTCCAAGTCGGGCAAAGGCGTTCTCCGTGGCCTGCATTTTCAAGCCCAAAACGCCCAGGGCAAGCTGGTGCGCGTGACGGCCGGCGAGGTGTTTGATGTGGCGGTAGATATTCGCCCTGAGTCACCCACTTACGGCGCGTGGGTCGGTGAAATTTTGAGTGCCCAGAACTGCCGCCAACTGTGGATTCCGCCCGGCTTGGCCCACGGTTTTTTGGTGCTGTCGGACGCAGCCGAGTTTTTGTACAAAACGACCGACTACTACGCGCCCGAGCACGAGCGCTGTATTGCCTGGAACGACCCCACACTGGCCATCGCTTGGCCTAATGTGGGTTTTGCGCCCAAGTTGTCGGCCAAAGACGCGGCTGGGGCGGCCTTTTCATGATTTTCGTGACCGGCGGTGCTGGCTACATCGGCTCGCATACGTGTGTGGAGCTACTCACCGCGGGCCATGAGGTGGCTGTGTTTGACAATTTTTGCAACAGCCAGGCCGAGTCTTTGGCGCGCGTGGAGCGTATCACCGGCAAAAAGCCCAAGCTGTATACCGGTGACATTCGCGACAAAGCTGCTTTGGTGGCGGCCCTGCGTGACAGCCGAGCAACGGCAGTGATCCACTTTGCCGGTCTCAAGGCGGTGGGGGAGTCTGTAGAGCAACCGCTGCAGTATTACGACAACAACGTGGTGGGCACGGTGCGTTTGCTAGAGGCCATGGGTGAGTGCGGCGTCAAGACGCTGGTGTTTAGCTCGTCGGCCACCGTCTACGGCGACCCGCAGCGCCTGCCACTTACCGAAGACCACCCGCTTTCCACCACCAACCCCTATGGGCAGACCAAGTTGGTGATTGAGGAAATGCTGCGCGATTTGTACCGCAGCGACGCCACTTGGCGCATTAGCATCCTGCGCTACTTCAACCCGGTTGGCGCCCACCACAGTGGGCTAATCGGCGAAGACCCGCAGGGCGTGCCCAACAACCTGTTGCCCTTTGTGGCGCAGGTGGCGGTGGGGCGGCGCCCGTTTTTGAATGTATGGGGCAATGATTACGAAACGCCTGACGGCACCGGTGTGCGCGACTACATCCATGTGGTCGATTTGGCACTGGGGCACTTGAAGGCATTGGAGCGCTTGCAGCACCACACCGAATGCCGGGCGATCAATTTGGGCACTGGGGTGGGCTACAGCGTGCTGGACATGGTGCGGGCCTTCGAGCAAGCCAGTGGCCGCCCGATACCCTACCAGGTGGCGCCACGCCGTGCCGGCGATATTGCCGCTTGTTATGCGGACCCGGCGGCGGCGAAAGAGCTTCTGTGCTGGAGCGCACAAAAGAATCTGGCAACCATGTGTGAAGATGCTTGGCGCTGGCAAAGCGACAACCCACAGGGATATTCGGCTGCATAAGCACCGATCCAAACTGAAAAATGGCGATGACGGAGGAAAAGATTGATGGCTAAAGGAATGATTCTGGCCGCAGGCCAGGGAACGCGGGTACGCCCGCTGACCAAGTACCTTCCCAAACCCATGGTGCCCATTTTGGGCAAACCGGTGATGGAGTACCTGATCGAACACATGGCCAGCCACGGCATTGTGGAAATCATGGTCAACGTGGCGTACCACAACCACAAGATTGAGCAGTATTTTGGCGACGGCCACCGCTGGGGCGTGCAGATTGGCTACTCTTACGAAGGTGTGCGTGAGCATGGCGACGTGGTGCCCAAACCCATGGGGTCGGCCGGTGGTATGCGCAAGATTCAAGATTTCAGTGGCTTTTTTGACGAGCCCACCTTGGTGCTGTGCGGCGACGCGCTGATTGATTTGGACATCGGTGCGGCCTTGTATGAGCACAAGTCCAAGGGCGCCATTGCCAGCGTCGTGACACTGGATGTGCCGCTGGAAGACGTGCAAAACTACGGCATCGTGGTAGCTAACCCCGACGGCCAAATCCAATCCTTCCAAGAAAAACCCAAGCCCGAAGACGCCAAGTCCACGGCGGCTAGCACGGGCATCTACATCTTTAACCCCGAGGTGCTGGATTTGGTGCCGCCAGGGCAGGTGTACGACATCGGCTCGCAACTGTTCCCCCAGTTGGTGGAGCAAAAGCTGCCCTTTTATGCGCAAAAGCGCTTCTTTAACTGGATCGACATTGGTCGGGTCAGTGACTACTGGTCGGTGCTGCAGCGCGTGTTGCGCGGTGAGATTGCGCAGATGAACATGCCCGGGCGTGAGGTCAAACCCGGCATCTGGGTGGGCCTGAACACCAATGTGGCCTGGGACGAGGTCACCATCCATGGCCCGGTGTACATAGGCTCCAGTGTTTTGATTGAGCCCGGCGCCACCATTGAAGGCCCGTGCTGGATCGGGCACGGCAGTGTGATCCGCGCAGGCGCCACGGTGACCCGCAGTATCTTGTTTGAGTACACCCGTATTGCCCAAAACATGCACTTCAAGGAAATGATTGTCTCCCCCGAGTACTGCGTCAACCGGGCCGGCCAAACCCGCTACCGGGGTGACGACACGATGCAGCTGCGCTGGGGCGATGCCCGTGCTTGATGACTTCCCCCGCTTTGTTTGAAAACTGAAACCATGAACATTCAACCTGTGGTGCTCTCCGGGGGCTCAGGCACCCGCCTGTGGCCGCTCTCGCGCGAGAAATACCCCAAGCAGCTTCTTTCTTTGATTGGCGAAGACTCACTCTTGCAAGCGACGGTGCGCCGCTCCGACGGCATTGCCGGCACCACCTTGGCCGAACCCATGGTGGTGTGTAACGAGGAATACCGCTTTGTGATTGCAGAGCAATTGCGCCTGATGGGCCGCCCTGGGCGCATCGTGCTCGAGCCTTTGGGGCGAAATACCGCTCCAGCCCTCACCATTGCTGCGCAAGCAGCTATTAAAAATGTAGCAAATTCCGGGGTAACTGATGCTGCAGATGTGGTGTTGCTGGTAATGCCGGCCGACCATGTCATTTTGGATGGTGTGGCCTTCCATGCCGCGGTTCGACAGGGCGCTGCGCTGGCTGAGCAAGGGGCGGTTGTGACCTTTGGCATCACACCCGACGCCCCGGAGACGGGTTATGGCTACATCCAGTCCGGCGAGACGTATTCGGGTGCGCAACGTATCGCCCGCTTTGTGGAGAAACCTGATTCGGCAACGGCCCAGTCCTATCTTGATGCCGGAACCTATCTATGGAACAGCGGCATCTTTATGGTGCGCGCCAGTGTGTGGCTGGCAGCCATCAAAACCTGCCGACCCGACATTGCCGCCGCATGCGACACAGCGTGGGAACAAGGTAAAACCGACGGCGAATTCACCCGCGTGGGCAAAGACGCGTTTGCGCAGTGCCCTAGCGACTCGATTGACTATGCGGTGATGGAGCGATTGGCCTCTTCTGGCGGGGCGGCGGGCACAAAAGAAACCCCACTGCCTGTGGGCGTCGTAATTCCCCTGAGCGCAGGATGGTCTGACGTGGGTTCGTGGGATGCGCTGTGGCAGGTCTTGCCCAAAGACGCCCAGGGCAACGTGGCCCAGGGCGATGTGTTGTTGCAAGACTGCGCTAACACCTTGGCCCTGTCCGAAGGCCGCTTGATTGCCTGTGTGGGGGTGAGTGACCTGATCGTGGTCGAAACCGCAGACGCCATACTGGTGTGCCACAAGGACAAGACCCAAGACGTTAAGAAAATTGTGGACTGTCTCAAAGCCGAGGGCCGCCCCGAGCGCAGCCTGCACCGCAAGGTGTTTCGCCCATGGGGCTGGTACGACGGCGTGGATGCGGGTGAGCGGTTTCAGGTCAAACGTATTGTGGTCAAGCCCCAAGGCATCTTGTCTTTGCAAATGCACCACCACCGGGCCGAGCACTGGATTGTGGTCAGCGGCACGGCCAAGGTCACCCGTGGTGATGAGACCTATTTAGTGTCGGAGAACGAATCGACTTTCATTCCGTTGGGTACCACCCACCGCTTGGAGAACCCGGGGCGGGTGCCGCTGGAGATGATTGAGGTGCAGTCGGGCTCTTACCTGGGTGAGGACGATATTGTGCGGTTTGAGGACGTTTACGGACGTTGAAGTGGCTTTCGCGTCGGCTTGCGCAGGCTGGTAAATTCACGACGGCTAAGGTAATATCCAGCCAACGTTGTGAGGGATTTGTATGTTCAGTGGTTTCTTTGGCAAGGACGATAAGTCGGCCAAAACCTCCATCAAAGAGGCGCTGGACACGCGCGGCTTGGAGGTCATTGAAGACGATCCGGACACCACTTGGGGCCTGTGGGACAGCGCGCTGGCCGAGCAAGACTCACGCCACAGCCAAAACACTACTGTGCCTTTCCAGTCCATGAAAGCGGGAGTAAATAACGTGACCGATGATTTTGACGCGCCGACCCAGCCCATGGCATTGGATGAGAAGTCTCCCTCCGAGCGTAAAGAAGACGCGTTGGCGATCGTGGACCAGCACCACCACCGCATTGCGCACACCATCCGCACCATGTGGGGCTACAAAGAATGCAGCTCCTACATCTCCAAACTCATCATGAACGCTGGTGACGGCACTGGGCGCAACCGTGTTGGTTTTAACCCAGATGCGGCCGAGGCCATGATGCTGTTGTCGACCCTGCATGACGAGGAGTTTGGTGCGATGGAAGACACCGGCACCGGCTTTGGCGGTATGTCCAGCAACACTGGGTGGGATAAGTTGCGCTAAACAGCCGCCTTTAGCCGCCTTTAGCGGCCGTCAAGGACATTTCGCAGACACTAGAGGTTTTTGGCCGCCAACGCGGCCGACACCAGCGCCTTTTGCGCAAACTCGGCGCGCAGTGCCTTGAGTTTTTCCCGTGGGTCTTCTTTCACCGTAGCTTGGTCCAGCCCCATCTCCGCAATAAAGCGGCTGGGCAGGGCCGCCACCATTTCGCGCCCTTTTTTACGCCGCCGGGTCCAGCTCACCGCCAAGCTGCGCTGCGCGCGGGTAATGCCCACGTACATCAGTCGGCGCTCTTCTTGCAGACGAATCGCCATTTCTGCGTTCGCCGACTCGTGGGCCCGCTCTGAGCCACCCAAGGATTCCGCCCCGTCACCCAACTTGAAGGGCAACATGCCCTCGGTCACACCCACCAGCAGCACATGGGGCCATTCCAGCCCCTTAGAGGCGTGCAGGGTCGACAGGGTGACCACGTCTTGGTCTTTTTCGCGTTCGCTGATAGTCGAAAGCAGGGCAATGGTTTGCGCCACTTCCAGCAGGTTTTTGATTTCTTTGGTGGTGCTGACGCCTGCGGTGTCGTCGACCTGACCTCCGCAGCGCTGGGACATCCAGTCGCAAAACTCCATCACATTGGTCCATTTGGCGGCGGCGACTTTTTCGCTGTCTTCACCGTCGTACAGGTGCTGTTCGTAAGCGATGTCTTTGAGCCAGTCGGTCATAAATACACGGGCCCCCTCGGCGCCTTCGGTGTGGCGTGCGCGGTGTTCTAGCTCGTTCACGTAGCGGCCAAACTCGTGCAGGCTGCCCAGTGCCTTAGCGCTCAGCGCGCCGGCCAGGGACGATGAAAACAGAGCCTCAAACAGGCTCAGTTTGTATTGGCTGGCGTACACGCCCAGGGTGCCCAGCGTTTGGTGGCCAATGCCGCGTTTGGGGGTGGTTACCGCACGCAAAAAGGCCGGGTCGTCGTCGTTGTTGGCCCACAGCCGAAACCAGGCGCACAGGTCGCGGATCTCGGCCCGGTCAAAAAAGCCTTGACCGCCTGACACCTTGTACGGAATGCCCGCCCGGCGAAGCGCCTTCTCAAACGGCTTGGCCTGGTGGTTGGCGCGGTACAGCACCGCAAAGTGGCGAAATTCTTTGAACTGCGCGCCGATTTGCGCCAGCGCACCTTCGGCCCGCAGGCTCTGGATGCGGGCCACGGCGCGTTCGGCCTCGTGTTCTTCGTTGTCGGCGTCCACCACGCGCACTGGTTCGCCTTCGCCCAGGTCGCTCCACAGGTTCTTGGGGTAGAGCTTGGGGTTGGGGCCAATCACATTGTTGGCGGCCCGCAGAATGGCGCTGGTGGAGCGGTAGTTTTGCTCCAGCGTGATGACCTTGAGGGTGGGGAACTCAATAGGCAGTTTCTTCAAGTTGTCCAGCGTGGCGCCGCGCCAGCCGTAGATGGATTGGTCGTCGTCGCCCACCGCAGTAAAGCGGGCGCCGTCGGGCGTGTTGCCGCCCACCAGTAGCTTGAGCACTTCGTACTGGGTGGCGTTGGTGTCTTGGTATTCGTCCACCAGCACATGGCCCATTTTGGCCTGCCACTTTTCGCGCACGGTGTCATGGTCGCGTAGCAGCTTCAGGGGCAGGCTGATCAGGTCGTCAAAGTCCACACTCTGGTAGGCGGTGAGGCGCTCTTCGTAGCGGGCCATCACGGTGGCAGTAATGCGGGCGTTGTCGTCCTCCGCCAGCGCCAGTGCCTGGGTCGCGTTGAGGCCAGCGCTTTTCCAGCCGCTGATGGTCCACTGCCATTGCCGCGCGGTGGCCAGGTCGGTGCTGCCACCGGCATCTTTCAAGATGCTGGTGACGTCGTCACTGTCCAAAATGCTGAACTGGGCTTTGAGCCCCAGTGCCGCACCGTCTTCGCGCAGCAGGCGCACGCCCAAGGCGTGAAACGTGCACACCACCACGTCTTTGGCAGCGCGGCCGATCAGGCCTTTGGCCCGCTCGCGCATCTCAGCCGCCGCCTTGTTGGTAAAGGTGATGGCGGCAATGCGCTGCGCGGGCATGCCGGTTTGGATGAGGCGGGCAATTTTGTGGGTAATGACCCGGGTTTTGCCCGAGCCCGCGCCCGCCAGCACTAGGCAGGGGCCATGCAGGTAATTGACAGCTTCTTGTTGGGCC
>JBBRNS010000028.1:0-25594 GCA_038230175.1 Burkholderiales bacterium
AACACAGGATGCAACTGGCGTGTCGGGCCGCGTCCCGTCTCGGCCACGGCCAGTTCGGCGTCTTGCTCCGCTAAGGCGTGGGCCAAACGCCGCACCAGGTCGGTGGGCAGCAGGGGGGAGTCGCAGGGTACCGTCACAAGGAAGGGCGTTGTGCAGTGCATAAGCCCCGTTTGCAAGCCTGCCAGAGGGCCTGCAAAGTCGGGCATGGAATCGGGCACCACGGGCACGCCAAAGGCCCGGTAGGCGGCCAGGTTTTGGTTGGCATTGATCAGCAAGTGTTGTACCTGGGGGCGTAGGCGCTGCAGGGCGTGTTGGACCATGGCTTGTCCACCCAGGGGCTGCAACCCTTTGTCGACACCGCCCATGCGGGTGCCACGGCCGCCCGCCAGGATGAGTCCGGTGATCTCCATTGCTATCAAGTTAATAGCTGCTTGCGCAGGTTCTGCGAGGGCTAGAGGCCAATTTAACCCCTAATTTACCATCACAAGCTTGCCCATCACCCCGCGCGAACCCATGTGGGCGTAGGCGGCCTTGAGGTCTGCCATGGGCATGGTGCGGTCGATGACCGGTTTGATTTTGCCCTGGCCGTACCACTGCGCCAGCTCCAGCATCATGGCGGTGTTGGCCTTGGGTTCGCGTTTGGCAAACTCACCCCAGAATACGCCGACGATCGATGCGCCCTTGAGCAGTGCCAGATTAAAGGGCAGGGCAGGAATAGGGCCCGCCGCAAATCCCACCACTAGGTAGCGCCCGCGCCATGCAATCGAGCGGAACGCGGGCTCGGCAAAGTCGCCGCCCACCGGGTCGTAAATCACATCGGGGCCTTTGCCGTCGGTCAGCGTTTTGAGTGCGTCGCGCAGGTTCTCGGTGCTGTAGTTGATGACAGCGTCGGCCCCGATACGGGTGCACAGGTCACACTTTTCTTGGGTCGATGCCGCGGCAATCACCCGGGCGCCCATGGCCTTGGCAATCTGGATGGCGGCGGTGCCCACACCGCCCGCTGCGCCCAGCACCAATACAGTCTCGCCCGCTTTCAGTTGGGCACGGTCGACCAGCGCGTGGTGGGAGGTTGCGTAAATCATGATGAAGGCGGCTGCGTCCACCATCGGGAAGCCCGGTGGCAAAGGCATACACAAGGCCGCCGGTGCCACCGTGTGGGTGCCGAAGCCGCCAGTGCCGCTCAGGCACGCCACCGCTTGGCCCACTTTGAGGTGGGTGACGCCTTCGCCCACGGCTTCGACGGTGCCGGCGTATTCCGAGCCGGGCACAAAGGGCAGGGGTGGCTTGATCTGGTATTTTTTTTGGACGATCAGGATGTCCGGAAAGTTCAGGCTGGCGGCCTTGATGGCCAGCAGAACCTCACCCGCTTTGGGCGCGGGCGTGGGCATTTCTTTCCAAGTGAGGGCGTCGACTCCGGTAGGGTCTTCGCAAATCCAAGCGTGCATGGTGGGTTCTTTCAGTTGGTGGAAAAAGTGGACGCATCATAGGACGGTTGCGCCGGGGTAGGGGCGGGATTGTCGCTAGCGCGACTGCGCAATAGGGACTCTACAATGCCCCATCAACGACCCAGGCACCATGAAAATTCTCATTTCTAACGACGATGGTTACCAGGCGCCCGGCCTGGTTGCGCTGTATGAAGCACTCAAGGATGTAGCCGAGGTGGAGGTCATTGCACCCGAACAAAACAACAGCGCCAAGTCCAATGCGCTGACCCTGCATTCACCCTTGTATGTACACCGCGCCAGCAACGGGTTTCGCTACGTCAATGGCACTCCGGCCGACTGTGTGCACATTGCGCTTACTGGCCTGTTGGACTACCGCCCGGACCTGGTGGTCTCAGGTATTAACAACGGTGCCAACATGGGTGATGACACCATTTACTCCGGTACCGTGGGTGCTGCCATGGAGGGGTATTTGTTTGGCATACCAGCCATCGCGTTTTCGCAGGTCGAGCGCGACTGGAAACACCTCGACAGTGCCGCGCGCAAGGTGCGCGAGTATGTGCAGACCCTGGTGCAGCAGCAACTCATTACCTCTGCGGCTTGGCTGCTCAATATCAATATTCCCAGTCTGCCGTATGACAAGATTGGCCCTGTTAGGTTGTGCCGCCTGGGGCGGCGCCACGCGGCGGAAAAAGTGATCCAACAGCCCAGCCCGCGCGGCGAGACGATGTATTGGATTGGCGCGGCCGGTGCGGCCTTGGACGATGCGGACGGCACCGACTTCCATGCCACGGCCCAGGGCTATATCGCCATGACGCCGCTCAAAGTCGACCTTACTGACCACGCTAACTTGGGGTATTGGGCGCAGACCATGTCGCGCATTGCGCCCACCGCAGGATGAACAGTAGCAAACCGCGCCCGTCGTTTCCTGCACGGCTGGACAGCACCGTAACCAGCGGCAAGCCCAGCCCGCAGGGGGCGGTATCCTTGGGCAATACCAGTAAAGTTTCGTCCCAGCCAGCGCCCGCTCTGGCGCAGGCCAAGGCAGCGTCCAAAGTACCGCCCAAACCACCGGTATCACACGGACTGGGCATGGATTCCAGTGCAGTGCGGGCTTCCATGGTGCAAAAGCTGGCGGCCGGTGGCGTCACCGACCGCCAGGTGCTTGCCGCCATGGGCACCATTGAGCGCCATCGCTTTGTGGACAGCGCGCTGGCCAACCAGGCTTATGAGGACACCAGCCTGCCCATTGGCCTGGGGCAAACCATTTCCAAACCGGGCGTGGTCTCGCGCATGGCCGAGCTGCTGCGCAACGGCAACCCGAATAAATTGGGCCGGGTGTTGGAGATAGGCACCGGCTGCGGCTACCAGGCAGCGGTTTTGAGCCTGCTGGCGGATGAGGTGTACAGCATTGAGCGCTTGCGCGGCTTGCACGACAAAGCGCGCGAAAACCTGCGCTTGTTGCGCCTGCCCAACCTGCATTTGCTGTTTGGGGACGGCATGTTGGGCTTTGCTAAGGGCGCGCCCTATGCTGCCATCATCTCAGCCGCAGGGGGCGAGGACGTGCCGCAAGCCTGGATAGACCAACTGGCAATGGGCGGGCGTCTGGTAGCCCCGGTGGTTGTAGGGCCTTCTAAAGCGGGCGGGGGCGCCAACACGCAAGCCCTGATGGTGCTGGACAAGACCCCGCAGGGCATTCGGAAGACGGTTTTAGAGGCGGTGCATTTTGTCCCCCTAAAATCAGGCTTAGCGTGAAGGAAGAGTCTATGTTTGGTTTGAGGTTGAATGGATCCCGATTGGCGGGGTGTGTATCCGTTGTGCTGGTCGGCTTGGTGGTGTCTGCGTGTGGCTCAAAACCCCTGTACCGGGCGCCAGTTGAAGACCGCGTGTACGGCCGCAGCAATGCGGATGGAACGGTGAAGCAGCCTCCCGGCTTCGAGAATGCGGGCAAGGCCGGTTATTACACTGTCAAGCCGGGTGACACCTTGATTCGTGTTGGCCTGGAGTCGGGCCAAAGCAGCAAAGACATCGCCCGCTGGAATGCACTGGAGAACCCAGACCGCATTGAAGTGGGACAGGTTCTGCGCGTGGTTCCGCCCCTGGGCAGCGAGCCGACACCCGCCGCTGTGGCGGTGGCGCGCCCGGTGCAGTCGTCTACCGTGACGGCCACCCCAGTGGCTCCTGGGCAGGCCAAGGGCAATGGAGCAACTGCGGTCGCACCGGTGTCAGGTGCATCAGCGGCCTCTGCGGCCTCCGCGCCTGTTGCGGCACCAGCGGCCGCGCCAGCAGCTTCAGCGCCGGGTGACGATGATCCGAACTGGATCTGGCCCGCAGGCGGCACGGTGGTTGCCGGCTTTGATGAAGCCAAGAACAAAGGCCTGGACATCGGCGGAAATGCCGGTGACCCCGTGTTAGCCGCAGCCGACGGGCGGGTTGTGTATGCCGGCGAGGGCCTGCGGGGCTACGGAAAGCTGATTATTCTGAAGCACAACAACGTCTACCTGACTGCCTATGCCCACAACCGGGCGCTGCTGGTGAAAGAAGACGCCACCGTCAAACGGGGGCAAAAAATTGCGGAGATGGGCGACACCGATGCTGACCGCGTCAAGTTGCACTTTGAGGTACGCAAGCAGGGCAAACCAGTTGACCCTGCCAAATACATGCCTAACCGGTAAGGTCACAGCATGAAAAAACCAGCCGCCCCAGGCCTCGCCAGCAGTGCTGCGAAACTTCGGCCAGCGGCTGGTGGCAACGGTTTGGCCAAAACGTCTGCTGGGCAAGTAAACGGGGCCCATGGTGGCGCGCCAGAGTCAGAGTCGGAGCCAGACCCCGCAGACCTCGCGCATGACGGCGTGGTTCTGCCGGTTTCAGATGTGGTGCCGGAAGAGGCGCTGGACGGCTCTGCAGATGCCTTGTCGGTGTACCTGCGCGGTGTGCGCCGCACGGAGCTGTTCACCCCTGAGCAAGAGTTTGAAGTCGCCACACGTGCCCGCGCCGGCGACTTTGAAGCCCGCCAAAGCATGATTGAGCACAATTTGCGCTTGGTGGTGAGTATTGCCAAGGCCTATGTGGGGCGGGGCGTACCCATGTCCGATTTGATTGAAGAGGGCAACCTGGGCTTGATGCACGCTATCGACAAGTTTGAGCCCGAGCGCGGTTTTCGCTTCTCGACCTATGCGACCTGGTGGATTCGCCAGTCGGTCGACCGCGCGCTGATGTACCAGGGCCGCGCAGTGCGCTTGCCAGTTAATGTGGTGCGCGAGGTGCAGCATGTGCTGCGCGCCCGGCGCATGTTGGAAAACGACGCTGCGCTGGTGGCCCAGCGGCCCGAAGGGATTCGCATCGAGGACATTGCCGCTTTGTTGGGGCGTGATTCCGCCCATGTGTCTGATTTGCTGGCCATGGCCGAGGCGCCGCGCTCACTGGATGCGTCACTGGACACGTCCGGCGATGAACACACCTTGGGCGACAGCCTAGTCGACGAATTGGCCCTGGACCCTGAGGACATCACACAGGCCCATGAGGTTGACCGCTTGCTCACCAAGTGGATTGATGCCCTGTCGCCCCGCGAGCGTGAAGTGTTGGAGGGCCGCTTTGGCCTACATGACCGCGAACCGGAAACCCTGGACGTGCTCAGTGTGCGGCTGGGCCTGACCCGCGAGCGGGTGCGTCAGGTGCAAAACGAAGCCCTGCTCAAGCTGCGCCGCCATGTCGTACGCAGCGGCGTGAAACGCGATGCACTGATGTAACCGTGAGGCGGACGGTCCCCCGCCTCCCGGAGTGGAGTCCCTGACCTGAGACAATTCAGGCATGACAGATACCCATTTACCCGAAGAATCTCCCGTTGACGTGCTGCCCGAAGGGTGGCTCCGTGTTAAATCCCTCGACATTGAGGCCCAGGGCGTGGCCCATAAGCCCGATGGCAAGGTGGTATTTATCGACGGCGCTCTGCCGTTTGAGGTGGTCAGCGCCCACGTACACCGCACCAAAGCCAGTTTTGAGAAAGGCACTTTGACCGAGATACATGTCGAGTCGTCCCAACGTGTGCGCCCTGAGTGCCCCCACTTTGGCCTGCATGAAGGTGCCTGCGGTGGCTGCAAGATGCAGCATTTGCATATCGGCGCGCAGGTGGCCGTTAAGCAGCGCGTACTGGAAGACAATCTGTGGCACATCGGCAAAGTCAAGTCCGAAAACATGCTGCGCCCGATTGAAGGTCCCGCCTGGGGCTACCGCTACCGCGCCCGCCTGTCGGTGCGCCACGTGCGCAAAAAGGGTGAAGTGTTGATTGGTTTTCATGAGCGCAAAAGCCGCTACGTGGCCAATATGAAGGTGTGCCCGGTGCTGGCGCCCCCCGTCGGCGCCATGCTGCTACCCCTGCGGGCATTGATTACCTCCATGGATGCCATGGAGACCATTCCCCAGATCGAGCTTGCCATGGGGGACATGGGAGGTGCTGCGGATGTGATTGCCCTGGTGCTGCGCCACATGGAGCCCCTGAGCAATGCTGACTTGGAGCGCCTGCGCCAGTTCGCGGCCCAACACCCGGGTGTGCAATGGTGGTTGCAGTCCAAAGGGCCAGAGACGGTGAAGCGCTTGGACGAATCGCCCGGCCACGCCACGGCGCAGCTGGCCTACCAATTGCCCGAGTTTGGCATCACCATGCCGTTTCGACCGATCGACTTCACCCAAGTGAACCCGCATATCAACCGGGTGCTGGTGACCCGTGCTTTGGGCCTGTTGGCGGTTGCCCGAACAGAGCGGGTGATTGACTGGTTTTGTGGCTTGGGCAACTTCACCCTGCCGCTGGCGACCCAAGCGCGTGAAGTGCTGGGGGTGGAGGGCGCCGAGAGCTTGGTTGAGCGCTCGCGTGAAAACTTGAAGCTAAATCAGGCTGTAGCCCACGGATTACCTTCGCTGGCAGCTACACAATTTGTAGCACGCAACCTTTTTGAAATGACGCCCGAGATGCTGGTGGCTGATGGGCAGGCCGACAAATGGCTGGTTGACCCCCCGCGTGAGGGTGCCTACGCCCTGGTGCAGGCACTGGCGGAGCTGCAGTTGCGCAAGCGTGACGGCCGGGCTACCGAGGCCGAGCAAGCATGGTCGGCGCCGGTGCGTATTGTGTATGTCAGCTGTAACGCAGCCACTTTGGCCCGTGACGCAGGCGTGTTGCTTGAGGCTGGTTACCGCTGTGCAAAAGCAGGGGTGGTCAATATGTTTCCGCACACCGCCCATGTGGAGAGCATGGCGGTTTTTGAGCGCTGAGCAGCGCGGCTCGATACTGAAAAACCGGTTTGATTCCGTATGGCTGCCGCAACGCGGCTCTTGCGGTGGGCGCGTTCAGTGGCACAATGCGCGCTGTAACTAGGCCCTTCCCCTGCCACAGTCGCATCCGCCAAACGGTTCAGCCGTGCCGCGGAAGGTTAATAAAAAAACAGCTTTAACCAGCTAATGTTTCCTCAAGGGAAACGGAGGTCAGCGGAATTATGAGTGAGTCCACGTCTCAACAGACGGCCCCAGCGTCGGTATACGATGCCTATGCGGGCAACACCTACCTCTTCGGTGGCAATGCGCCCTACGTCGAGGAAATGTACGAAAACTACCTCGCCAACCCCGGTAGCGTGCCCGAAACGTGGCGCGCTTACTTCGACGCCCTTCAACACGTTCCCGCGTCTGATGGCAGCGATTCCCGAGACGTACCCCACCAGCCGGTTATCAATGCTTTTGCCCAGCGCGCCAAATCTGGCGTCAGCACCGTCGTTATGGCGACCGGCGCCGATTCCGAAATGGGGCGCAAACGCACCGCCGTTCAACAGCTGATTGCGGCCTACCGCAATGTGGGCGCCCGCTGGGCCGACCTTGACCCACTCAAGCGCAAGGAGCGCGACAACATCCCTGAGTTAGAGCTGTCGTTTTATGGCTTTAGCGATGCGGACCAAGAGATGGTGTTCAACATCAGCAATACCTTTTTCGGCAAAGAGTCCATGAGCCTGCGCGAGCTAATGAATGCGCTGCGCGAAACCTATTGCGGCACACTCGGCGCAGAGTTCATGTACGCCAGCGACCAGAATCAGAAACGCTGGTGGCAGCAAAAGCTGGAATCCATTCGCAGCAAACCCCAGTTTGATGCCGAGAAGAAAAAGCACATCCTCGGTCGACTGACGGCCGCAGAGGGCCTTGAGCGCTTTCTGCATACCAAATACGTGGGTCAAAAGCGCTTTTCGCTGGAGGGCGGGGAGAGTTTCATCGCCGCCATGGACGAGATTATTCGCCAGGCCGGCGTTAAGGGTGTCCAAGAGATTGTGATTGGCATGGCCCACCGCGGGCGCCTCAACGTGCTGGTCAACACCCTGGGCAAAATGCCGGCTGATTTGTTTGCCGAGTTTGACCACACGGCACCGGAGGACCTGCCGTCAGGCGACGTGAAGTACCACCAAGGCTTTTCATCCGACGTGCCCACGCCGGGTGGCCCGGTGCATTTGACGCTGGCGTTTAACCCATCCCACTTGGAAATTGTCAATCCGGTGGTCGAAGGCTCGGTGCGCGCTCGGATGGACCGCCGTGGTGACATGGGCGGCGGGCAGGTATTGCCGGTTTTGGTACACGGTGACGCAGCATTTGGCGGTCAGGGTGTTAACCAAGAGACCTTGGCTTTGGCCCAAACCCGTGGCTACACCACCCGGGGAACGGTCCACCTGATCATTAATAATCAGATTGGTTTTACCACCTCGGACCCGCGCGACATGCGCTCTAGCGCGTTTGCCACCGACCTTGTTAAAATGGTCGAAGCTCCGGTGTTGCACGTCAATGGCGATGACCCTGAGGCGGTGGTGCTTGCGGCGCAGTTGGCGCTGGAGTACCGCATGGAATTTAAGCAAGATGTCGTCATCGACATCACCTGCTTCCGAAAACTCGGGCACAACGAGCAGGACACACCTAGCTTGACGCAGCCGCTGATGTACAAAAAAATCAGCGCGCACCCCGGCACCCGCAAGCTCTACGCCGACAAGTTGGCCGTGCAAGGTTTAGGTGACACCTTGGGCGACGACATGGTTAAAGCCTACCGCGCCGATATGGACGCGGGTCGTCACACGGTAGACCCGGTGCTGACCAATTTCAAGAGCAAGTACGCGGTGGATTGGCTCCCATTTTTGAACAAGAAATGGACCGATGCGGGCGATACCTCGATTCCGCACAACGAGTGGAAGCGTTTGGCGGAGCGTCTCACGACGCTGCCGTCCACCGTTACACCGCACGCCTTGGTGAAAAAGGTGTACGACGACCGCGCTGCGATGGGCCGTGGCGAAATCAGTGTGGACTGGGGCATGGGTGAGCACATGGCCTTTGCGTCGCTGGTGGCGGGTGGCTACGGCGTGCGTTTGTCCGGCGAGGACTGTGGGCGCGGTACCTTTACCCACCGCCATGCGGTCATTCATGACCAGGCGCGTGAAAAGTGGGATACCGGCACCTACGTGCCGCTTCAAAACGTGGCCGAAAAACAGGCCCCGTTTGTGGTGATTGACTCGCTGCTGTCTGAAGAGGCCGTTCTGGCGTTTGAGTATGGTTACGCGTCTAACGACCCCAACACTCTAGTAATCTGGGAAGCACAGTTTGGCGATTTTGCCAACGGCGCCCAGGTGGTGATAGACCAGTTTATTGCGTCCGGTGAGGTGAAGTGGGGGCGTGTCAACGGCATTACCTTGATGCTGCCACACGGCTACGAGGGCCAGGGCCCAGAGCACAGTTCGGCGCGCCTGGAACGATTCATGCAGCTCAGTGCGGACACCAATATGCAAGTGGTGCAGCCCACTACGGCAAGCCAAATCTTCCACATTTTGCGCCGCCAGATGGTGCGCAATTTGCGCAAGCCGCTGATCATCATGACGCCCAAATCCTTGCTGCGTGCCAAAGACGCTGCCTCACCCGTGTCGGAATTCACCAAAGGGTGCTTCCAGACGGTGATCCCCGAGCGCAAAGAGTTGAAGGCTGACAAGGTCAAACGCGTGGTGGCCTGCTCGGGCAAGGTGTATTACGACTTGGTCCGTAAACGTGAAGAAGGTGGCCGCGACGACGTAGTCCTCTTGCGGGTCGAGCAGTTGTACCCGTTCCCGCACAAGGCGTTTGCGACTGAGCTGCGCAAATACCCCCATGCAAGCGAAGTGGTGTGGTGCCAAGACGAGCCGCAAAACCAGGGCGCTTGGTTCTTTATCCAGCACAATATTCACGAAAACATGGTCGACGGCCAGCGCCTGGGTTATGCCGGGCGGGCTGCATCGGCGTCGCCAGCAGTGGGTTACTCACACCTGCACCAGGAACAGCAAAAGGCGCTGGTAGATGCTGCGTTTGGCAAGCTCAAAGGCTTTGTTCTGTCCAAGTAACGCCAGTCTGATCACACACACATTCACGGAAAGAAAATAATGGCCATCGTAGAAGTAAAAGTTCCCCAGTTGTCTGAATCCGTGGCCGACGCCACCTTGCTGCAATGGAAGAAAAAGGTGGGTGACGCCATTGCGGTAGACGAGATCCTGATCGAAGTAGAAACCGATAAAGTGGTTTTGGAAGTTCCCGCGCCCCAGGCCGGTGTCTTGGTAGAGATCGTTCAGGCCGACGGTGCCACAGTGACTGCTGAGCAACTGATTGCCCGCATCGACACAAGCGCAACCGCCAGTGCTGTTGCTGCCCCTGCTGCCGCTGCGGCGCCCGTAACTGCGGCTGCTCGGGTAGCTCCAGTGACACCAGTCTCGGTCGGCTCCAAGGCCAGCGTGGCCATGCCAGCGGCGGCCAAATTGCTGGCCGACAACAATATGGCGGTGGGTTCTGTGAGCGGAACCGGCAAAGACGGCCGCGTGACAAAAGGCGATGTGCTGGCAGTGGTTGCTGGTGGGTCCGCTGCAAAAGCCGTAGCACCTTCTCCAATACCCACGGGGGTTCCCGCTACGGTATTGCCGCAGGTGACTGCGCCACAACTGTTCTTGGGCGAGCGCCCTGAGCAACGCGTACCCATGAGCCGCCTGCGTGCCCGCGTGGCCGAGCGCTTGCTGCAGTCGCAATCGACCAACGCCATTTTGACGACGTTCAACGAAATCAACATGGCGCCCGTGATTGCGATGCGCCAGCGCATGCAGGACCAGTTCACCAAGGAGCACGGTGTCAAGCTTGGGTTTATGAGCTTCTTCGTCAAGGCGGCGGTGCACGCGCTGAAGAAGTTCCCGGTACTCAATGCCTCGGTCGACGGCAATGACATCGTTTACCACGGCTACTTTGATATTGGTATTGCGGTCGGTTCTCCGCGTGGTCTGGTGGTGCCGATTTTGCGTAATGCAGACCAGATGGGTTTTGCCGACATCGAGAAGAAGATTGCCGAGTTTGGCCAAAAAGCCAAGGATGGCAAGCTGGGGATGGATGACATGACTGGCGGCACCTTCTCCATCAGCAACGGCGGCACCTTTGGCTCCATGATGTCCACCCCCATCATCAACCCACCCCAAAGCGCGATTTTGGGTATCCACGCCACCAAAGACCGGGCCATGGTTGTTGATGGCCAAGTAGTGGTGTTGCCGATGAACTACTTTGCCATGTCCTATGACCACCGCATCATCGACGGCCGCGAAGCCGTGCTGGGCTTGGTGGCCATGAAAGACGCGCTGGAAGATCCATCGCGCATGTTGTTTGATATTTAAGCCAAAACACAGAAGCGCGTGACCCCAGTGTGTGCTGGGGTCACATGCAACGCGGTGTTAGGTGCCATGACGGCCCGCCGCTGCTCAGGGCGGTTTTTGCGCCGCATTTAACGAAAGAACACAATGAGTAAAGAATTTGACGTGATCGTCATCGGTGGCGGACCAGGCGGCTATATCGCTGCGATTCGCGCGGCCCAACTTGGGTTGAACGTGGCCTGTATTGACGAATGGAAAAACGCCAAGGGCGGCCCGGCACTGGGCGGAACCTGTACCAATGTAGGTTGCATACCGTCCAAGGCATTGTTGCAGTCATCCGAGCACTTCCACCACGCCAACCACCACTTTGCCGAGCACGGTATCAGTGCCAAAGACGTGACAATGGACGTGGGCAAGATGCTTGCCCGCAAGGACCAGGTCGTCAAGCAAAACAACGATGGCATTCAGTACCTGCTTAAAAAGAACAAGATCGCGTTCTCCCATGGCCGTGGGTCATTCGCCAAGGCCGTGCCCACCGGCTATGAAATCACCGTCTCGGGCACAACCGACGACGTGTTGGTTGGAAAGCAAATCATCATTGCGACCGGCTCCAACGCCCGAGCCCTGCCCGGCACACCGTTTGACGAAGAGCATATTTTGTCCAACGATGGTGCCCTGCGCGTGGGTGCTGTGCCCAAGAAGCTGGGCCTGATCGGCTCTGGCGTTATTGGTCTGGAAATGGGCTCGGTGTGGATGCGATTGGGTGCGGAAGTCACCATTCTCGAAGGTCTGCCAACGTTTCTGGGCGCGGTTGACGAGCAGGTAGCCAAAGAGGCGTTCAAGGCATTTACCAAGCAGGGCCTCAAGATCGAATTGGGCGTCAAAGTCGGCGCGATCAAGACCGGTAAAAAGGGTGTCTCTGTGGCCTACACCAATGCCAAGGGCGAAGCCCAGGCGTTGGAGGTGGATAAGCTGATTGTCTCGATCGGCCGTGTGCCCAACACCATTGGCCTCAATACCGAAGCCGTGGGCTTGGCCCTGGACGAGCGTGGTGCGATTGTGGTGGATGGTGACTGTAAAACCAACTTGCCAGGCGTTTGGGCGGTCGGCGACGTGGTGCGTGGCCCCATGCTGGCGCACAAAGCTGAGGAAGAGGGCGTTGCAGTGGCCGAACGTATCGTTGGCCAGCACGGGCATGTCAATTTCAACACGGTGCCCTGGGTGATCTACACCAGCCCGGAGATTGCCTGGGTGGGCCGTACCGAGCAACAGCTCAAGGCCGATGGTGTGGCGTATAAGGCGGGCTCGTTCCCATTTTTGGCCAATGGCCGTGCCCGCGCATTGGGCGACACCACCGGATTCGTCAAGTTTTTGGCCGACGCCACAACCGATGAGATTCTGGGTGTGCACATTGTCGGCCCCCAGGCCAGTGAGTTGATTGCCGAGGCCGTGGTGGCGATGGAGTTCAAGGCCAGTGCGGAAGATATCGCGCGCATCTGCCACGCCCATCCGTCCTTGAGCGAGGCCACTAAAGAAGCCGCGTTGGCGGTCGATAAGCGTACGCTCAACTTCTAATTTATTGACAAATAGGCCTCTAGCCCTCGTGGCTATTGCGCAAGCAGCTATCAATAAGATAGCGTACAAAGGAAGTTGTAGTGCGTGTAAGGCAAGCATACGATGCTGAGCTCAAGGCCCGTGGCTACACGGCCGATCCGGCGCAATTGCGTGCGATTGACGCGTTGGAGCGTTGCGCCCAGGAGTGGGCGGCTTTTAAAGAGAAGCGTTCCAACGCCCTCAAGAAGTTCATCAATCGGCCGGACATTCCCCGTGGCGTCTACATGTTCGGCGGGGTCGGGCGTGGCAAAAGTTTTCTGATGGATTGCTTTTACAACGCCGTGCCTCTCAAACGCAAGACGCGCTTGCATTTCCACGAGTTCATGCGCGAGGTGCACCGTGAGCTGGCGGAAATGCAGGGCACGGTCAACCCACTGGACGCCCTTGCCGCGCGCATGGCCAAGCGTTACCGCCTGATCTGTTTTGATGAATTCCATGTTGCCGATATTACCGACGCCATGATCTTGCACCGGCTGTTGGCGGCATTGTTCGCCAACGGTGTGGGCATGGTCACGACGTCCAATTTCAAGCCCAATGACCTGTACCCCGGCGGCCTACACCGGGACCGCATTTTGCCGGCTATTGCGCTGCTCAACCAGAAGCTCGAAGTCATCAACGTCGACAACGGTACCGATTACCGCAGGCGTACCCTAGAGTCCGTCGCGTTGTACCACGTGCCACTGGGTCCGGTTGCGGACGCCGCCATGGAGAGCGCGTTTAACGCCTTGGCGGAAGTCCACGACGAAGACCCATTGCTTCAGATTGAGTCGCGCGTTATCCGTGCACGGCGCAGAGCCGGTGGGGCGGTGTGGTTTGATTTCAAGACCCTGTGTGGCGGACCACGCTCCCAGAACGACTACCTTGAAATTGCAACCCAGTTTCATACGGTTTTTCTCAGCGATGTACCTTGTATGCCGGTGCGCTTGGCCTCTGAGGCGCGGCGCTTTACCTGGCTGATCGACGTGCTGTATGACCGGCGGGTCAAATTGGTGTTGTCTGCCGAAGTGGCGCCAGAGGCGTTGTACCTAGAGGGGCCGATGGCCCATGAATTTCCCCGCACGGTGTCCCGACTGAATGAAATTCAAGGGCGGGAGTACCTGATGCTGGGGCATCGTATGGTGGATACCCGATTGACATGAAAAATTGGCTTGTTATTTTGTTGTTCAGTGCCGCAAGCCTAATGGCGTGGGGCCAAGGCATTGCGACGCAAAATATCCCGAACGAGGCGAGTGCCGATGCTGCGCACGCCCGCATCGCCGCGCAGCGGATCGAGCTTTCTCAGGCATTCGACCAAGAAGACCGCGGGTGCTTGTCGCGCTTTGCGGTTACTGCTTGCCAAAACGACGTGTCGACGCGTCGGCGCGCTGTGCTGGCGGACCTCAGGCACCAAGAACTGGTGCTCAACGAGGTGGTGCGCAATGAAGCGGGACGCGCGCGGATGGTGCATCTGAAAGAGAAGGCGGAAGAAAATGCCGCGCGAGAAATAGAGCGCGCGGCCACGCCTCCTGAGCAAACCCGTCAACCAGCCCAGCTGAAAAAGGCACCCAACACTGCGGTCCCCGAGCTAGCCCCGGCCAGGGAAAATCAAAAGCCAAAGCAGGTCGAAACGTTAGATCCAGCAGTTCTAGCGGAAACACGCAAGGCGTATGCAGCCAAGCAAGAAGCGTTGACCCGTAGGCAGCAAGAGCGGGATAAACGTCTGCAGGCACCGCCTAAGCTGGGGTTGCCACCGCCGCCTTGAACGCACGCGGCCATTTGCGGTGCGTGCGACGGCGTTGGGCCGAGAATTACAAAGGCTCCAGCTTGACAATGACCAGCGACAGGTTGTCACCGGTGCCGTGGCCACGTGAGCGTGCTTTTTCAATCAAAAACTCAGTGGCTTCGCGCGCCGACAAGGACGACAAAACCGAGCCCAGTTCGGCGGTGTTGAAATAGTGCCAGACGCCGTCACTGCAGGCCATCAACACATCACCGGGCCGCAATTGGGAGATGAAGTGGTATTCAATGGGCGGATCGTCGTCGGTACCTAGGCAACCCATCAAAATGTTGGACTGGGGGTGGTTGGACGCCTCTTCTTCCGTAATCTCGCCCCGGTTGACCAAGGTTTGCACATAGGAGTGGTCCATGGTGCGCTTGATAAACTGGTTGCCGTTGTAGTGGTAGATACGCGAGTCACCGGTGTGGGCCCAATGGCAGTCACCGCCTGGGTTGATCAAAAAGGCGGCCAAAGTGCTGTGCGGCTCTTCCTAAGAGGAGACGGCCGTGAGTTTGATCACAATATGTGACTCTTCAACCATTTGTTTGAGCGCCGCAGCGGCATCGTCGGTGGCGGGGTCATAGCGCTCAAACAGTTGGCGCGCCGTCATCATGACCTGGTCCGACGCCTTGCGCCCGCCGCTGCGCCCACCCATGCCGTCGGCCACGATGGCCAATATGCACCCATTGATCCGCGGGTGCTTCATCAAGGCGATTTGATCCTGCTGGTATTCACGGTCACCTTTGTGGGTGCCTGTCGAAGCGGTTAGTCGGTATCCAGTGGCCATATGGGGGTGCTTGGGAAGCAATACTTTCTGTTGAGGGGCGTGGTAGTCGTATTATCAGCCTAGTGAGAACAATTTCAACACCAATTCACCGCGTACTTTCCCCATAGTTTTGTGTCTATTAATTTACATTCCCCCGACAGACGCCTGATCGAGTTGCGTATGGAGCATGGCGATCTCGATGCTTTGTTGGACCGGTCAGCGCTCGTGACGCCGGTGGACGAGCTCATGGTACGTCGCTTGAAAAAGCGGCGTTTGGCCTTGCGTGATGAAATAGCCCGTATCGAGCGGGCTTTGTCGCCTAACGAGCCGGCCTGACGCATGGATTTGCAGGGTGAGGTCAGTCGGTTCTTTGCGCCGGACGGGCCTTTGGCGCGGATGTTGCCTGGGTTCTCAGCGCGCCCTGGACAGCAGACTATGGCCCTTGAAATCGCCCGGGTCATCGCGGAGGGTGGCATCCTCGCGGTAGAGGCGGGCACTGGGGTCGGGAAAACATTTGCTTACCTTATTCCTGCGCTTCTAAGTGGCGAGAGGGTCTTGGTGTCTACTGCCACCAAAGCCTTACAAGACCAGTTGTATGTGCGCGATATTCCACGTTTGATCGCAGCCTTGGGTCGGCCGGTTCGTGTGGCTTTGCTCAAAGGGCGCTCCAGCTACTTGTGTTTGCAGCGGCTGGAAAGTGCAAGGCACAGCATCAAGACCGATGATGCGGAATCCCTGTTGGACCTGGCGTATATCGAAGCCTGGTCTACCCGCACCCGAAGCGGCGATTTGGCCGAACTGCCGCAACTCGATGACGGCGCGGCCGTTGTACCTTTGGTGACCTCAACCCGTGAGAACTGCTGGGGCGCGCAGTGCCCTAAGGCGCGGGAATGCCATGTCAACCGCGCCCGCCGAGACGCTATGGTCGCAGAGTTAGTGGTAGTCAACCACCATTTGTTCTTTGCTGATCTTACTGTGCGGGAGTCGGGTGTTGCTGAATTGCTGCCGACGGTGCGCTGTGTCGTGTTTGATGAAGCCCACCAACTCAACGACATCGGCGTTCAGTTCCTGGGGCGCCAATTCAGTTCAGGCCAGTTGCAGTCGTTGGCGCAGGATCTGCTTGTTCAGGGCCCCCAATTGGCCCAGGCCTGCGACGATTGGCGCGCAATGGTGGAGTCTCTGGATCGGGTTTCGAGCGACTTCAAGGCGAGGTGCCAAGAAGGCAATGCAGCACCGAGGCGGCCATGGTCTGGCGCAGCGCCAGAGGGCATCGATGCCGTTCTATGGAACACCACAATGATGGCGGTTCACACTGCCTTGCAAGAGGTCGATTTGGTATTGCGGGCTTTATCCGAGTCATCTCCATCGCTGAATGCCTTATCCGTACGTACTCGTAATTTGGCTGCAGAACTAAACCACTTTGCCAACACGGTTTCGCCGGGCCAGGTGCGGTGGCTGGAGGCAGGGCGACAGGCGGTATTGATCCAGTCGCCTCTGGATATTGCCGACGCGATGCGGACACGCGTTTTGGCCTCACAAAATGACTCCATCCTGGGTCGCAAAGCGTGGCTGTTTACCTCGGCCACGCTGGGTCACGATGCCAGCATGGCGTGGTTTTTGGATACCTGTGGTCTGCACGGCGCCCAGCTCCTACAGGTTCCAAGCCCCTTTGATTACGCCAAACAAGCCGCCCTGTACATTCCTGCCGATATGCCCAAACCGGCCGATCCGCAGCATGGCGCCGCAGTGGCGGCATTGGTCGCACAAGGCGCTAGCGTTTTGGGTGGACGTACCTTGGTGCTAACGACGACCCTGCAGTCCATGCGCAATTTGGGACAGGCTTTGCGGTCGCATTTTGCCCAATCGGACGGAATGGAAATCTTGGTTCAAGAAGAAGCGCCTAAACGTGAGCTGGTTGCACGCTTTGCACAGGCCAGTGGCGCCGGTAAGCCCGGTTGTATCTTGGTTGCATCGACTTCATTTTGGGAGGGTATTGACGTTGCGGGCGATGCACTCCAAATGGTAGTCATCGACAAGCTGCCTTTTTCTCCACCGCAAGACCCCGTTGTTTTGGCACGTGCGCAGCAGCTCACGGAATGCGGGAAAAGTGCGTTTAAGGACTACCACATACCGCGGGCGGCACTGGCACTCAAGCAGGGCGCGGGTCGGTTAATTCGATCCGAGTCAGACCGAGGGATATTGGTGGTGTGCGATGTTCGGCTGACGCAAATGGGTTATGGCCGAAAAATTGTCTCGACATTGCCCAGTATGCGGCGCTTACTAAACGAAGGTCAATTTGTGGAAGCGCTGAACGCGCTCACCAGACCTTCCACCACGGATCCGTACTCTGCTTCAGACCCTTGACCAGAAACTCTGATTGGGGAAAGTTCTTTTCCAGCACACGCTTGGAATCGTCACGCAATTGGGACATTCCGAGGATGTCGTAAGACTTGTAAATAATGTAGAGTGCTTCTTCAATGGCTGGCACATCCCGGTAGTCCGAAACGGCGATTTGGGCCCGATTAACGGCCGCCAAATAGGCGCCTCGTTTGAAGTAGTACCGCGCCACGTGTACTTCGTATTGCGCTAATGAACTGACAATGTAGTTCATGCGCTGGCGGGCGTCGGTGCTGTACGGCGAGTCCGGAAAGCGGGTGACCAACTCTTTAAAAGACTCGAACGATTCCTTTGACGCCTTTTGGTCGCGTTCGGCGAGGTCTTGGCGAACCACTTTTGAAAACATTCCAAGGTCGCCGTTGAAGTTCACAATGCCTTTGAGGTACAGGGCGTAGTCCAACGCGGGGCTCGCGGGGTGCAGCTTGATAAAGCGGTCTAGCGTAGCGATTGCTTGCGCGGGCTCGGCCGCTTTGTAGTGCGCATACGCCTTGTCCAGCTGCGCCTGCTGTGCCAGCGGCGTGCCCGCAGCTTTGGCCTCTAACTTTTCCAAGAGAGGAACCGCTTTATCCCATTCGCCTGAAGACATTTGGTCTTTTGCCTCTGAGTACAGCGTATTGGGGCTCATGCCAGCGGTAGGATCCACCGGGGTGGTGGAGCATCCGGTCATCGTGCCTGCACCCACGACTAACAAGCAGGCACAAACGACCGATAATTTGGCACGACGCATATTTGGAAACTTTCTTGAAACAGACCGATGGAATTATATCGATCCCCTTTAATGGCACGGACAGTGAAGAAGGGGATGAGGCAGTCGCCGACGCCGAATGGCGCACTGTCACCATTGCGGCGACTCAGCATGGCGCGCGCCTTGACCGTGCGCTGGTAGATGTGGTGCCGGAATTTTCGCGCAGCTATTTGCAGCAGCTCATTGAGGCCGGTCACGTCACCTTGAACGGTAAGGGCGTGTGCAAGGCTTCCCAGCGCGTCAAGGCGGGTGATACCTGTGCCATTGAGTTGCGACCCACACCGCAGAGTCAAGCATTTACGCCGCAAGCGATGGCACTCAATGTGGTGTTCGAAGATGCACATTTGATGGTTATCAACAAGCCTGCCGGCCTGGTAGTGCACCCAGCACCTGGCAATTGGAGTGGCACCTTGCTCAATGGCCTGCTGGCGTTTGACCTGGCGTTCAGCGCCGTTCCCCGTGCGGGCATTGTCCATCGGCTGGACAAGGACACCAGTGGTATCATGGTCGTTGCCCGCTCGCGCGCGGTGATGGATGCCTTGGTACAAGCGATTGCCGCACGCACCGTAAGTCGTCAATACCTGGCCTTGGCCCTCCACACTTGGAGCGGTGCGGCAAGGGTAACGGTCGAGTTGCCAATTGGGCGTGATCCTCGCAATCGGTTGCGCATGGCTGTGGTCGACCTGGAGCGAACACCGGGCAAGGTGGCTAAGACGGACGTGGTTTTGCTGGCAAATACACACGGCGGTTGTTTTGTGCGCTGCATCCTCCACACCGGACGTACCCACCAGATACGTGTGCATATGGCGTCGCTGGGGCACCCCTTGGTTGGCGACGTGTTGTATGGGGGTGCCTCAGCTCCGGGAATGACTCGGCAGGCCCTGCATGCCTGCAGGCTGGCATTCACCCATCCGGTGACGGGGCAGCCGTTGGTGTTTGCCGCCCAGCCCCCGGCAGATTTTGCAGGGCTGTTGTCAGAGTGGGGGCTAAGCTACAATCAGCTTTAAAAGCTGCAAAGCGCTTGATGCCCCCTCGGATTTGGATGGGGCTTGGCACGGTGACATCGTCTTCACGCCTGCTGCCGTCCGAATGGACTCACTTAGATTGTTCGCCCCGTGGGTGGCGTTTCCGGAAAAAGCCTGACTATGAATATGGCAGACGCAAAGCGGGTCTTGGAGACCGCGTTGATTTGCTCGCAACAAGCTTTGACATTGCGTGACATGCGGGTTCTGTTTGATGACGCGCTGGGGACCGACTCGCTCAAAGTTCTCTTGGAAGAGTTGAGCCTGGATTGGGCGGGTAGAGGCGTCGAGCTTGTCACTGTCGCAACTGGATGGCGGTTTCAAAGTCGGCCGGAGATGCGTGACTATCTAGATCGGTTGCATCCCGAAAAGCCGCCGCGATATACGCGGGCAACCTTGGAAACCCTGGCGATCATTGCTTACCGTCAACCCGTTACCCGGGGAGATATGGAAGATATTCGCGGGGTCACGATCAACTCCTTGTTGATCAAGCAATTAGAAGACCGGGGCTGGGTTGAAGTGATTGGACACCGAGAGGCGCCTGGGCGCCCGGCGCTATTCGCAACAACGAAGCAGTTTCTGGATGACCTAGGGCTGGCGTCGTTGGACCAACTGCCGTTGTTGGATAGCGTGACGCAGCCCAGTGATGTGTTCGGCGTGCTCGCCGAATCACTTGATGCACCGTCCAATGGCGGTGCATTGCAAATGGATATGGAATTGGACGCTGAAAGTCCCAATATGGATCCTGTTTAGGACGGATTGAAAATGAATAACACCAACCCTGATACACCCACAGTTATCACGCAAGAGCCGGATGATGCGCGGCAGCCGAGTACCGAAGTACCGAGCGACGACCTCGATGCGAACCGGTTTAACGATGTGGTCTCTGGTCAATTTGATGCAGACGAAGAGTTGACGGAATTGGCACCCCCGAAGCGAGTGCTCTCTGCCATGGTCGAAACACCGAAGTTGCACAAGGTGTTGGCTCAGGCGGGTATGGGCTCGCGCCTAGAGATGGAGCAACTGATCCTTGAAGGTCGTATTTCGGTGAACAACGAGCCTGCCCATATTGGGCAGCGTATTCAGTTTGGGGACCATATCAAGGTCAATGGCAAGCCGATTCGTTACCGCATTGATCCACCAGCTGCGCGGGTCATTGCGTACCACAAGCCCGCCGGAGAGGTCGTTACCCATGACGATCCACAAAACCGGCCCACAGTATTTCGCCGCTTGCCCAAGCTGCACCAAGGAAAATGGCAGTCCGTTGGTCGCTTGGATCTCAATACCGAGGGATTGTTGTTGTTCACAAGCTCAGGGGAGTTGGCCAATAATCTGATGCACCCGCGCTTTGGATTAGAGCGCGAGTATGCGGTTCGGGTTCTTGGCTCGCTGAGTAAGGACGAGAAGCAAATGTTGTTGGGTGGCGTCAAGCTAGACGATGGTATGGCGCAGTTCGGGTCGATTGAAGACGGTGGTGGCGAGGGCGCTAACTGTTGGTACCGTGTCACTATTTCCGAGGGGCGTAACCGGGAGGTTCGACGCATGTTTGAAGCGGTTGGCCACGCCGTGAGTCGGTTGATTCGCATTCGCTATGGGGCCATGGTGCTGCCGCGTGGCCTCAAGCGTGGCGCCTGCATGGAACTCGACGAATTGGATATTCGCGCATTGATGCAAGCATCGGGTGGGCGTGCAGAGGCGCCGGGTTTTGTGGGAGTCGACGGCGGCAAGCCGGACGCGGCGCCCCGCGACGGACGGCCTCGACGCGGACGTACGGGTGGTCCACGTGGCTCCAACGCAGGTCAACGCAATGGCCCGACTGGTGGTTTTTCGGGTGGTGGTGCCGGTAAGCCTAATGGCCGATCCGGTGGCGGGCGCCAAGACTCCGCAGGAGCTGGGCGCGGCATTGCCGCGCAGCCGGATCCGATGAAAACGGCATTTGGGTACATCGGTGCCGACAGCTTTACACGTCAGCGTCAAGAGCAGGGACCGGGTCAGCGGCCGCGTGGAGGTAACGGCGGCCCACGCCGCAATGACCGTAATCGTTAGTACTTAGGGTGCTAAAATCAAAGGCTTTGCTTCCCGCGAAGCTAGAAGATTCTCCCATTTACAGCCCAGGAAATACCATGACTATCGAACGCACCCTCTCTATCATCAAACCTGATGCCGTCGCTAAGAATGTGATTGGCCAAATTTACGCCCGTTTTGAGGCGGCCGGTTTGAAAGTCATCGCAGCTCGCATGGCGCATTTGTCTCGCGGCGAGGCTGAAGCCTTTTATGCCGTACACAAGGCGCGCCCATTCTTTAAGGATCTGGTTGAGTTCATGATTTCTGGACCGGTCATGATCCAGGCCCTCGAAGGTGAAGGCGCGATTTTGAAGAATCGTGACCTTATGGGTGCCACTGATCCCAAGAAGGCAGATGCAGGGACCATTCGCGCCGACTTTGCAGACAGCATCGATGCCAATGCGGTGCACGGCTCTGATGCGGCTGAAACAGCGGCAGCCGAAATCGCCTTTTTCTTTCCTGGCATGAGCGTGTACTCACGCTGATTCGCACAATGACGGCCAACCTGCTGGATTACGATCTTGAGGGATTGGTCGTTTTGTGTGAACGACTGGGGGAGAAACGTTTTCGTGCTACCCAGTTGTTTCGCTGGATTCACCAAAAGGGCGCCTCACAATTTGAGGAAATGACCGATCTGGCCAAGTCCTTGCGTGAGAAGCTCAAGGCTTCTGCTTGTATTCAACCGCTCAAGGTGATGGAGCAGCATTTGTCAACGGATGGGACCATCAAGTGGCTTTTCGATGTGGGCAATGGCGATGCGGTGGAGGCTGTATTTATCCCCGAAGATGGCCGAGGGACCTTATGTATTTCCTCCCAGGCGGGTTGCGCGGTTGGGTGTCGTTTTTGTTCGACCGGGCACCAAGGGTTTAGCCGTAACTTAAGCGCTGGCGAAATTGTCGCGCAGCTCTGGTTTGCGGAACATTTTCTACGCAAACACCTTTGTGTGACAGAGCGCGTCATATCCAACGTGGTGATGATGGGCATGGGTGAGCCGCTGCAAAACTATGCGGCGTTGGTGCAGGCGCTCAAGGTCATGCTCGATGACCATGCTTATGGTTTGTCACGCCGACGTGTAACCGTGTCAACCTCCGGAATCGTTCCGATGATTGATCGCTTAGGGCTTGATTGTCCGGTTGCGTTGGCGGTTTCACTGCACGCCCCGAATGATGCGCTGCGCAGCGACTTGGTTCCACTGAATCGCAAATACCCAATTGCGGAGCTGCTGGATGCCTGTCAGCGCTATTTGCAGCACGCGCCGCGCGATTTCATCACGTTCGAATATTGCATGCTGGATGGTGTTAACGATTCTCCCGCACAGGCAGAAGAGCTTCTCGCCCTGGTTCGGTCGCGGGCCGAGGGCGCGTCCTGGTGCAAATTCAATTTGATTCCGTTTAATCCGTTCGCGGCTTCGGGTCTTCTGCGCTCGCCCCAACAACGGGTTTTGGCATTTGCGAAGATTCTGAGCGACGGCGGTATCGTTACGACGATCCGCAAGACACGCGGTGACGATATTGATGCTGCCTGCGGTCAGCTGGCGGGTGACGTGCGCGACCGTACGGACGTTGCGCGGCGTATTACCAAGCAACGGACCATCATGCTCAAGGCTGTAAATGAACCTGCAATGCAAGAAAGATCGGGCGGTAGTCATGACAATTAGTAGTCGAATAGGTCTTTTGGCTTTGCCTAGCTTGGGTTTGATAGCCCTTGTTTTTTCAGCCGGTGCTTTTTTGTCAGCTTGCTCTGGTGTAAATCCGGGTGTTGCACCGAAGGCAGATCTACAGACTGAATCAGATGAGCCAGCCACACGAAGGCGCGCCAGAATTCGTTTAGAACTGGCTTCGGGGTACTTTGAAAAAGGGCAAACGACCGTTGCCTTGGACGAGGTCAAACAGTCGATCGTGACTGACCCGAGTTTGTTTGAAGCGTACAACCTGCGTGGCCTCATATACACAAAACTGGATGATGTACGCTTGGCGGAAGAAAGTTACAAGCGCGCTTTGGTACTGAACCCTAGCGCCGCATCTGTGCAGCATAACTACGGATGGCTGTTATGCCACCATGATCGAATGCCAGAGGCCTTGCAGTTGTTTGGTAAAGCGTTGGCGACGCCGGCCTACGGCGAACGTGCCAAGACATGGATGGCGCAGGGCTTGTGCCAAGTGAAGGCGGGGCAAAAAGCGGAAGCGGAAGTGAGTCTTTTGCGGTCGTACGAGCTCGATGCGGGTAATCCCGTAACCGGATACAACTTGTCTCTTTTGTTGTTTGAGCGTGGTGATTACACCCGCGCCCTGTTTTACGTCCGCAGAATCAATAATAGTGACTACGCGAACGCAGAGTCGCTTTGGTTGGGAATTCGGGTCGAACGCAAGCTTGGCAATCGTGATGCCGTGGCGCAGCTGGGTGCCCAGCTGAAAAAGCGTTTTGGCGAGTCTCCTGAACTGTCTTTGTATGAGCGAGGTGCATTCAATGAGTGATGGCGTTGACTCCGTTCAAGGCAATGGTTTGGATGCGGGAAATCTCGCGCAATCGCTCACCGCAGGTCGAATGTTGCGCAATGCGAGGGAGTCTGTTGGACTTCACGTTGCCGCGTTGGCTGTTTCTATGAAAGTTCCTGTCAAGAAGTTAGAGGCCTTGGAGGCTGACCGATTTGATTTGTTGCCCGATGCAGTGTTTGTTCGGGCGTTGGCGTCAAGTGTTTGTCGCACGCTGAAGATTGATGCTGCGCCGATATTGGATAAACTGCCCCGCGGGCATGCGCCCCAGCTTGGCGCTGGAAGCCGCTCAGTGAACGAGCCTTTTTATGCGTATGGAAAATCCGGTGCCTTGTCGTTCCCGGGATTGTTTGCAAAGCCTTCCGCGCTTTGGGTCCTTGTATTTTTGGTAGCAACCATTGCCGTGTTTTTTTTGCCCCAGCTGCAAAAACTTCATCTGCGCGGAGGAGAGCAGGCTGCGATTGACAATGTGACTCCGCAGATTGCCCCAGTTCCATCCTCCAACGGGCCAGAGGATGCCGCGCCAATGTTGGAATCCAATATGGGCTTAGAAGTGAATGTTCCCCCGGTGCAGATATTGGAGTCGGGCTCTGCACAGCCGGTCGTGGCTGCTTCAGAAGCGGAGCAAGCAATGCCGGTTATCGCGGTGACCGGAGATGGCGCAGTTGCGCAGCAAGCAGATGCAGCTCCAATCAACGTCGGCGATCTGGGTTCCGACGTGCTCGCGCTAAAAGCCCGCGGGCCAACCTGGGTCAAGGTAGTCGACGCCAAGGGTACGGTCCAGTTGATGAAGATTATGGTGGCGGGTGAGTCGGTGCATGTCGGCGGCGCATCGCCCTTGGTAGTCGTGGTCGGAGCCGCCGATTCTCTGGATGTTTCGGTCCGGGGTGTGCCGTTTGGGTTGCAAGCGGTTGCCAAGGACAACGTCGCACGATTTGAGGTGAAATAATGGACTCCAGCATGCCAATTGCTCTGGCGGAGCCACTGACTCGAACATCACTTCAAGCGACCGTTGTCTGGGGCTCGCGTGTCGTTACCGTAGGTGGCGGTGCGCCGGTTCGTATTCAGTCCATGACGAATACGGATACGGTGGATGTCATCGGTACTGCTATCCAAGTGAAAGAGTTGGCACTTGCCGGTTCTGAAATTGTTCGAATAACGGTGAACACGCCAGAGGCTGCTCAGGCAGTTCCCCATATTAGAGAGCAACTCGACCGTATGGGTGTCGATGTGCCCTTGGTGGGTGATTTCCATTTTAATGGCCACCGCTTGCTAACCGATTACCCGGAGTGCGCGCAGGCGCTGTCCAAGTACCGCATCAACCCGGGAAACGTTGGCAAGGGCGACAAGCGGGACCGCCAGTTTTCACTGATGGTGGAAGCCGCGATTCGGTGGTCGAAACCGATTCGTATCGGCGTTAATTGGGGCAGCCTGGACCAGGAGCTGCTGGCCAGCCTGATGGACATCAACAGCCTGCGCTCCGAGCCGTGGGACGCGAAGCTGGTGATGTACGAGGCGCTGATCACCTCCGCCATCGAGTCGGCCAAACGCGCCGAAGAGATGGGCATGGACGGCAACCAGATCATCCTGTCGTGCAAGGTCAGCGGTGTGCAGGACCTGATCGCCGTCTACCGCGAACT
>JBBRNS010000029.1:0-25422 GCA_038230175.1 Burkholderiales bacterium
CAAGCTCAACACGACCATCAAGGACCTGGAGTTCCGCCGGATGTTCAACAACCCGGCCGACCCGCTGCCGTGTTTTCTTGACATCCAGGCCGGCGCCGGTGGCACTGAGGCCTGCGACTGGGCCAGCATGCTGCTGCGCCAATACCTGAAGTACGCCGAGCGCAAGGGTTTCAAAACCACCATTGAAGATGAGACTGCCGGTGACACGGCGGGCATCAAAGGCGCCACGATCAAGATCGAAGGCGAATACGCGTTTGGCCTGCTGCGCACCGAAACCGGTGTGCACCGCTTGGTGCGCAAGAGCCCGTTTGACTCGTCTGGCGGGCGCCACACCTCGTTTGCATCGGTGTTTGTGTACCCTGAGATTGATGATTCGATCGAGATCAACATCAACCCCTCAGACGTGCGTACCGACACCTACCGTGCCAGCGGCGCAGGTGGCCAGCACATCAACAAGACCGACTCCGCCGTGCGACTAACCCACCTGCCTACCGGCATCGTGGTGCAGTGCCAGGACGGGCGCAGCCAGCACGGCAACCGCGACGTGGCCTGGAAACGCCTGCGCTGCAAGCTGTATGACTTTGAGATGCGCAAGCAACAAGAAGAGCAGCAAAAATTGGAAGACTCCAAGACCGATGTGGGCTGGGGCCACCAAATTCGCTCTTACGTGCTGGACAACAGCCGCATCAAAGACTTGCGCACCAACGTCGAAGTCTCAGCCACCCAAAAGGTGCTGGACGGCGACTTGGATGTGTTTATTGAAGCGTCTTTGAAGCAAGGCGTTTGATGGTGCAAACCGCAGCGACCAGCGTGGAGGCAGGGCAATTTTTCGCCGGGCCGCCCCAAGAAAAATTAGCCCCCTCGGGGGGCAGCGACCCGCGCAAGCGGCGGAGCGTGGGGGTAGGTCAATTTTCCGCTGGGCCGCCCCGAGGAAAATTCACCCCCTCGGGGGGCAGCGCAGTACACGCAGTGACAAGCGTGGGGGCGTTAATCTTCGACATGGATGGCACCATGGTGAACTCTATGCCTTGGCACGCCCAGAGTTGGGTGGAATTCACCCGCCGCCATGGCATCACCTTAGACCTGCCCGACCTGATGCGCCGCACCACCGGGCGCAATGGGGCGGAATGTATCCGTGAACTGTTCCAACGCGACATGGACGACGCCGAGGCCTGGAGCCTGATCCATGAGAAAGAAGACATTTACCGGGCGCTGTACGCGCCGGTTTTCTCGGAGGTGGCCGGGTTCAAGGCGTTTTCGAGCGCCGCGCTGGCGTGGGGCCTGAAGGTGGGTGTCGGCACTGCCGGCGACCAAAAAAATATCGCCTTTGTACTGGGCCACCTGAAAATGGCCCAAGCGCCGCATGCGGTCGTAGGCGGCGATGAAGGCTTGCCCGGCAAACCCGATCCTGCTATATTTTTAGAAGCAGCCAACCGAATGAATACGAGGGCTGAAGCCTGTATTGTGTTTGAAGATGCACCTTTTGGCATCGAAGCGGCCCGCCGCGCCGGCATGCGCGCGGTCGCCCTGTGCACCACCCACAGCGCCGCCGAACTGGCGGGGCCCCATGTGCTGGCCGCTGTGCGCGATTACAACGAATTATTCGAATCACAATTTCTGGAGACACTGCATGATGCATTTGCGTGAGAACAATGGCGTGGCCACCGTAGTCAACCGGTCGGACTACAGCGCCCCACCCTACTGGGTTGAGACCGTTGCCCTGACCTTTGACCTGGACCCTGCCAAAACCCGGGTGCTGAACAAAATGCGCCTGCGCCGTAACGCCGACGTGGCCGCCCAAGCGCTGCGCTTGGACGGCGAAGAACTCAACCTAGCGCGGGTGCTGGTGAATGGCCAAGGCACTTCGTTCAAGTTGGAGGGCGACAAGCTGCTGCTGGAAAATTTGCCCGAAGGCAATGAGCCGTTTGATCTGGAAATTTTCACCACCTGCGCACCGGTCAAAAACACCAAGTTGATGGGGCTGTATGTCAGCAACGACTCGTTCTTCACCCAGTGCGAGGCCGAAGGTTTTCGGCGTATCACCTACTTCTTAGACCGCCCCGACGTGATGGCCAGTTACACCGTCACCCTGCGCGCTGACAAAGCCAAGTACCCGGTGCTGCTGTCCAACGGCAATTTGGTCGACAGCGGCACCCTGGACGATGGCCGCCACTTCGCCCAGTGGGTAGACCCCCACAAGAAGCCCTGTTACCTATTTGCTTTAGTGGCCGGGCAACTGGTTGCACGTGAGCAGCGAATCACCGCACGCAATGGCAAAGACCATTTGCTGCAGGTGTATGTGCGTCCGGGCGACCTGGACAAGACCGAGCACGCGATGAACTCACTCATGGCGTCGGTGGCGTGGGATGAAGCCCGTTTTGGGCTGCCGCTGGACTTGGAGCGTTTCATGATCGTCGCCACCAGCGACTTCAACATGGGCGCCATGGAGAACAAAGGCCTCAACATCTTCAACACCAAGTACGTGCTGGCCAATGCGGCCACGGCAACGGACGCGGATTTTTCCAACATCGAATCCGTCGTAGGCCATGAATACTTCCACAACTGGACCGGCAACCGCATCACCTGCCGCGACTGGTTCCAGCTCAGCCTCAAAGAAGGCCTAACCGTGTTCCGCGACCAAGAATTTTCCCAAGACCTGTGCGCCGACGCATCGGCCCGCGCGGTCAAACGCATTGAAGACGTGCGCGTGCTCCGCACCGCCCAGTTCCCCGAAGATGCCGGCCCCATGGCCCACCCGGTGCGCCCGGACAGCTACATCGAGATCAACAACTTCTACACCGTCACCATTTACGAAAAAGGGGCCGAGGTGGTGCGCATGATGCAAACCTTGGTGGGCCGCGACGGCTTTGCCAAGGGCATGAAGCTGTACTTTGAGCGCTTTGACGGCCAGGCTGTCACCTGTGATGACTTTGCCCAGAGCATGGCGGACGCCAACCCCGACTCCAGCTTGGCCAAACTGCTGCCCCAGTTCAAACGCTGGTACAGCCAGGCCGGCACCCCTCGCTTGGCCGCCCGGGGTGAATTTGATGCGGCAGCGCGCACCTACACGCTTTACTTCACCCAAAGCTGCGCGCCTACGCCCCACCAAGCCCCCAAAGAGCCCTTTGTCATTCCCGTGCTGCTTGGTCTGGTCGCACCCAGCGGCGCAGCCGTGGCCCTGCAGGTGCAAGGCAGTGACGCAGCCAGCACGCCCAATCACCTGTTTGTAATGACCGATGCACAAGCCAGCATCACCTTCACCAGCATTGACTTAGAGCCGGTGCCATCCATCTTGCGCGGCTTCTCAGCCCCGGTGGTTCTGGAGTTTGATTACAGCGACGCACAACTGCTGAGCCTGTTGGCGCACGACCCTGATCCGTTTAACCGGTGGGAAGCAGGCCAACGCCTGGCCCTGCGCAGCGCTATCAATGCGATAGCTGGCCACGCAGATTCCACGAGGGCTGGAGCACTAAATGATGCCTATTTAGAAGCCATGCGCAGCGTACTGCGTGACCCTTCCTTGGATGCGGCGTTCAAAGAACTGGTGCTCACCCTGCCCTCCGAGACCTACATCGCAGAGCAGCTCGACGTGGTCGACCCGCAGCAAATCCATGCGGTGCGTGAAGGCATGCGCTTGCAGCTGGCTACCAGCCTGCAGGCCGACTGGGCAGCAACCTATGAGGCGTATCAGGAAAATGGCGCTTACACGCCCGACACCGTCTCCAGCGGGCGTCGCGCGCTGGCAGGCATGGCGCTGTACTTTTTGTGCCTCGGCGCCACCCAGTCGGGCGACACGGTGTGGCCGGGCAAGACACTGCAGCGCTTCAAAGACGCCAGCAACATGACCGACCGCTTCAACGCACTGCTGGCCCTGGTGGTCAGCGGCCACCCGCTGGCTATCCCAGCCTTGCAACGCTTTCATGCCCTGTTCAAAAACGAGCCGCTGGTGCTGGACAAATGGTTTGCCCTGCAAGCGAGCACGCCAGACCGCAACGGCCAGGTTCTGCCCGCCGTGCGCCATTTGCTCAACCACCCCGATTTCAACATCCGCAACCCCAACCGGGCCCGCAGCGTGATCTTTAGCTACTGCAGTGGTAACCCCGGTGGTTTTCACCGAAAGGACGCGGCTGGTTATGTGTTTTGGCGCGAGCGCCTGATCGAACTCGACGGCATCAACCCGCAGGTCGCCGCCCGCCTGGCCCGAGCCATGGACCGCTGGAAAAAGCTGGCCGAGCCCTACCGGGGTGCGGCACGCGAAGCCTTGGCACGCGTCGCCTCCCGGACTGATCTTAGCAACGATGTGCGCGAAGTCATTGACCGCGCATTGGCAGATTGACCCTTAGGAATTTGTATGGCACCCAAGATATCCCTCTCCCGTTACCTGGTTGAACAACAACGCCAAGAAGGCCATATTCCGGCCGAACTGCGCTTACTTCTCGAAGTCGTAGCCCGCGCCTCCAAAAGCATTAGCCAATCCGTCAGCAAAGGCGCGCTGGGCGACGTGATGGGCGGCGCCGACAGCGAAAACGTGCAGGGCGAGATGCAAAAGAAGCTCGACATCATTGCCAACGAGGTGCTGATTGAGGCCAACGAATGGGGTGGCCACCTGGCCGCCATGGCCAGCGAAGAAATGGAAGGCATCTACGTGGTGCCAAACCGCTACCCCCAAGGCGAATTTCTGCTGTTGTTTGACCCATTGGATGGTTCTAGCAACATCGACGTCAACGTGAGCATCGGCACCATCTTCAGCGTACTCAAAAAGCCCGAAGGCGTGGGCGTGTCTGAGCAAGACTTCTTGCAATCCGGCGCCAAGCAGGTGGCGGCTGGTTACTGTGTATTCGGGCCACAGACGACCCTGGTGTTGACGGTAGGCGATGGTGTCGCGATGTTCACTCTGGACCGGGAACAAGGCTCGTTTGTTCTGACCGAAGAAAACGTCCGAATCCCGGAAGACACCAAAGAATTTTCCATCAACATGAGCAATATGCGCCACTGGGATGCACCGGTGACGCGGTATATCGACGAATGCCTAGCCGGTGTGGAAGGCCCGCGCGGCAAAGATTTCAACATGCGCTGGATTGCCAGCATGGTGGCCGACGTGCACCGCATCCTGATGCGCGGTGGTGTCTTTATGTACCCCTGGGACAAGCGCGAACCTGGCAAGCCGGGCAAACTGCGCCTGTTGTACGAGGCCAACCCCATGAGCTGGCTCATCGAACAAGCGGGCGGCGCCGCCACCAACGGGCGCCAGCGCATCCTTGACGTGCAGCCTACGAAGTTGCATGAGCGGGTGAGCGTGATCTTGGGCTCCAAGAATGAAGTTGATCGGCTTACCCGCTACCACACCGAGCACGACGCACAGAAATAGCCCGCTTTTTTGGTGGCGCCCTCTAGAGGCCGAGCGATATAATCGCAGCCTTACCAGCCGGTGTAGCTCAGTCGGTAGAGCAGCTCATTCGTAATGAGAAGGTCGGGTGTTCGATTCATCTTTCCGGCACCACCCACAACCAAAAACCGCTATCGTTTTGCTAGCGGTTTTTTGTTGCAACAGCGCAAGGGGATCCCATGCCAACACGGTTCATTATTCAACGCCCCACCATGGGCTGGCGCATCCAGATCTGGACTTCGCTTGCGTTATCGGCCGCGGCTTGCGCACTGGGTGTGGTTTATATGCCGCAAGACATGGCAAACACCGCATTCTTAGTGATCGGCCTGATTTTCTGCGTATTCGCATCTTTTGCAGTTGCCAAGACGATTCGCGACAATCGCGACGGTCCATCAGACACCACCATTTGGATTGGCGCCGTCTGGGGTGCTTTTGTGGCGTCCATGGCACTCATGGCCTGGGGCCTGTGGCATTTAGAGATCACGCCTTGGCATCAGGCCTTTATGGTGGTCAGCTGGCTGTATTTGGTGGGCAGCGCCATTTCGGCAGCCAAACTGATGCGCGACCAATACGAAGCCGGTCTGATTGACCGCGACGCCTGAGCGACCGCGGGGAATTAGGGCAACAATTGACCTGCCATTGGGGTATTTATTGGGCTACTCGATTCCCCTAAAGGTGTAATCATCCAACCAAATACATCGCCGCCCCAAAAAAGCGGACGCACTGAGTCGTTATTGGTATGCGTTTAAAGAAAAGTTTTTGGGCCTTTTTAGGCCGAGAGTTGTCGGAAGCACCGGAAGTCGTCGCCGAGCGCATTCGCAACGGCATGTTGCTTGCCTTGGCTGTCCATTGCGACGAGCAGTCCCATTCACTCAATGTCAGAGTGCAAATCGCGCGCGGTGTCTATGAGCTTTGGTATTTGCGCCCTGATCTGATGCAGGCCATATCTGTATCGGCTGGCGAGTTTGCCGCCCGCGACGTTTTGACCCAAATCACCGACCTGTTCACGGGCCATCACCCACTGGCCGGACACAACCGGGTCAAAGCGCCGTCGCACTAAGACTTGCCTACCGCAACGCCCCTCACCGCAGCAACACCAACTGCGGCACGGCGTCCGCACCGCACCAGAGGATCGCGTTTTGGCGCCATCGGCGCCCCACAGCCTTGGCAAGCTTCAGCGGCATGCCCAGCACCAAGAAGCTGGGCTCTGCCTCCCAACGGTTATCAGCGCTCTGCCCCTCTCCTTGTAGAAAAACATAGCCCCTTTGCTGCAAACACCCTGCCAAGGCAGCCTGACGGCGTGCGTTATCGGCGTCGCCCAAGCGGCGCCCTGTTGGGTTGCACGCGGTGATATAGGCAGCGCTGTGGCACTGGTGCAACGCCATCAGGCTTTGCAGCGGGGTGCAGGCTTGGCCCACGTACACCGCAAAGGGTATGGTCGCTTCCACACCATAGGTGGTGCGCCGATAAGCCCGCAGCACATCGGCACAGACGCGGGACTTTCGTGCGGGAAGACCGAGAGGCGTTAGGCGTTTGGGCATGGCTGCTTTGGCAAAAAAGGCGCTATTGCAATGGGACACTATTTTGTCCCAGCCCACACGGCCAGGCAGCCGGAGTTGGTACAGTCGGACCATGTTTTTTGTCGCCAAAGTCCTCGCCTTACTGACCCAGCCATTGGCCTGGGTGATTGCTCTTTTATCGGTGTCGCTGTTGGTGACGGCGCGCATGCCTAAAGCGGCACGGACCTGCGTGCTGAGTGCACTGGCGCTCACCGTCTTGATGGGCTGGCAACCCGCACCCGACTATTTTCTGCGCAACCTAGAAAGCCACTATCCAGAATTCTCGCCGCAGGCCGATCTGCGGGGTTTTGTTGGTGTCGTCGTGTTGGGGGGTGGAACGGAAGCGGGCCATGTCGCACAAAGCCACATGCAGCCGCTCTTCACCAATGGCGGTGAACGCCTGACGGCCCCAGTAATCATGCTGCGCCACAACCCCCATCTGCGCATTGTCTACAGCGGTGGCGAAGGCTCCTTGCTGGGCAGCGGCCCCAGCGAGTCAGAGCGCGCTCGCGTCTTCTTTGACAGCATGGGGCTGCCCGAAAACCAGGTGCAATACGAAGCAGCTTCGCGCAATACCTATGAAAACGCGGTGCTGAGTGCACGCTTGCCCGGCATCAACCCCGCGCAGCCGTGGCTGCTGTTGACATCGGCCTCGCACATGCCGCGCGCAGTGGGGACCTTTAACAAGGCGGGCTGGCGGGTGACGGCCTACCCGGTGGATTTTCGCACCGGTGCCACAACACCGTGGACAGACTACTCGCTGCGTGAAGGCACCGAGAAGTGGCAAATGGTGTTGCACGAATGGCTGGGCATTCTGAGCTACCGTCTCACGGGCCGTCTGTAGGCACCGCGGCGAGCGGCCGCGCATGGACCTTGTCAATCCGCTTGCCCTCCAGGGCCGCCACTTCAAACTGCCAATGCGCACAGTCAATACGTTCACCCACACCCGGCAAGCGGCCTGACACCGCCATCAACAAGCCGGCCAAAGTGTTGTAGCGGCCGCGCTCTTCCTGCGGCAAACCAATAATATCCAGCCGGGCTTTGAGTTCGCCCACCGGCATCAGCCCGTCTAGGGCCCATGAGCCATCGTCTTGCTGAACAGCCCAGGCCTGGGTCAGGGTCGACGGCTGCAGCTCGCCAGTGATGGCCTCCAGCAGGTCGTGGGGAGTCAAGAGGCCCTGCACTACGCCATATTCGTCCACCACAATCACCATGCGTGCAGCCTCGGTTCTGAACTGCTCAATCAACTCCATGCCGCTGAGCGTTTCTGGCACAAACGAGACCGCCTCCACCACCGTGCCAACGTCGCCGCTGTATTCCGCACCCAACTCCAGCAGGCGCGCGACACTCACCAAACCCACGACTTGGTCGAGTGAGGCGCGGCAAACAGGATACCAAGAGTGCGCGCCCTTAGATCCACCCCGGCTAACTTGCTGGAGGCACTGGGCAATCGATGACGAGGAATCCAACCACTCGATGTCGGAGCGCGGCAGCATCATGGACGACAAAGACCGGTCATCCAGCCCAAACACGTTGCGCACCATTTGGTGCTCGTGGTGTTCGATGATGCCGGCGTCCACGCCTTCTTCCAGACTCGCCGAGATTTCGGCCTCGGTCACTGCGCGGTTGTCAGACACATCAATGCGCAGCAAGCGCAGCATGCCGTGGGTACACATCGACAGCAAGCGCACAAACGGCTTAGCACCCGAGGCGAACCAGGTCATGGGCCGCGCCAACACGCGCGCGACAGCCTCGGGGTACAACTGCCCAATACGCTTGGGCACCAATTCCCCAAACAAAATGGTCACAAACGTAATCAATGTCACCACCAGCGCGGTGGCCGACACCTCAGATGCGCGCTGTGACAAGTGCAAGCTGGCCTGTAACGACTGGGCTACGCCCGCACTGAATGCGGCCTCACCCACAATGCCATTGAGCATGCCAATCGAAGTAACGCCGACTTGCACGGACGACAAAAACTGGGTGGGGTTGGCCAACAAAGCCTGGGCCGCTTGGGCGCCTTTGTCGCCCGCGTCGGACATGGCTTGCAAGCGCACCTTGCGGCTGGCAGTCAGGGCCAGCTCGGACATGGCAAATACGCCGTTGAGCAAGGTCAACACAATAATCAGCAGGAAATCCATGAAACCCACGCAAAATACACAACATGGCAATGTACCTTATTGGCGATGTGCAGGGTTGTGAAACCGCCCTAGAAACACTGCTAGACACGCTGGCGTTCTCCCCTAGCCGCGACACCCTCTACCTGCTCGGAGACCTGGTCAACCGCGGCCCGGATTCTGCAGGTGTGCTGCGTCGGCTCATGGCCTACGGTGATGCGGCTCGCTGCCTGCTAGGCAATCATGATTTGCACCTGCTGGCCATTGACCACGGTGTGCGCAAGCCGCACCGCAAAGACACCTTGGACGGTGTGCTGCATGCACCCGACCGCTACGCTTTGCTGCACTGGCTGCGCCACCAGCGGTTGGCGTTTTTGCTTAACGCAGGGTCCAGCACTGAGATTCTCATGGTGCATGCCGGTGTGCTGCCGTCCTGGACCGCCGCAAAAACCATGGCCTTGGCAAGCGAAGTGGAATCCGTACTGCAAAGCACGCGTAGCCAAGATTTTTTTGAAACCATGTATGGCAACGCACCCAACGAATGGGACGAGCGCCTCACGGGCATGGACCGTTTACGGGTGATTGTGAACGCGCTGACCCGCTTGCGCTTTTGCACGGCACAAGGAGCGATGGAGTTTGAAACAAAAGAAGGCGCAGGCGATTCGCCAGCGGGTTTTATGCCCTGGTTTGAGGTGCCAGGCCGACGCACAGCGAGCACCACGGTGGCGTTTGGCCACTGGTCAACGCTGGGGTGGCTGGGCCGCAGCGACGTGCTGTCCCTGGACACCGGCTGTGTGTGGGGTGGCGCTCTAAGCGCGTTGCGACTTGGCAGCAGCAGCGGTGCACATGAACTGATTCAGGTGCAATGCGCTGCGGCGCAAAAACCTGGCACAAAAACCGGGTAGCTGAACCTGGGGCCTACGCCTCTGGTGATGGTGACTTGAACAGCGCCGCCACCTTAACCTTGTGCTTGATATTGGCCGAGATGCTGCGTGCAGCGGGGCGCGCTGTGGCTTCCCACGACGGCGCATTGGCATCGGCCGCTACGGGTGCTTCGTAAGGCTTGTCAAAAAACGGGTCACGCGAAATCGGCGCGCGGACATAGTCATTGCGGCCCGCACGCGGTCCGCGGCTAGGAGGTGCATCGTCACGACCGCCTCGGCTATGGCTGCGACCCTCACCTCGGCCGTCACCTCGGTTTTCACTGCGGCCTTCGCCGCGACCTTCTGCACGGACATCACCACGGCCGCTTGGGTGGCTAGAAGCCTCTTGCGAGTACATGCGCCGGCCGTCGTTGATGCGGCCTTGCTTGGCGATGTTGGGTTGGTCTTCGTCAAACTCGACCGCTTCGAGTTCGATCTTGGTCTTAATCAGCTTCTCAATGTCGGCCAGCAGACGCGCGTCATTACCACCACCTACGAAGGTGACCGCCAAGCCTGAGGCGCCCGCGCGGCCGGTACGGCCAATGCGGTGCACATAGTCTTCGGCGTTGAAGGGGATGTCAAAGTTGAACACCGCTGGCACATCTTTGATGTCCAAACCACGGGCCGCCACGTCGGTACACACCAGCAGGTCGACTTCGCCGCTCTTGAATGCCTCCAAGGCTTTGAGGCGCTCATCCTGGCTCTTGTCACCGTGCAAGGCGGCGGTTTTGAGGCCCTCGCGCTCTAGGGAGCGTGCCAAACGGGCGCAACCGAGTTTGCTGTTGACGAACACAAAGGCTTGCTTCATGCCGCGTTTTTTCAGAATCTGGTGCAAGGCGTGGCGCTTGTCGTCTTCGCCAACGCTGTAGAAATGCTGCTCTACGGTAGACGCCGTCGCATTGGAGCGCGCCACCTCGATCGTGTCCGGATCTTGCAAATAGCTATTGGCCAGTCGTTTGATTTCTGGCGAGAACGTGGCGGAGAACAGCAGCGTGATGCGCTCTTTGGGCAGGTAAGAAAGGATGCGCTGCAAGTCGGGCAAGAAGCCAATATCGAGCATGCGGTCGGCTTCGTCCAACACCACGTATTCCACTTGGTTGAGCACCGCGTTTTTGGCTTCAATGTGGTCCAGCAGGCGTCCTGGGGTGGCCACCAGCACTTCAACGCCTTTTTTTAGCTCCAGCGTCTGGGGCTTCATGTCCATGCCGCCGAACACCACGGCGCAGCGCAATTCGGTGTACTTCGAATACAGCTTGACCTGTTGGGCCACTTGGTCAGCCAACTCGCGGGTGGGCAGCAGCACCAGTGCGCGCACAGGGTGGCGGGCGGGCGAGGTAGATGGGGTCTCGTGCTTCATCATGCGCTGCAACAGCGGCAAGGCAAAGGCGGCGGTTTTTCCGGTACCGGTCTGGGCGGCACCCATCACGTCTTTACCCGCCAAGACCACAGGAATCGCCTGGGCCTGGATCGGGGTCATGGTCTCGTAACCCATCTCCGCCACCGCACGCGCGAGGGGGGCTGCCAACTGCAGCTGGGCAAAGGCCATGGGCGGCGTTTGCGCGTTCAATTCGTTAGACGGTAGTGCTGGGGCGGCGGTAATTTCAGTGATCAATTCGGTCATGCATAGCTGTAAAAAGTGCTATCCATCCGATAGCTGAATGCGCCCCTACTCGCTAGGGGCAAACCCGTATTATCGCCTAAGCCTTATAACTGGCGCGCGGCGAAGGTATCGCAGGCCTTCACGCTGCCATTTTTAATGCCGTTGGCGAACCAGCGCTGGCGCTGGGCGCTGGTGCCGTGGGTGAAGCTCTCCGGCACCACGGCACGGCCACTTCCCTGCTGCAAAGCATCGTCGCCGATCTTGGCGGCGGCGTTAATGGCTTCTTCCAAATCCCCCTGCTGCAGCAGCTGGCGTGCCTTGTTGGCGTGGTTTGCCCAGACGCCGGCAAAACAGTCGGCCTGCAACTCCAGCCGCACGCTCAAGGCGTTGTATTCTGCCTCGCTGACGCGGCCGCGCGCCTGATCCATCTTTTTGCTAATTCCCAGCAGGTTTTGCACATGGTGGCCCACTTCATGGGCGATCACATAGGCCTGGGCAAAGTCGCCCGGCGCGCCCAATTGGGTTTTGAGGGTTTCATAAAAACCCAGGTCGATATAGACCTTTTCGTCACCGGGACAATAAAACGGCCCCATGGCAGTCTGGCCCTGCCCACACGCCGTGGCAGTGGCGCCCCTGAACAGTACCAGCTTGGGTTCGCGGTAAGTGGCGCCGCCCTGGGTAAAGACCTCTTTCCAAACGTCTTCGGTGTCGGCCAAGATGGTGGACACAAACTGGGCCATGTGGTCGTCTGCCGGTGGCCGATGGGCCGGTGCCTGGCTCACCTGCGCGCTGGGCGCACCATCGCCGCTGAGCAGGCCCAAGACGGTCAGCGGGTTCACGCCAAGGGCCCAGCTACCGAGCGTAACCACAATGATGGCGCCCACACCCAAGCGACTGCCGAGCAGCGCGCCCAAGAGCCCCATGCCACCACCGGACCCACCGCCAGACCCGCTATCACGGCGGTCTTCCACGTTGTCAGATTGGCGATTGCCTTCCCACTTCATACACAGACTCCTGGTAGCTTGGATTGCAACTCGGAATACCGCTTAGGCCTTGGGCAGGGTCACGCCCACTTGGCCCTGGTACTTGCCGCCCCGGTCTTTGTAGCTGACTTCGCACACGTCGTCCTTGTCGCTCTCAAAGAACAAAACCTGCGCACAACCCTCGCCCGCGTAAATCTTGGCGGGCAGTGGTGTGGTGTTAGAGAACTCCAGCGTCACATACCCTTCCCACTCGGGCTCGAACGGTGTCACGTTGACGATGATGCCGCAGCGCGCGTAGGTGCTTTTGCCCAAGCAAATGGTCAGCACGTTGCGCGGAATACGAAAGTACTCCATGGTGCGCGCCAGCGCAAAGCTATTGGGCGGGATGATGCACACGTCGTCGTTAAAATCGACAAAACTCTTTTCATCAAAGTTCTTCGGGTCCACCACGGTGCTGTGGATGTTGGTAAACACTTTGAACTCGGGGGCGCAGCGGATGTCGTAGCCGTAGCTGCTGGTGCCGTAGCTGACAATTTTTTTGCCGTCGCGCTGGCGAATTTGGCCAGGCTCAAACGGCTCGATCATGCCGGTGGTTTCGGCCATGTGGCGAATCCATTTGTCGCTTTTGATACTCATGGGGATACTGCTCCTAAGGGTGGCGCCATTGTAAGCACCCCGCCTGCGCCACACACCACGCACCTGGGCGCGCGCAATTTGCTATACAAATAGTAGCTGCTTGCGCACGTTTGGCGAGGGCTAGCAGCCTAAAAGGCTTGAGAAATCACCGTGCGCTCAACCACCCGGTCGTCGCCCAGCACGATCAATGCAAACAGCAACTCCTCCAAGTTGTCGGCCAACGCAGTTTTGCGCGCCAACAGCGGCGTGGCCTGCGGGTTCAGCACCACAAAGTCTGCCTCACAGCCGGGCAGCAAATTGCCTACCGCCGGGCGGCCGTCCGTACCGTCCAGCCCCAAAGCCCGCGCCGCACCTGCTGTGTGCTGCCACCACAGGTGGCTGGGGCGCAGCGAAAGGCCCGGCTTGGTCTGGCCTTCGCGCCCCACGTAATACGCGGCCAGCATGGTGTGAAACGGGCTAAAACTGGTGCCACCGCCCACGTCACTGGCCAATCCATACGCAAAACCGGCCCGGTCAGCCGCCGCGTAGTCAAAAAAGCCACTGCCCAAAAACAGATTGCTGGTAGGGCAAATCGCCGCCGCCGCGCCGCTGCTGCGCAGCAGGGCACGGTCCGCTTCGCCCAGGTGAATGCAGTGGGCGTAGATGGCCCGTTCGCGCAGCAAGCCAACGTCGCCATACGTGGACAAGTAGCTGCGAGAGGCTGGAAACAACTGGCGCGCCCAGGCGATCTCATCCAGGTTTTCAGCCACATGCGATTGGATCCACACGTCACGGTAACGCGCCGCCAACTGCCCTGCCCCTTGCAACTGGGCAGCGCTGCTGGTGGGCGCAAAACGCGGGGTGATGGCGTAGCCCAGGCGGCCCACGCCGTGCCAGCGCTGGATCAGCGCCTCGGTGTCAATCAGGCTTTGCTCGGTGGCGTCTTGCCGACCCGGCGCGCTGGGCTGGTTGAGCAAGTCGGCTGGGGCGTTGCGGTCCATCAAACACAGGCCGGTGATCAGCCGCATGTGCTGCGCCTGTGCCGCACTGAACAGGGCATGCACCGAGGTCGGGTGCGATGTGGCAAACGCCAGGGCGGTGGTCACCCCGTTGCGCAGCAATTCTGCTATAAAAAACGTAGCTGCTTGCGCACAGTATTCGGGCTCTGCAAAGCGTTTTTCTTCTGGAAACGTGTAATTCTCTAGCCACGGCAACAAGCCCTCGGCGGGCGAGCCAATGACGTTGGTTTGCGGGTAGTGCAGGTGCATGTCCACAAAGCCCGGCGCGATGATGCGCTCGGGCAGGTGCTCAATCGGCATCTTGTGAAAACGCCCTACCGTCTGCTGGTAGTCCCCCACTGCCAGCACCACCTGCGTACCCCGTGCGTCGGGGCCCACTACCAGCAAGCCATCTTCTGCATAGCGCGCAGCACCTGGGCCGTCGGAGGACGGCTCAAACCAGAAGATGGCGGCGCGGTAGGCTTTCATGGTGATGCGGGCTTAGTGGATCGCCGACGGATTGTCGACGGGTTGCCAGTCTGAAGCTAACCGGCAAAGCTGTCAAACACTTCGTCCAAGCGCTGCACATACCGGGCCCGAAGCGGCGCATCGATAAAGCTGGCGTCAAAACTGTTGCGCGCCAAGCGGTAAGCGTGGCTGGTGTCCATGCCCAAAGCGGCAAAGGTTTGGGTGAAGTTGGTGTTGATATAGCCACCGAAATAGGCCGGGTCGTCCGAGTTGACGGTGGCCACAATGCCTGCGTCCAGCATCTGCTTGAGGTTGTGTTGCGCCAGCGTGGGGAACACGCGCAATTTCACGTTGGACAACGGGCACACGGTCAGCGGCACCCGCTGCTGCACAAGGCGCTGCATCAAAGCAGTGTCTTTGGTGGCCTGAACGCCGTGGTCGATCCGCTCAACCTTGAGCACATCCAGCGCGCTCCAGATATAGGCGGGTGGCGCCTCCTCCCCCGCATGGGCCACCAGCCGAAAGCCCAGCTCTTTGGCGCGGGCAAACACCTTGGCAAACTTCTCAGGCGGGTGACCTACTTCGCTCGACGCCAAGCCGATGCCCACTATCTTGTCGCGCAGGGGCAGCACTTGCTCCAGGCATTCAAACGCGGCCTCTTCACTCAGATGGCGCAGAAAACACAGAATGAGGGACGCCGTCATGCCATACCGTGCGGGGGCTTCCTCGCAGGCGCGGTACAAACCGTTCACCACCGTTTGCGCATCCACGCCGTGGCCGGTGTGGGTTTGGGTGTCGAAAAAAAGCTCGGTGTGCAGCACGTTGTCGGCCTGGGCCCGGGCCATGTAGGCGCAGGCCATGTCGAAGAAGTCTTGCTCGGTCTTGAGCACTGTGGTGCCCGCGTGGTAAATGTCTAAAAACTCTTGCAAGTTGTTGAACACATAGGCGCTGCGCAAGGCCTCGATGCTGGGGTAGTTCAACGCCACACCGTTGCGCTGGCCCATGGCGAAGATGAGTTCGGGCTCTAAGGAGCCCTCAATGTGCATGTGCAGCTCGGCCTTGGGCATACGGCGCAGCAATTCAGGCAAACGTTCGGCAGAAATCGGTCTATGGTTCACGGTGCACTCCAATCAAGCTCAACGCCCTAAGGTTACCTCCAATTCCGATGGCATGATCAACTCCATGGCATCTTCAGAACCCCACCCGCAACAATTTTCTAGTCGATTGGCAACGTATTTCAGCGCCACCCGCCCCGCTTTTCTCAGCGTCACCCTGGCCGGAGCGCTCATCGGCCTGGGTACGGCCCGCTTGGACGGCCACCCCATAGACATGGTCAAAGCTGTTTTGACGGTGCTGTTTGCGCTGATCGCCCACGCGGGCGCCAATGTGGTGAATGACTATTACGACGCCTTGAGCGGAACAGACGCCAACAACACCGCACGCCTGTTTCCCTTCACGGGTGGCAGCCGGTTTATTCAAAATGGGGTTCTCAGCCTGCGGCAAACCCGTAGCTTTGGCTACACATTACTGATCGTCGTCATACCCGCCGGACTGTGGTTGACGGCCCACTCGGCGTCTGGGTTGCTGGGGATCGGATTGACGGGCCTGCTCATTGCTTGGGCCTACTCTGCCCCACCGTTGCAGCTTATGGCACGCGGCATCGGTGAGCTGGCTATCGTGGCTGGGTGGCTCATGGTCGTTTTGGGCACCGACTTTGTACAACGGGGCAACTTCTCCGCCCTACCCCTGGTCGCGGGTATGCCCTTCGCGTTGTTGGTTGCTGCCATTCTGTACATCAACCAGTTTCCTGACCGTGAAGCCGATTTATCCGCTGGCAAGCGAACCCTTGTCGCGCGCCTAGGGCCACAAAGTGCACGTTGGGGCTATTTGGTGATCGTGGGTACCGCGTATTTGTGGCTGGCGGTAGCGACGTTGTCGGGAATGTTGCCGAAAGTGGTGATCATCAGCCTGTTGCCCGCCTTGCTTTCAATCACAGCGAGCCATCAACTTTTTCGGCTTGCAGACCAGCCGGCACGGCTGGGCACGGCGATCCGTGCCACCATTGCTGCAGCCAACCTGCATGGTGTGCTGATTGCGGCTGCATTGGCCCTAAGCACCGCGTTTTGACGTATGCACGCGCACAATGCCCACACAAAAAAGCCGCCCGAAGGCGGCTTTTACAAACGTGGGTAAAAACGCTTACTTACTGCCCGGAATCTTGCCTTCCACGCCTTTAACGTAGAAGTTCAGGCCGCCCAGAAACTTGTCGTCGGCCACCGTGTCTTTGGCAATTTGTTCTTTGCCGGTGTTGTCCATGATGGGGCCCTTCCAGATGGCAAAGCTGCCATCCTTCAACCCAGCTTTGACTTCGTCCACTTTGGCTTTGGTCTCGGCGGGTACGTCTTCTGCGATGGACACAATATCAATCGCACCCTCTTTCACGCCCCACCAGCTTTGGGTGGATGCGTTTTTGCCTTCCAACACGTCTTTGACCGTATGAATGTAGTACGGGCCCCAGTTGATCACCGCAGACGCCAAGTGGGCTTTAGGGCCGTAGGCAGTCATGTCAGAGTCCCAACCAAAGGCGCGCTTGCCCTTGGCCTCGGCCGTCTTGAGCACGGCGGGTGAGTCGGTGTTTTGGAACAACACGTCCGCACCGCCGTTGATCAGGCTGGTGGCCGCTTCGGTTTCTTTGGGTGGGTTGAACCACTCGTTGACCCACACCACTTTGGTCTTGATCTTGGGGTTGCTGCTTTGGGCGCCCAGGGTAAAGCTGTTGATGTTGCGAATCACCTCAGGGATTGGCACCGATGCCACCACGCCCAGGGTGCCGGTTTTGCTCATCTTGCCGGCAATCACACCCGCCATGTAGGCGCCTTCATAGGTGCGGCTGTCGTAGGTGCTCATGTTCTCAGCGGTTTTGTAGCCGGTGGCGTGCTGGAAGTTGACGCTTTTGCTGTCGGCCGCTGCCTTGAGCATCGGCTCCATGTAGCCAAACGTGGTGCCAAAAATCAGCTTATTGCCCTGGCCCACCATGTCGCGAAACACGCGCTCGGCATCCGCCGACTCGGCCACGCTTTCGACAAAGGAGGTCTGTATCTTGTCGCCAAATTCTTTTTCAAGCGCTTTACGACCGTTGTCGTGCGCAAAGGTCCAGCCGCCATCGCCCACCGGGCCGACATAGGCGAACGCAATTTTCAAAGGCTCTGGCTTGGGTGCCGGGGCTGCCACCACGGGTGCGGGGGTCGCAACCACCGGTGCCGGTTCTTCCTTCTTGCCGCAGCCAACCAGGGCTGCGCCTGCCACAGCAGTCAAAGCGGCAACGCGCAGGAGTGAACGTTTGTACAAATCGGTCATGTCAATACATTCCTTTAAAAGTGAAGGCACAGTTGGGGGGGAGCAATTCAAGCGCCGGGGTAAAACGGCTTGCCAATAGCAGTCGGCATGTTAATACGGATCCAGCGCGGGTTGCGTGATATCAAGGCCAAAACCACAATGGTGGCGAGGTACGGCAACATGCTCAACATTTGGCTGGGCACATTCACCCCCGCGCCCTGCAGGTGGAACTGCAACATGGTCACGCCACCAAACAGATACGCACCCAGCAACACCCGCGCCGGGCGCCAGGTGGCAAAGGTGGTCAGCGCCAAAGCAATCCAGCCCTTGCCCGAGACCATGCCCTCCACCCACAGCGGCGTGTAGACGATCGACAGGTAAGCCCCAGCCAAGCCGCACAGTGCGCCGCCCACCACCACTGCGCCAAAGCGAATCCAGCGCACCGGGTAGCCCAGTGCGTGGGCCGACTCGGGGCTCTCGCCCACGCTGCGCAGCACCAAACCAGCACGCGTACGGTACAGAAACCAGACCAAGGCGGCGGCAAAACCCACCGTCAAATACACCAGCGGGTGCTGGCGAAACAGCGCGGTGCCCAGCAAGGGAATGTCGGACAAAAAAGGCACTGCAAAGTGGGTCCGTGCAGGAATCAGTTCTTGCACATAAGCAACACCGGCAAAGGCCGAAAAGCCCGCGCCAAACAGGCTGAGTGCCAGCCCGGTGGCGTATTGGTTGGTGTTGAGCCAAATCACCAGCACCCCAAACACCGCCGCCAGCAGCGCACCCGCCGCAATGCCCGCCATAAAACCCATGGTGTCGCTACCGGTGGCAACCACGGCAGCAAAGCCAGCAATGGCGGCGCACAGCATCATGCCCTCGGCACCCAGGTTGACGATGCCTGCCTTCTCGTTGATCAACAGGCCCAGCGACGCCAGCGCCAGCACGGTGCCGGCATTGAGCGTTGCGGCCACCAGCAATGCGTACGATTCCATCACGAGCTCCCTTGCACATGTGCGACCGGCGCGGGCACGTCACGGACCCAGCGCAGGCGGTAGTTCACCAGCGTGTCGCAGGCCAACAGGGTAAACAGCAGCAAGCCCTGAAACACCCCGGTCAGCGACTTGGGCAGCCCCAGGCGCGACTGGGCCAACTCACCACCGATGTAGAACATGCTCATCAGCAGCGCCGAAAACACCATGCCCACCGGGTGCAGCCGCCCCACAAAGGCCACGATGATGGCGGCAAAGCCGTAGCCCGCCGGCACGTAGGGCGTGAGCTGGCCAATGGGACCAGCCACCTCTAGCGCACCAGCCAAGCCGGCAAACCCGCCCGAGATCAGCAAAGCCGTCCACAAAGCCACCCGGGGCGAGAACCCGGCATACCGCGATGCCGCAGGCGCCAGCCCCCCCACCTGCTGCGCAAAACCGGCGCGGGTGCGAAACAAAAACACCCACACGCCCACCACACCCACTGCAGCAAACAGCACCCCAATCGTCATGCGCGACCCTGCAAACAGACGGGGAATGCGCGTAGCAGCCTCAAAGGTTTGGGTTTGGGGAAAGTTGTAGCCCTGCGGGTCTTTCCACGGGCCAAACACCATATAACTGAGCAACTGCACCGCCACGTAAACCAGCATCAGGCTCACCAAAATTTCGTTGGCGTTAAAGCGGTCACGCAGCAGTGCGGTCAGCCCCGCCCACGCCATGCCACCCATCACACCGGCTAACAACACGGCCAGCACGATCCAACTGCCAGTCGTCTTGTCGGCCATCAGCGCCACACCGCTGGCCGCAATGGCGCCCAGGATGTACTGCCCCTCGGCACCAATGTTCCACACGTTGGAGCGAAAACACACCGCCAGTCCCAAGGCAATTAACAACAAGGGGGTGGCTTTGACCACCAACTCACCCAAGGCGTAGCCGCTTTTGATAGGCTCCCAAAAAAACACCTGCAAGCCCCGCACCGGGTCTTTGCCCAGCAGGACGAAGAGCAATAGCCCGATAACTACCGTACACGCCAGCGCCAACAAGGGCGAGCCGTAGCTCCACCAGCGCGAGGGCTCGGGCCGGGACTCCAACTTGAGCTTACCCATGGGCCACCTCCGCCGCTGAAGACTTGGCCCACAAGCCACTCATCCACGCGCCAATTTTTTCCACAGTCGCCTCCCCGATTGCAAGGGATGGCGACAGCTTGCCCCGGGCAACCACATGCAGGCGGTCGCAGACCTCAAACAACTCGTCCAACTCTTCGCTGACCACCAGCACGGCGCAACCGGCGTCGCGCAAAGCCAAAATCTCGCCGCGAATCTGGGCCGCAGCACCCACATCGACCCCCCAGGTGGGTTGCGAGACGATCAACAGCGAGGGCTTGGCATCAATCTCTCGCCCCACAATAAATTTTTGCAAATTACCCCCCGACAACGAGCGTGCCATCGCCTGCGGCCCACCGGCCTTGACCTTAAACGCCGCGATGAGGCGGGCGGCATGCGCCTGCAACTGGCCCACCCGAATCCAACCCCCGGCAAAGCCCGGCGCAGCGATTGAATCGTTACGGGTCAGCAGCAGGTTGTGGGCCAAGCTGAGCGTAGGCACAGCCCCCCGGCCTAAACGCTCTTCGGGCACAAAGTGCAGGCCGCGTTTACGCCGCGCGCCGGGGTGCAGGGCCGACACATCGGTCGCACCCATGCAAATACTGCCCTTAGGGGCGCGGCAATCTTCGCCCGACAGGGCGTATAGCAATTCTTTTTGGCCGTTTCCGGAGACACCAGCGATGCCCACCACCTCACCAGCGCGCACGTCCATTGCAATGCCGTCCAGGTCCACACCAAACGGGTCTTCGCATGCAAGGCTTAAGTCCTTCACCTGCAGACGCACTTCACCAGTCTCACGGCTGTGGCGCTCTAGAACCGCTGGCTCGGCACCAATCATCATGCGCGACAGCGATGCATTGGATTCTTCCTGCGGATTACACACACCCGTCACCTTGCCCCCACGCAACACCGTGCAGGCGGTGCACAGTGCGCGTATTTCGTGCAGCTTGTGACTGATGTACAAAATGCTGCACCCCTCGGAGGCCAGCTTATTGAGCACCACAAAGAGTTTTTCTACCGCCTGCGGGGTGAGCACCGAGGTGGGTTCGTCCAAAATCAACAGCTCTGGGCGGGTCAGCAAGGCGCGGATGATTTCCACCCGCTGCATCTCGCCCACGCTCAGGGTGTGCACCGGGCGCCTTGGGTCTATGTCCAAGCCATATTCATTGGCCTTGGCGATGATGCTCGCGGTGACATCGGCGAGCGAATGCAGCGAAGGGCCGCCCCGAGCCAATTCAGCCCCCCCGGGGGGCAGCGTAGTACGCGAAGCGACAAGCGTGGGGGCCCTAGACGTGCGGGTCAGCCCCAACCACACGTTCTCCGCCACCGTCATGGTGTCAAACAGGTTGAAGTGCTGAAACACCATGCTGATGCCGTTGGCCCGCGCCTCTTTGGGATTGCGGATGTGCACCACCTGGCCGTTTAGCCGTACTTGACCCGCGTCTGGCTTGACCGAGCCATAGATGATTTTCATCAGGGTGGATTTACCCGCGCCGTTTTCACCCAAAACGGCGTGGATTTGGCCGGGCATCACGGTCAGCGATACCTCGCTATTCGCAACCACACCGGGGTAGGCCTTGGTGATGCCGGTCAATTGCAGTCGGGGGTGGGTCATGCGAAACGGGTTTGGTCAGGTAAACACGGGCAATGCGCACCGTGCAATTAGGCTCTATGCTAATGCCTAGTGGCCAGTTTGGCCTACCAATGTACACACCGGTAGACGCTGGTCCGTATCAGGAGAGACTATGAAACCGCAAACCCTGCGCTTTTACCGCAATGGCCGCATGGTCGCGCTAGAAGGCGTGGACCCCAGCCGCACCCTGCTGCAAGTGCTGCGCGAAGATCTGCACGCCTGCGGCACCAAAGAAGGCTGCGGCGAAGGCGACTGCGGCGCCTGCTGCGTAGTGGTGGCAGAGCCAAATACCGATGGCACGCAACTGGAGTACCGCACCATCAACAGCTGCATCCGGCTGGCGCACTCGATTGACGGCATGGCCTTATGGACAATAGAAGATATTGCACCCACGCTCCACCGCTCGCGCGGGTCGCTGCCCCCCGAGGGGGCCGTGCCATGCTTGGGGCGGCCCGGCGCGGCGGCTATTGCCCCCACGCTGGGTACTGCACCGGCAGCCGCAACACTCCATCCCGCGCAGGAAGCCATGGTGCAGTGCCACGGCTCGCAGTGTGGCTTTTGCACGCCGGGTTTTGTCATGAGCCTGTTTGGCCTGTACCAAAACCATACCGCCCGGGGTGAAGCGGTGTCGCGCGAGCAGGCTAGCGCGGCCTTATCGGGCAACCTGTGCCGCTGCACCGGCTACCGGCCTATCGTGGATGCAGCCCTCACCATGCAAACCGCCCCGCTCTGCACCGTTGACGAGGCAGAAGTGCTATCAAATCTGCAGCTGCTTGCGCAGGTTCCGCGAGGGCTAGAGGCCGATTTGTCATTAAATTCTGCGTACCACAGCCCCCGCACCCTCCCCGCCTTGCTCGCCGCGCGGGTGCAGCAACCCCATGCCCAGTTGGTAGCGGGCTGCACCGACGTGGGGCTGTGGGTGACCAAAATGCACCGCCAATTTGCCCAGGTGATCGACATCACCCGCGTGGCCGAGCTGCGCCGTATTGAGGCGTACCCGCACCACATCGCCATTGGCGCGGCCGTCACGCTGACCGACGCCTTTGCCGCCCTGGTGGCGGACCGGCCGCAGTTGGCCGAATTTGCCCATCGCTTTGCCGGCTTGCCGGTGCGCAACAGCGGCACACTGGGCGGCAACGTGGCCAACGGCTCGCCCATTGGCGACTCCATGCCCTTGCTCATCGCGCTGGGCGCCAACGTGGTACTCATGCGCCAAAAGGGCAAGAAACAAGCCGACCGCGAAATGCCGCTGGAAGACCTGTACACCGGTTACCGCCAAAACGTGATGGCACCGGACGAGGTACTGGCCTGGATCAAGGTGCCCAAAGCCACCCCGCACGAGACCATGCGGGTCTACAAAGTCTCCAAACGGTTTGAGGACGATATATCCGCCGTGTGCCTAGCCATACGGCTGCACATCCAGGATGGCAAGGTGCACACCGTATCCATTGGCGCGGGTGGCGTGGCGGCCACGCCGGTGCGCGCGCGTAAAACCGAGGCTGCACTAAAAGGCAAGGCCTGGAATGCGGCCACGGTGAAACACGCCATGCAAGTTTTGCAGGACGAATTTGCACCCATCTCCGACATGCGCGCCAGCGCCAGCTACCGCACCCAGGTGTTGGGCAATTTGCTGCGGCGCTTTTGGCTGGAGAGCCAAGGTCTGGTCGAAACCGATTTGCGCAACTTGCAGGCGCTGGGAGTTGCACCATGAGCGCCGCACACACCCCGCCCCCTGTCGCAGATGGCCCAGCCGCCGGTGTCGGCCACGCCCATGAAAGCGCAATCGCCCAGGTGGCTGGTGTAGCGCGCTATGTGGACGACATGGCGGAAGTGCACGGCACGCTGCATGCAGCCCCGATCCTGTCGACCGTGGCACATGGGCGCCTGCTGGGGGTGGATACCAGCGCTGCACAGGCCATGCCGGGCGTGCGCGGCGTGGTGCTGAGCCGAGACATCCCTGGCGACCGCATGCTGGCCGCCTTTGCAGGGGATGAGCCGGTGTTTGCCATCGACTCGGTGCAACACGTGGGCCAGGTGGTCGGCGTTGTGGTGGCCGACACGGTCATGCAGGCCCGCCGTGCCGCGCGCCAGGTCAAGCTGCACATTGAAGCGCTGCCCGCCATCCTCACCATCCCAGACGCTTTGGCTGCGCAAAGTTATGTGCTGCCACCGGTTTTTGTGCGCCGGGGCGATGCGCAAGCGGCCTTGGCCAGCGCACCCCACACCCTGGGTGGCACGCTGGAGGTGGGCGGCCAAGAGCACTTTTATCTGGAAGGCCAAATTGCCTATGTGCTGCCGCAAGAGCAAAACCAGTGGCTCGTGCACTCCAGCACCCAGCACCCCGGCGAGACACAGCACTGGGTCGCCCACGCGCTGGGCATTGCCAACCATGCGGTGCGGGTGGAGTGTCGGCGCATGGGCGGGGGCTTCGGCGGCAAAGAAACCCAAGCCGGTCACATGGCGGTGTGGGCGGCGGTGGCGGCGCACAAGCTGGGCTGCCCCATCAAGCTGCGACTGGACCGGGACGACGACTTTTTGATCACCGGCAAGCGCCACCCGTTCGCCTATGAATACACCGTGGGGTTTGACGACACCGGCCGCATGCACGGCTTGCAATTGATGATGGCTGCCAACTGCGGCTTCAGCGCCGACCTGTCTGGGCCGGTTGCCGACCGCGCGGTCTTCCACACCGACAACGCCTATTTTTTAGAGGACGTAGTGATCGCCTCTTACCGCTGCAAGCTCAACACCCAGAGCCACACCGCGTTTCGGGGTTTTGGTGGGCCGCAGGGCGTGATCCTGATCGAAACCATTTTGGGCGACATTGCCCGCCACCTCAAGATGGACGCGTTGGATGTACGCCTGCGCAACCTGTACGGTGACACGATGACGACGGGCAGCGCGACCACGCCGCCGCAGCGCCGCGACACCACCCACTACGGCATGCGCGTGGAAGACAATATTTTGCTGCCACTGCTATCAAAACTGGAGCTATCCGCGCAGTATCGGCGAAGGCTAGAGGCCATTTCGGCTTGGAATTTGACCAGCCCGGTACTCAAACGCGGCATGGCAATTACGCCGGTCAAGTTTGGCATCAGCTTCACCGCAACGCTCTTTAATCAGGCTGGCGCGCTGGTGCACGTCTACTTAGACGGAAGTGTGCAGGTGAACCACGGCGGCACGGAAATGGGTCAGGGCCTGAACACCAAAGTCGCACAAATTGTGGCCGACGAGTTGGGCGTGCCGTTTGCACGCGTGCTGTGCACCGCCGCCGACACCAGCAAGGTACCCAACGCCTCGGCAACAGCGGCATCCGCCGGCACCGACCTCAATGGCCGCGCAGCCCAGTTTGCCGCCCGGCGGGTGCGCGACAACCTGGCCGCCTTTGTGGCGGGCTTGGACACCTGCGGCGCCGGGGCAGTGCGGTTTGAAGGCGGGCGCGTGATCTCACCGTCGACGACCCGGCACTTTGACGATGTGGTCAAAGCGGCCTACGCCAACCGCATCCAGCTCTGGAGCGACGGCTTCTACCGCACGCCCAAAATCCACTACGACAAGGCCACGTTGACCGGGCGCCCGTTTTTTTACTTTGCCTATGGCGCAGCCTGCACCGAAGTCGCCATCGACACCTTGACTGGCGAAAGCCGCGTGCTGGCGGTGGACATCCTGCACGACGTGGGGCGCTCTATCAACCCGGCCATCGACATCGGGCAAATTG
>JBBRNS010000030.1:0-25173 GCA_038230175.1 Burkholderiales bacterium
CTGGCAGGAAGCAGACCTACAAATTTGTCCCGTCTATACCGGCAACGGGCTAGGCGCTCACATTCGTCAACGACTGCTGACCGGCAGTCACTTTGGCAACGATCAGCTTCGGTGCCTGCAATCTAAACGCTAGGGGGCCAATGAGTGGCGGGTGGGACCGTGGTCAAGCCCCTAACCACCCGACTACCCCGACGATCAGCACACTACTTGGTGAATTTGCGGTAATGGGCAATGGGTCGCGGTGCCTCATGCAGTTTGGAATTCCGCTTTGGGTGGCGGGCATAAACGGGTTCACGTTTTCACCTGCCGACGATTGGCAGCTGACCGGGATCACTCCCCCAACTATTCTGTCGACGTACGCATTTCGAACTACTTGGTTCGCGACGCAATTGCCTTATTGAAATCCGACATAACTTGTTCTGTCACCTGTTGGCTGCACACGAGATAACGCTTCTCAACTGCGGGCACATCTGGAAAGCGAAGGACCTTAAAGGTATTCATGGGATACCCAGCGCTCGCCACGTAAAGCTCCACCTCTTCACTTGTAGCGATCACCAAATCTGCACGCTTTGCGTGAATCATTTTGACCATGTTGTCCACATCGGTTGAAACGGATTGGATCTGGCCCGCGGGCATTTTGGCTATAAGAGCATCCATATACGCACCTTGTGTGAAGTTGGTCTTGAGGAGCAATTGAGTCTGAGGTTGCTCAAACAACTCCTTGGCGGTAATACCCTGCTTGACTTTGAAATCTGACCGACTTAAACCGACCAACGGTTGGTCGGTATAGATTGGTGCCGAGAAACGGGCATATTCTTCGCGCTCCGAATTTTTGTACCAGCCAGGACTGCAAACGGGCGCATCGTTTCTCTTCAACATCAGAAGGACACGGTTGGATGACACCAACTCCCAGATTATTGGAATCCCCAATTTGGCGAAGGCTCGCTCAGTAGGCTCCACGGTCAAGCCAGTCACTTTGCCGTTGGGCATTGTGTAATGGAATGGCTTTCTTTCGTAATAAATCATCGTGAGCGGTGTCACGGCTTGCGCCGCTTCTAGACCAGTTGCCATCGCAAGCAAGACTAGCGCAAAAGCCCGCTTGTGTAGAGTGCGATTCAACATGTTTTACCCAACTCTTTGATGAAGCCGCCGTGATCATATCAAGGGGCGCGCCACATGGGTACAGAGTGCTATTTTTCATGCGGCAACTGGTATCAATGAGAGCGCCATCGCTACAGTGCAGGCGCAACGTGCGCAAACGCATCTTGCGGGCCTTTGTGCCGCGCGGCCACATTGAGGCTCATGACGCCCAAGATATGGCCGCATACGCTCACGCAGGCGGCCGTTGGTACTAGCGGATGTCGGCTTTCAGGCGCTCATTTTGAGGGTCGCTACGACTGTAGTGGGTCGATTGTGTAAGTTCGCGTTGTCAAATTGAGCACCCGCTATCGCAGCATACCTGTCCTAGAAACGATGGGAATCAGCGACCGCTTTTGAGCAGCGAGAATTGATAGTTGTGCGTTGCCTTTGGGCCCGCAGCTAACAGCGACGTAATATTCAGTCTACCCAGCATACGTGACCCAAAACCCCACACAAGCATGAGATTGGAATGGCTGGCCAACTATTACTGGAACCGGCCGCCCCTTGCCTTCGCAACGTTGGCCGCCTCGGCACGCTGCGCAAGCTTTAGGTCAGTTCTGCAGCGATCCAGTACAGGCCCTGGCCGTTGCTGTAGTAATAATTTCCTTGGGGGCTAATCACGACGGCGCGTCGTGTTGCGGGGTCGGTGAAATAACGCCACCCGTGGCCCGGCGTGTCCGGAGACGCACTGTTGAGTACCTCCTGCATGCCGTAGTCGAAGCCGCTGATCTCGCGCTTATCCTGAACATGGTGGTGGTCGCAGTCGGGGTCGTGCGCACGATTACCGGCTACCAGGGGCGTGCTGAGAGTCGCTGCCAGCATGGCGAGCGAGGCCAGAAGTGCGGTCGATTTCATGATGATCTCCTTTGCATGTGCGTCCAGTCGTGGTTGACTGTGGTGACAGTATGTGCCCCGCCGATCCAATTCGGGTAAAAAACGGCTGCATAGCGCAAATATTAATGTGGCAGGGTCGTGTCAGCAGCCTCCAGTACCATGGGGCATGAGCGACACCACGTTTGACTACATCATCATTGGCGCGGGCACCGCCGGTTGCCTGCTGGCCAACCGGCTGAGTGCCGACGCATCCAAACGCGTGCTGCTGATTGAGGCCGGCCGCAAAGATGACTACCACTGGATCCATATCCCCGTGGGTTACCTGCACTGCATTGGCAACCCGCGCACCGATTGGCTCTACCAGACAGAACCCGAAGCGGGCCTTAATGGCCGCACGCTGCGCTACCCACGGGGTAAAACGCTGGGCGGCAGTAGCAGCATCAACGGCATGATTTACATGCGTGGCCAGGCCCGCGACTACGACCAGTGGGCCCAACTGGTGGGTGATGCCAGCTGGGATTGGGCGCAGACGCTGCCCTATTTTTTACTGCACGAAGACCACTACAAAGGCGCGAGCGCCTGGCACGGTGCACGGGCTGCGGCGCCAAAGTGGCCGATGGGCAGCACCAGCCTCTACGGCAAGCTGCTGCGCCACCATAAGGCCGGGGGCGAGTGGCGGGTCGAGAAGCAGCGCCTGCGATGGGATGTGCTGGACGCCTTCGCCACGGCCGCCGTGCAGGCCGGCATACCGGCCACCGATGACTTTAACCGGGGTGACAACGAAGGCGTCGGCTATTTTGAGGTGAACCAAAAAGACGGCTGGCGCTGGAACACGGCCAAAGCCTTTTTACGCCCCACCTGCTACGCCCGGCCCAACTTTGAATTGTGGACCGGCGCCCAGGTTGCCAAGCTGATCATTGAAGCGGCGCCCACTACCAGTAGTGCGGGCCAAGCGCTGCGCTGCACCGGTGTACAGGTGTGGGATGGCAGCACGATGGTCACCGCCACCGCCCGCGCCGAAGTGCTGCTGTGCGCGGGTGCGGTGGGTTCGCCGCAGATTCTGGAGTTGTCCGGCTTGGGCCACGGCGAGCGTTTGCAAGCCTTGGGTGTGCCGGTGCTGCAGGACCTGCCGGGCGTGGGGGAGAACCTGCAAGACCACTTGCAGATTCGCACTGTGTTCACTGTGCAAAACACAAGCACCCTCAACACACAGTCGCACTCGCTATGGGGCAAGACCAAAATTGCGCTCGAATACGCCTTACACCGCACGGGCCCCATGAGCATGGCCCCCAGCCAACTGGGTGCCTTCACCCGCAGCGACCCAAGCCAGCCCCACCCCAACCTGCAGTACCACGTCCAACCCCTGAGCCTGGACGCCTTTGGCCAGCCCCTGCACACCTTTGACGCACTGACCGCCAGCGTGTGCAACCTGAACCCCACCAGCCGGGGCACGGTGCATATCAAGAGCGCCGACTTCATGGCCGCACCCGCCATTGCGCCGAACTACCTGAGCACAGAAGCCGACAAAAAAGTAGCCGCCGACGCGCTGCGCACCACCCGGCGCATCATGGCCCAGCCGGCGTTGGCTGCATACCAGCCGCACGAGCTCAAACCTGGCGCGCAGTACCAAACGGACGCCGAGTTGGCACAACTGGCCGGCGACATTGCCACCACCATTTTTCACCCAGTGGGCACCACCAAGATGGGTGCGGTGGACGGCCCCAACATGGACCCCATGGCGGTGGTCGATGGCCGCCTGAAAGTGCGTGGCGTGGCCGGCCTGCGTGTGGTGGATGCAGGTGTCATGCCGCGCATCACCAGCGGCAACACCAACGCTCCCACACTGATGGTTGCCGAGAAGGCCGCGCAATGGATCATGGAAGACGCAGCAGCAGAAACGAAGGGTTAATCCGGATGACAGCCAAGTCGCCCGCCCCTAAAATCAAAGCGGTCGACATGTGGTGGCAACTGCAAAGCGTCAAAGGAAGAAGGGCCGAGGAGACGGCTTCGAACAAACAAAAAAACTGCACCCAACTAGGGATGCAGATTCCCCAAAAAGCACTGACTGGTTCAGTGCTTTTTTTTGACCAAATCGGCCTGTAGCCCTCGCCAAACGTGCGCAAGCAGCTATACAAACCATAGCGTCACAACGCCCGCACCAGTGCGACAATGCCACCATGGAATTGCTCCTCGCATCAATCGCGTCCCTGCTGGCTGGCTGCATCGACGCCATTGTGGGCGGGGGCGGTCTGATCTTGGTGCCCAGCCTGTTTGCCATTTTCCCCAACACCCACCCAGCCACTTTGTTTGGTACCAACAAGGGCGCCAGCGTGTGGGGAACCGGCATGGCGACACTGCAATACAGCCGCCGTGTGACGCTGACTTGGCCAGTGTTGTTGCCAGCAGCCGGTGCCGGGTTTGTGGCCGCGCTGCTGGGGGCTTGGTTGGTCACCGTGGTGTCACCCGACTTTTTGCGCAAACTGCTGCCCGCCGTATTGGTGCTGGTGCTGGCCTACACCGTTGCCAAGAAGGACATGGGGCAGCACCATGCACCCCGCTATCCGTTAGCCCAAGAGCGCGCGGTGGCCTGCGCCATTGCGGCATTGATCGGCCTGTACGACGGGTTTTTTGGTCCGGGCACTGGCAGCTTTTTGGTCTTCTTACTGGTGCGCTTGCTGGGCTACGATTTTTTACACGCGTCGGCCAGCGCCAAGCTGATCAACACCGCCACCAACGTGGCGGCCTTGCTGCTGTTCACGCTCAAAGGGCATGTGTGGTGGCACTTTGCGCTGGTGATGGCGCTGGCCAATGTGCTGGGCAGCTTGGCCGGCACACATCTGGCGCTGCGCCACGGCACCGGCTTTGTACGGGTGGTGTTTATCGCGGTGGTGGCGTCGCTGATTCTGAAAACCAGCTACGACGCCTTTCTGCGTTAAACGCTATTGTTTTAGTAGCTGCTTGCGCAGGTTCCGCGAGGGCTAGCGGTCTTTTTTGACCACAATCGCGGCGCTGGCGGCCGGTGCAGTTGGCTCGGCCACCGGGGCACGCGGCCAAGACACGTCTGCTGCCAGCAGCGGCTTGCCGATGGGCGCGGTGGCCTGGCCTTTGCTTGTCGCCAGCAGGTCTTCGGGGTTGGGGTATTGGCCCAGCAGCCAGTAGTCGAATACACGGCGGGCAATGGGTGCTGCCGAGGTCGAGCCAAAACCGGCGTTTTCGACAATCACGGCCAGCGCAATTTTGGGATCCTCGGCCGGTGCAAAGGCGATGTAGAGCGAATGGTCCCGCTGGCGCTCTTCCATGCGGGAGGCGCTGTATTTTTCGTTCTTACCCAAGGAGACCGCCTGCGCGGTTCCGGTCTTGCCACCGCTGAGGTAGCCCGCGCCGGCGAACACGCGCGTCGACGTGCCTTGCTGGGTCACCCCAATCATGGCTTTGCGGATGATCTCGACATTGGCCGGCTTGTAGCCCAGGTCTTCGGGCGGGTTCGGGGCCACCGGCACGCGCACGTGGGTGGCAGCGTCTTGGGTAGCAATCACCAATTGGGGCTTGTGCTTGACGCCGCCGTTGGCCATGGTGGTAACGGCCTGGGCCAGTTGCAGCATGGTGAAGCTGTTGTAGCCTTGTCCAATGCCCAAGGAAATGGTTTCACCGGCGTACCACTTTTGCTGCGCCGCGCCGTAGCGTTTGAAGTAGCGGCGCTTCCAGTCTTCGCTGGGCAGCACGCCGCGCACTTCGCCGTTGATATCAATACCGGTGATCTGCCCAAAGCCCAGGGGCTTCATGAAGTCATGCATGGTGTTGACGCCCAACTCATTGGCCAACGAATAAAAGTAGGCGTTGCTGGACTCCACAATCGCCCGGTTCATGTCCATCACACCGCCGCGCTCGTTCTCGGGGCTGCCAAAGCGGTGGCCACCAAACATAAAAAAGCCGGGGTCATTGATCAGCGTAGTGGCTGAGCGGGTGCCCGTCTCCAACGCGGCCAAGGCCATGAAGGGCTTGTAGGTAGAGCCCGGTGGGTAGGTGCCCCGCAGTGCCCGGTTGAGCAGCGGTTTGTCCAGTGACTCGTTGAGCAACTGCCAGTTTTCTTGGTCGATGCCTTCTACAAACAGGTTGGAGTCAAAGGTGGGTTTGCTGACAAAGGCCAGCACCTCACCCGTCTTGGGGTCCATGGCCACCAGCGCGCCTCGGCGCTGGCCAAACATGTCTTCGATCAGCTTTTGCAGCTTGATGTCAATGGACAACATCACCACATTGCCGGGTGTGGACGGGGTGCTGGACAACCTGCGCACGGCCCGCCCGCCCGCTGACGTTTCCATCCGTTCAACGCCGGTGGTACCGTGCAACTGACTCTCAAAACTTTGCTCGACACCGAGCTTGCCGATGTAATCAGTGCCCCGGTAGTTGGCCTGGTCGTCGTCCTCTTCGATCTTGGCCTTCTCAGTCTGGTTGATGCGACCGATATAACCAATCACATGGCTGGCCAACTCACCGTAGGGGTAGCTGCGGAACAGCCGCGCCTTGATCTCCACGCCGGGGAAACGAAAACGCTGCGCGGCAAATCGCGCCACTTCGGTGTCGGTCAAGCGGGTGCGGATGGGCAGTGATTCAAAACTCTTGGACTCGTCCATCAGTTTCTTGAATCGCCTGCGGTCGCGGGTGGTGATGTCCATCACGCGGGACAGCTCGTCAATGGTCTGTTCAAGGTCAGCGGTTTTGGAGGGCGTGATTTCCAGCGTGTAGGCCGAATAGTTGCTGGCCAGCACCACCCCATTGCGGTCCACAATCAGCCCCCGGTTGGGCACGATGGGCACGATGGAGGTGCGGTTGCTTTCCGCCTGGGCGCGCAGATCGTCGTGGCGCCAAACCTGCAGATAGACCAGGCGGCATGTCAGCAGCAAGAAGCAAAACAGCACCAGCGCGCCGATGGCAAAGACGCGGGTTCGAAAGCGCGCCAGGTCGGCTTCGACGTTGCGCAGTTCAATCATAGGGGACGGTTAGCGTCCGGGTCGGGGGCACGGCGCTGGGGCGCCAGCAGAAAAATTGTGGCCACCGGCCACAACAAGGCCTCCAAGACCGGCGCCAAGGCCATCCAGAACCCAGGAAAGGTGCCACCGGCCAGCATGCGCAGTACCAGCTCGACGCTGTGGGCAGCCAAAAACAAAGGAAACACCTGCGCGGCCTGCGACATCACCGGAAACCACAACAAGCGGCGGTGGATGGTGATAGCAAAAAAGCTCAGCACCGCGTAGGCCATGGCATGCTGGCCCAGCAAACCGGCTTGGTGCACGTCCACCAGCAGGCCAAACATAAAGGACAGCACAATACCCACCCGCCTAGGCTGGTGCACCGTCCAAAACACCAGCACCACGGCCAACACATCTGGGCTTCCGGCGGAGCGCCCTACAAACCCCATGTTTTGCACCATGTTGATTAGCAGGGCGGCCACCAGGCTTCCCCATACAAACAAGGGGTTCACCGGCAACAGCAATTGCTGACCTGGCCGCATGATCATGGTGCGCCCCTTTTGTGGGTGTTAGGGCTCATTTCGCGGCTCCGCGTTTGGCTGGGGTGGGTGCTACCTCGGCCTCAGGGCGTACGGGAATTTGGCTCTCCACCGGGTTGAGCAGCAACACATACGCGGCCCCCGACACTGCCGCCAGCGGCACGCAATAAATGCGGGCAAACACGGCATCGACACGGCGCTCTACCTTTTCAACCCGCGCAACGGGCAACCCCGGTGGGTAGACGCCATCGACGCCGCTGGTGGTAAGCAGGTCACCCACGGTCACATCGGCATTGGCCGCCATGTAACGCAATTCCATCGCATCAGCCCGGCCCGAAACATCACCAAAGGCAACGCCGCGCGCGCCTGTGCGGGTGTTGAGCACGGGGATAGCGTGGTCGCGGTCAGTAATGAGTGTGACCTCGCTCACCAAGGGATAGACGCGGGTCACCTGCCCCAGCACACCCGACTCATCGAGCACAGGCGAGCCCAAGGCGACGTTGCTGACCATGCCTTTGTCAACAATCACTTTGCGGCTGTAGGGGTCGGCTGCGTCGTAGATCACCTGCGCGGCCATGGAATTGGATTGCAGCCGATCGCGCAAGCCCAGCAGTTTGCGCAAGCGGGTGTTTTCAAGATCCAGCTGCTCGACCTGGTTGACGCGCTGCGACTGCACGCTGCGGCGTTTAAGCGCAGCGTCTTGCTCAGCCTGCGTCGCGGTCACAACGGCAAAATACTGGGCACCCGCTTCGATCAAAAGCACGGGACGCATAGCCAACCATTGGATCGGGTACAGCGCAGTAGCCAGCGCCACGCGCAGAGGTTGCATCATCCGAAAACGCGCGTCGGCCACCATCAAAAAAATGGCCAACGCACTGCACACGGCAAGCTTGGACAAGGCCGAAGGGCCTTGCCGAAAGAAAGGCGGCGGCTCTCTGCCCAGCGTACCGAGTGGCATCGCTGTATCTACCGCTTATTCGCTGGTGAAAATGGCGCCCAGACGTTCCATCTGTTCCAGCGCCATGCCGCAACCACGGACCACGCAGGTCAACGGGTCTTCGGCCACGAGCACGGGCAGGCCGGTTTCTTCAGCCAACAAACGGTCCAGGTCACGCAGCAATGCGCCGCCGCCGGTGAGCATCATGCCGCGGTCGGCAATGTCGGCGCCCAACTCAGGGGGGGTTTGCTCTAGCGCGTTTTTCACGGCGGAGACGATGTTGTTCAGCGGGTCGGTCAAGGCTTCCAAAATCTCGTTGGACGAGATGGTGAAGCTGCGTGGTACGCCCTCAGACAGATTGCGCCCGCGCACTTCCATTTCTTTGACTTCGCTGCCAGGGAACGCGGAGCCAATTTGCTTTTTGATATTTTCAGCGGTGGGCTCACCAATGAGCATGCCGTAATTGCGGCGGATGTAGTTGATGATGGCTTCGTCAAACTTGTCACCGCCTACACGCACCGAGCCTTTGTAGACCATGCCGCCCAGGGAAATAACACCGACTTCGGTGGTACCGCCGCCGATGTCTACCACCATGGAGCCACTGGCCTCACTGACGGGCAGGCCGGCACCAATGGCAGCCGCCATGGGCTCTTCAATCAGGTACACATCGCTGGCGCCCGCGCCCAAGGCGGACTCACGAATGGCACGGCGCTCAACCTGGGTGGAGCCGCAAGGCACGCAAATAATGATGCGCGGACTGGGCCTGAAAATGCCACGCGGGTGCACCATCTTGATGAACTGCTTGAGCATCTGCTCGGTGACGGTGAAGTCGGCGATCACGCCGTCTTTCATCGGGCGGATGGCCTCGATGTTTCCCGGCACTTTGCCCAGCATGGCCTTGGCTTCTTTACCAACCGCCTGAATGGTTTTTTTACCTTGGGGGCCGCCTTCGTGGCGAATCGCCACCACCGATGGCTCGTCCAAAACGATGCCCTTACCGCGGACATAAATCAGGGTATTGGCAGTGCCCAAGTCGATTGCAAGGTCGGTAGAAAAATACCGGCGGAAAGATTCAAACATCACACATCCTCTGGGGCATGCAAGGCACTTCGACCCCGCATCACCCCGGTTCTATCGTTAAAAATGGGGGGATTTGACGACAAATACTGCAGTTTCGCAGGCCTCGCGCCAAAGGCAGGATAATAACCCATACCCTGTGGAAAACCGGCCCACAAGGGGCCCATTCGGCCCTATTTACCTTTGGTTTCAACTCAAAAAGCACCATGTCCCTGACATCTACCGATATCGCGCGCATTGCCAACCTGGCCCGCCTTGAACTTGCGCCCGCGCACAGCACGCGCTTGCTCACCGAGATGAACGACTTTTTCTCGGTCGTGGAGGCCATGCGCGCAGTGGACACCAGTGGCATCGTCCCGCTGGCCCACCCGGTGGTGACACTGGCCGATTTCGCCTTGCGTCTGCGCGACGACGCGGTAAGTGAACCCAACACGCGCGAAGCCAACCAGCGCAGCGCACCGGCAGTAGAAAACGGGCTTTTTTTGGTGCCCAAGGTGATTGAATAAGAAAAAAGCCCCGACCATGACCGCACCCACATCCTCTGAACTCCACACGCTCGGCGTGTACGCCTTGACCGAGGCCCTGCACAACAAGCAAGTTTCTGCCGTTGAGGTCGCCACCCACTTTCTGGCGCGTAGCCGCGCCCATGCCAACTTGGGCGCCTATGTGGCCATCGACGAAGACGTCACCCTGGCCCAAGCCCGCGCTGCAGACACGCGTATTGCACAGGGCCAAGGCGGCGCGCTTGAAGGCGTCCCCATTGCGCACAAGGATATTTTTGTCACCCGCGACTTCGCCACCACGGCGGGTTCGCGCATGCTCAAAGACTACCGCTCACCCTTTGACGCGACCGTCGTTTCCAAACTCGCGCAAGCCGGTGCAGTGACCCTGGGCAAGGTCAACTGCGACGAGTTCGCCATGGGTTCGAGCAACGAAAATTCGGCTATCGCGGCGGTCGGCCACACGCAAGTCGAGCCGGTGCGTAACCAGTGGGATTTGCAGCGCATTCCCGGCGGCTCATCGGGCGGCAGCGCAGTGGCAGTGGCAGCCCGCCTTGCGCCTGCAGCCACCGGCACCGACACCGGCGGCTCCATCCGCCAGCCCGCCGCATTTTGCGGCATCACCGGCATCAAACCCACCTATGGCCGCGCATCGCGCTACGGCATGGTGGCCTTTGCTTCCAGCTTGGACCAGGCCGGCCCCATGGGGCATTCGGCACAAGACTGCGCGATGCTGCTCTCCGCCATGTGCGGGCCAGACCCTGACCGTGACTCCACTTCGCTGGACGCCCCTGCGGAAGACTTCACACTTCGCTTGGCAGACTCAATTGAGGGCTTACGCATTGGCATCCCACGCGAGTTTTTTGCCGATGGCTTGGCCGACGATGTGCGCACCGCCATTAACAGCGCGCTCAAAGAGTTTGAAGCACTCGGCGCCGTGTTGGTGCCCATCAGCCTGCCGCGCACTGAATTGTCGATTCCGGTTTACTACGTCATTGCACCTGCCGAGGCCAGCTCCAACCTGAGCCGCTTTGACGGTGTGAAGTTTGGCCATCGGGCCGACAAGTACACCGACCTGGCCGACATGTACAAGAAGACCCGAGCAGAAGGTTTTGGCGACGAGGTCAAACGCCGCATCATGATTGGCACCTATGTGCTTTCACACGGCTATTACGACGCCTACTACCTGCAGGCACAAAAGATTCGGCGCATGATTGCCAACGACTTCCAAAACGCCTTCACCCAGTGTGATGTGATTGCAGGGCCCGTGGCCCCCACCGTGGCATGGCACATTGGCGCCCACAAAGACCCGCTGGCCGACTACTTGGCCGACATCTACACCTTGTCCGCCTCGCTAGCCGGTTTACCCGGAATGAGTGTTCCGGTCGGCCGCGCGCCAAGCGGGCTCGACGAGGGCATGCCCATTGGTATGCAGCTGATTGGCAACTATTTGCAAGAGGCCCGCTTGCTCAACGCGGCACACCGCTTGCAGCAAGCCACCGATTGGCACACCCACACGCCGAAGGGCTTTTGACATGAGCGAGACCGTGAACACATTTGAAGCACAACAACAGGGCCGCCCAACCGGCCCACTGGTGTCCGGCTATGAAGTCATCATTGGCTTTGAGACGCATGCCCAGCTGTCCACCGCGAGCAAGATCTTCAGCCGCGCATCAACGGCCTTTGGCGCCGAACCCAACACCCAAGCCTGCGCGGTGGACCTGGCCCTACCCGGCACACTGCCAGTGATGAACAAGGGCGCAGTGGAGCGCGCTATCGAATTTGGCTTAGCGGTAGGCTCGCACATCGCCGAACGCAGCATTTTTGCCCGCAAAAACTACTTCTACCCAGACTTGCCCAAGGGTTACCAGATCAGCCAGTTTGAGATTCCGGTCGTACAAGGCGGCGGCGTGGAGTTTTTTATGCCTGCAGTCAATGGGGTGGCCGAGAAAAAGACGGTGCGCCTGGTGCGCGCCCACCTGGAAGAAGACGCCGGCAAGTCCTTGCACGAAGACTTTATTGGCCAAACCGGCATTGACCTCAACCGCGCCGGAACCCCCCTACTAGAAATCGTGACCGAGCCCGACATGCGCTCCAGCGTGGAGGCGGTCGCTTACGCCAAAGAGCTGCACAAAATCGTCACCTGGATCGGCATTTGCGACGGCAATATGCAAGAGGGCTCTTTCCGCTGCGACGCCAATGTGTCGGTGCGAAAGCCCGGCGAGCCGCTGGGCACCCGGCGCGAGATCAAGAACCTGAACAGCTTCAAGTTTATGGAGCAGGCTATCGATTACGAAGTACGGTGGCAGATCGAGCAGATTGAAGACGGCAAAGCTATTGAGCAAGCCACCGTATTGTTCAATCCGGACACGGGCGAGACGCGCGCCATGCGCACCAAGGAAGACGCGGCCGACTACCGTTACTTCCCCGACCCCGACCTGCCACCGCTATGCATTCCAGAGCAATGGGTCGAACAAGTACGAGGGCTGATGGCCGAATTGCCGCGTGTGATGGCGCATCGGTTTGTGGCTGACTATGGGCTGCCCGAATACGACGCCACGCAGTTGACCCAAAGCCAAGCTTTGGCCAAATACTTTGAAGTGGCTGCTGTGACCAGCGGACAAGCAAAGCTGGCCGCAAACTGGGTACTCGGGGAGGTTTCTGCCTTCATCAACAAACGGGGCATCGCAATTGATGACGTCGAGGTTCCCAGTGCTATCGCTTTGGGCGAAGTGATCAAGCGCATCGCCAACGGCGTGATCAGTGGCGGCGGTGCAAAGACAGCATTTCAGGTTCTATGTACAGCGATGCACGGTGCGCTGACGGACCTCGCCGCCTATGTCGACCAGATCATTCAAGAAAATGACCTCAAGCAAATGAACGACACCGGTGCGCTGGAGGCCATTGTGGACGAGGTGATCGCGGGCAATGCCAAAAACGCTGCAGAGTTCAAGGCCGGCAACGAGAAGGCGCTCAACGCCCTAGTGGGTCAGATCATGAAGGCCAGTAAAGGCAAAGCCAACCCGCAACAGGTCAACGACTTGCTGCGCCAAAAACTGGCCTGATCGCGGGTAGCGCTGGCTTCCCTTAGCGGGAGCCGACTGGCGTCACCTGCGTCCAAAGCTGGCGCAGGCGCACCAGCTCTTCGTCAAAACGCTGGTTGACCAGGCGGGTCTCACCCTCTTGCTCGCCGATAAATCGTTTTTGCACCGCCTGGCTCAGCAGGTTTTCCTCCAATTGGCGGCGCACATAGGCCGGCGCTTTGGTGGGGTCGTCTTGGTAGAACTCCATTTCAGCGTCAATGCCCACCTTTTGGCGCACCAACTCGGTCAGTCGCAGGTTAGCCGCCTGAATCACTGCGGTGATACCGTTGAGTGCCTCGATGCGCTCTTTGTCGTGCGTTGTCTTATTCGGGTAGCGGGTGAGCAAGGCGCGGTCACGGCGCTTGTCTTCGGCCATGCGGCCGCGCTCTTCCTCTTCTTTGCGCGCCTGTTTCTCCATCGCGACGCGCTCATGATCGGTCAACGTGGGGCCGATGCGTATCTTTACCGTACCACTGGGGTTGAGCACTTTTTGTTCGCGGTCGGTGCACTCAGGAATGGGACGGTCTGCGGTCAGCTTGCGCCCTTTGGCATCCACACAGGTGTAGACACCCGGCACCACTTGGGCCCACGCAGGCGCTACAACACCGGCACCCAGCAGGCCCAGCAATACCAATCCACGAACCGACCATTTCATAGTTACCCCTCATCCACACCATAACGCTGACGGTATACCAACACCCGCTGGTGCTCTGCGGTTGACGCACCGGCGCCGCGTTGCTCCAGATAGTGCATCAAATCACCCAACTTCGCAATCGAACAAACCTGCAGGCCCAGTTGCCTTTGCACAAACTGCACTGCACTGTAGGGGACGTCTTGCCCGTTTTCTGTGGCTTTTTCTTGGCGGTCCAGCGCAATCAACACCGCATGCGGCGTGGCGCCTGCTGCTTTAATGATGGCAATCGATTCGCGCGCCGCCGTGCCGGCCGACATCACGTCATCCACAATGAGCACGCGGCCCTTGAGAGGTGCGCCCACCAATGTGCCGCCCTCGCCATGGTCTTTGGCTTCTTTGCGGTTATAGGCAAAGGGCACATTGCGCCCGCGCCGCGCCAATTCCACCGCCAAGGCTGCCCCAAGGGGAATACCTTTGTATGCAGGGCCAAAAACCATGTCAAATTCAATCCCGCTGGCTATGAGCCGCTGCGCATAAAATTCGGCCAAACGCCCCAGTTTGGCGCCGTCGTCAAACAGGCCCGCGTTGAAGAAGTAAGGGCTCATGCGTCCGGCTTTGGTTTTAAACTCACCAAAACGCAGCACCCCACACTCCACCGCAAATTGCACAAAATCCAGGGCCAATGCGTCATGCTTGGGGTCTTGATCTGACATGGGAAATTCCTTGTTTACACTCACCAGCCTCAACCTCAACGGCATCCGCTCCGCCACCAGCAAGGGGCTTGAAGCCTGGCTGCTCCAGACTCAACCTGATTGTATTTGCGTGCAAGAGGTCAAAGCCCAAGGGCCTGACATCCACGGCAAATTTGAAGCCTTAGGGGGCCTCAACGGGTATTTCCATTTTGCGGAGAAAAAAGGCTACTCAGGGGTGGCGGTGTACACCCGCCATGCGCCCAGTGATGTGGTTGTGGGATACGGTTCGGCCGAATTTGACACCGAGGGCCGCTATGTCGAGTTGCGTTTTGACACACCAACGCAAAAGCGATCGATCATCAGCGCCTACTTCCCCAGTGGCTCGTCGAGCGAAGAGCGCCAACAGGCCAAGTTTCGCTTTCTAGCCGAGTTTTATCCGCACCTGATGACCCTCAAAGGTGAACGAGAGTTCATCGTGTGTAGCGACGTCAACATCGCCCACCAGGAAATCGACCTTAAAAACTTCAAGGGCAACAAAAAGAATTCTGGCTTCTTGCCCGAAGAGCGGGCCTGGATGACCCAACTGCTGGGTACCGGTGGCTTGGTCGATGTATACCGCCAGTTGGAGCCAACAGCCACCGACGCTTGTTACACTTGGTGGAGCAACCGGGGGCAGGCCTATGCCAAAAACGTGGGCTGGCGGCTGGACTACCACTTGGCCACAACGGCAATGGCGGCCACGGCAAAAACCGTGGCGATCTACAAAGGTGAAAAGTTTTCAGACCACGCGCCCATCACAGTGGGCTACGACTTGGCCTGGTAGCGCGGGATTAAACCAGCCGTTCTACCGACACCGGGTGCAAGGGCTTGCCATGGTCCTCAAAAGCGTCGATATTGGCCAGTGTGGTGGACGCGATGGCGGTCAGCGCGTCTGCGGTAAAAAACGCCTGGTGACCCGTGATCAGCACATTGGGGAAGGTCAACAAGCGGGCGAACACATCGTCGCGAATCACCTCGCCGGAGAGATCGCTAAAGAATAAATCAGCCTCCTCCTCGTACACATCCAAACCCAAACTTCCAAGCGTGCCAGCCTTGAGCGCTGCAACCACGGCGGGGGTGTCGATCACGGCACCGCGGCTGGTGTTGAGCAGCATGGTTCCGGGTTTCATGCCGGCCAATGCATCCGCGTTGATAAGGTGTCGGGTTTGCGGTGTCAGAGGGCAGTGCAGGCTGATGACGTCACTGTTGGCCAGCATTTCCGGCAGATCCACATAACGCATTCCCAGAGCCTGGCATACCGGATTGGGGCGAATATCAAAGCCCAGCAATTGGCAACCAAAGCCCGCCATGATGCGGCTGAAACACTCACCAATTTTGCCGGTGCCCACGACACCCACGGTACGCCCATGCAGGTCAAAACCCAGCAGGCCTTCAAGTGCAAAATTGCCTTCGCGCACCCGCGCATAGGCACGGTGAATGTGGCGGTTTAGTGCCAGCAGCAGGGCCACCGTGTGCTCAGCCACCGCGTAGGGCGAATATTCCGGTACGCGGCCCACGGCAATACCCAGCGCTGCCGCCGCGCTAAGGTCCACATGGTTAAAACCCGCCGAACGCAGCGCCAGCAATCGAACACCGCCCGCGTGCAAGCGCGCCAGCACCTCGGCACCGAGGCGGTCGTTTACAAAAGCACATACTGCCTGCGCGCCATTTGCCAGGGCGGCGTTGCTCACGTCTAGACGTGATTCATAAAAGTCCAACTGGTGGCGCCCAGCGGCGTTAGCGCGCTCTAGAAAAGTGCGATCGTAAGATCGGGTGCTAAAAACGGCAACGCGCATCGTGGAAAACCGCTAGCGGCGGCTACGAGCCCGCTCGTACAGCGGCATGACCCTGGGCAAGTTGGCCTCGATCTCGGCAATACGAGACGATCCCGATGGGTGGGTAGACAGCCATTGTGGCGGGGCCGATCCATTGGTCGCCGCCATCTTTTTCCACAAGGTCACGCCTGCGCGGGGATCAAAGCCTGCGCGGGCGGCGAGCTCCATGCCCACCAAATCCGCCTCGGACTCATCTTGTCGGCTGAACTGCAGAGTAAGGAGTTGCGCGCCGTAATTGGTCACGGTCTGGCCCAGTTCGCCCAAACCAAAATATTGACTCAACAAGCTGGCACCAATGCCAGTAGCGGCGTTTTTGCCCATACGCTCTCGGGCGTGCTCGCGCAGAGCGTGGGCAATTTCGTGGCCCAGAACCACGGCGACCTCGTCATCGGTGAGCTTGAGGGTTTGCAATATGCCGGTATAGACGGCGATCTTGCCGCCAGGCATACAAAACGCATTGATCTGTTTGGATCCAATCAGATTGACCTCCCAACGCCAACCCTTGGCACGGTCGTTCCATTCGCCCGCCAGGGGGATGATCTTGGCCGCTATGGCCCGCAGGCGTTGCAGTTGGGGGTCGCCGTTGGGTGCTAATGAGCGCTTGTTGGCCGCCTCTTGCAGCATTTCGGCGTATTGCTTGCTCGCTGAACGCTCCACCGTTTCGGCCGGTACCAAATTGGCGAACGCCGAGTTGCCACCGACATCAACGCCGTCTCGGGCGTAAACAGGTTGCAACACGGTGCTGCAAGCCAAAACAGCGGTGAGAACCAGCGCTGCGGCACCGGGTACGAACGATCGAACGCGGGGGGAGAAGATGCTAAGAGATACAGATTGCATAACGGTATTATTCCTTGATGCACTCTACAACGCCCGAAACCCCTGCAATGGCTGACAAGCCGTCCTGGCTGGACACCCTGAAGGTCTATTTGGAGCCCGCCTCGCTGCGCATGCTCTCATTGGGGTTTTCAGCCGGGCTGCCGTTACTGCTGGTGTTTGGCACGCTGAGTTTTTGGCTGCGCGAAGCCGGCATTGACCGCAGCACGATCGGCCACCTGAGTTGGGTGGGCTTAGCCTACGGTTTTAAGTGGGTTTGGTCACCGCTGGTCGACCGCATGCCCATTCCGCTGCTCACCCATTGGCTGGGGCGCAGACGCAGTTGGCTGCTCCTGGCGCAATCCGTGATTGTGGCGGCCTTGGTGGTCATGGCCATGACCGACCCCAAACAAGCGTTGTCTCCGGTGGTGTGGTGTGCACTAGCGCTGGCCTTTGCGTCTGCCACCCAAGACATTGCGCTGGATGCGTTTCGGATTGAATCGGCCCCGTCAGACAAGCAAGCTGCTTTGGCGGCCACCTACCAAACCGGCTACCGCCTCGCCATGATTTGGGCTGGCGCTGGCGCCCTGTGGATTGCCGCGCGTGCCGAAGTGCCGGCGGGCGTAGTGAACGGCGCAATCGCAGCCGTGGCCCCCTACCAAAGCGCCGCGTGGCAAACCGCCTACCTGGTCATGGCAGCCAGCATGCTGCCCGGCGCCCTAACAGTGCTACTTTCGCCCGAACCTGCGAAACGCGAGATTCCCCCAGCAAAAAAAGCGACTGAGTGGTTGCGCTCTGCAATGGTGGAGCCGTTTTCGGAGTTTATTGGCCGTTACCGCTGGCATGCCGTGCTGATTTTGGCGCTGATTGCCACCTACCGCATCAGCGACGTGGTGATGGGCATCATGGCCAATCCGTTTTACGTCGACATGGGTTTTACCAAGGACGAAGTGGCCGCAGTCACCAAGGTTTTTGGTGTCGTGATGACACTGGTGGGCGCTTTTGTGGGCGGGGTGATGGCGCTGCGCATGGGCGTGATGCGGGTCATGATGCTGGGCGCGGCCCTGAGTGCGGGCACCAATCTATTGTTCGCCTGGCTGGCCAGCCAAGGGCACGACTTGCAAGCACTGATTATTGTGGTGTCGGCGGATAACCTGGCCAGCGGTATTGCGTCGGCAGGCTTTATTGCCTACCTCTCGTCCCTGACCAACATCAACTACTCTGCCACCCAGTACGCACTATTTAGCTCCATGATGCTGCTCTTGCCCAAGTTTGTGGCGGGCTTCTCTGGCGAGTATGTGGACCACTTTGGATACAGCAGCTTCTTCACTGCCACCGCCATGTTGGGGGTTCCGGTGCTGGGCTTGGTGTGGCTCACTTCACGCATCAAATAGGGGTCTAGCCCTTTAGATACGTGCGCAAGTAGCTACTAAAATAATAGCGCAGCAGGCTTTTACCCAACTTTACATTAGCTTGATGGTCCGTGCATAGACGCCCAAGCAGGGCGGACTAGACTCGCACCATGAGCCAAAACATCTTATTGATTGAAGACGATGCCCGCCTGGCTTCCATGGTGGCCCAGTATCTTGAACAAGCCGGCTTTGCCGTGCACCGCGCCGGTGACGGCCACAGTGGCCTAGCCCTGCTCAATAACGGCGCCGTGGGCCACGCACCTGACTTGGTCGTGCTGGACCTGATGTTGCCCGACATCGACGGGCTGGAGGTTTGTCGGCGTATTCGGGCGCTGCCCGGCCCGTTGTCCCAGTTGCCAGTATTGATGCTGACTGCCAAAGGCGATGCCATGGACCGCATCATTGGCTTAGAAATTGGCGCGGACGACTACCTACCCAAACCTTTTGAACCACGGGAGCTGCTGGCCCGCATTCGCGCCATCCTGCGGCGCAAGGGCGAGGCCCCGACAGTCTTGGGCACGACCATCCGGTTCGGGTCTTTGGAGATAGACCGCGACGCCCGCCGAGTTAGCGTGGCGGATGTGACCTGCGAGCTCACGTCTTACCAATTCGACCTGCTGGTGGCCTTGGCCGAACGTGCTGGCCGGGTGCTAACCCGCGACCAGATCATGGAAGCAGTGCGCGGGCGGGAGCTTGATGCGTTTGACCGCTCCATTGACGTACACATGGGCCGTATTCGCGCGGCCATTGAAGTGGACCCCAAAGCCCCCAAGCGCATCTTGACAGTACGCGGCGTGGGCTACGTGTTTGCGCGGCAACAAGACTGATGAACAAACTGTACGTTCGCATCTGGCTGGCCGTCGTGCTGGCTGTGGCGGTGCTAACCCTGCTGGTGGGTTGGGCTTGGCGTATGGCCGCCGATCCGCCTCTGCGGGATGTGGTGGTGCGCAACCAGGCGGGCGATGTGGTGGGCCAAGGGCGCGCGCGCATGGGGCGCGCTGGTGCAACGTACATATTGCGTGAAGCGTCAGAGACACCCCAGCCCGGGTCAGACGATGTGGCGGCGGATGCATTGGAGCCACGCCCCACCCCGGGACGCAACGGCCCTGAATTTGAAGTGCGTATGCGCGACGGACAAACGCTGCATGTGCATTTGCCGCGCCCGCCGCAGTCTTCGTGGCGCGCGCCATTTGGCTTTTTTTGGACCCTGGGCCTGGTGGCGGTGGCGGTGGCACTGGCCACCTACCCCATTGTTCGCCGCCTCACACGGCGGCTAGAAGCACTGCGCCAAAGTGTTCAGCAGTGGGGTGAGGGTGACTTAAGCGTGCGCGTGCCAGAGGGCGGGCGCGATGAGATCGGTTTCCTGGCCAGCCGCTTCAACCGGGCCGCGCAGCAAATTGAAGCGCTGGTGCAGGCGCGCGACGCCTTACTAGCCTCCCAAAAATCACTTCTGGCCAACGCCTCACACGAGCTGCGCTCTCCCCTGGCCCGCATCCGCATGGGGATGGAGCTGATGGGCCATACGTCGGACGGCTCAGAAGTGGCAAGGCAAGAGATTGCGCGCAACATTGGTGAACTGGACCAATTGATCGAGGAGATCTTGCTGGCCAGCCGACTTGACGCCCGCGAGGCCGATATGGGCACGGTAGAGCCGGTGGATTTGGTGGGGCTGGTAGCGGAAGAGTGTGCACTGACCGAAGCGGCACTGGAAGTGCCCCCCGGTCAAAGTGAATTGGTGGTACCGGGTGTTGCCAAGCTGCTGCGCCGCGCGGTGCGCAACCTGCTGGAGAACGCACGACGATACGGAGCCGGTGAGGTCACCGTCACACTCCGCGAAGAAGGCGCTTTGGCCGTCATCGCGGTTTGCGACCGGGGCCCCGGTGTACCCGAGGGCCTGCAATCGCGCATTTTTGAGCCGTTTTACCGCTTGCCCGGCGCCTCTGAGCGCGAAGGCGGCGTAGGCCTAGGGTTGGCACTGGTACGCGCGATTGCCCTGCGCCATGCAGGGTCAGTGCGGTGCAACAACCAGCCACAAGGTGGCGCCTGTTTTGAGCTGCGCCTGCCAATCAACGGCAAGCCAGCGCCGTAAATTGCCTGCGCAGGCGCCTTAAGTGGCACCTCTCCCATAAACATGTGATGGCAATACAACAGATTCACCCGAATGGGGGATACCGCAAACCCCCCGCCCGGAATAAAGTTACACCTAACTGCTGTCACAGTGTTTCAAGAATTAAAGCAGGACCTACCAATAGGTCCGCTTTTCACCGGTCCAACGACGTCTCTTCGGAGACTTTTCAAAGCCACCCTCACGGGTGGCTTTTTTTTCGCTTAGCGGCCGGTCTTGAAGTTGGTAAAGACGCGGGTCTGAACCTTGCGCAGAGCCTGTGGCAAGGGCTCAGCCGGCACCATGGTTTTGGCGACATCCGCATCCAAGAAGATGGACTTGTTCTCGGCCACGTCCTTTTGCACAAACTTCATCGAAGCGGCATTGGGGTTGGCGTAGAACACCTTGTTGGTGAGCGATGCGTGTACCTCTGGGCGCAGGATATAGTTAATGAACAGATGGGCGTTCTCCACGTTCTCTGCATCCTTGGGGATGGCCATGCTGTCAAAGTAAATGATGCTGCCGTTCTTGGGAATGAGTGCTTCGATGACAACCGGCGGAACCGACTTCGTTTCTGCAGCACGGGCACGGGCAATGTTGATATCACCCGAAAAACCCATCACCAAACACGTGGCACCGCTGGCCATTTCCTCGATGTAGCCTGACGAAGAGAAACGGGTCACATAGGGCTGAATGGTTTTAAGCACCTTGGCAGCAGCCGCGTAATCGGCTTCGTCGTGGCTAAACGGCGGCTTACCGGCGTACATCATCGCGACGGGGACGACCTCCGAGGCGGAGTCGAGCACGCTGACGCCGCATTTTTTAAGTTTGCTCACGTATTTGGTGTCAAACAACAGGCTCCAGACGTTGTCGGGCAGGGGCGTGTCGCCCAGAGCGGCCTTGACCTTGTCCACGTTGATACCGACGGTCACGTAGCCCCACAACCAGTCGACCAGGTGTTCATTGCCGGGGTCTAGCTTGGCCATCTGCTCCAAAATGCCTTTGTCCAGGTTGCCCCAGTTGGTCAGTTTGGTGCGGTCCATTTTCTGAAGCAGACCCGCTTCAATCTGCGACTTGGCGAAGTGCGCGCCGGGCACCACGATGTCGTAACCCGTCTTGCCAGCCACCAGCTTGGCGTGCAGGATTTCGTTGTTGTCGTAGTTGTCGTAACGGACTTGGATGCCAGTTTCTTTCTCGAAATTCTTGATGGTGTCGTCACCAATATAGTCCGACCAGTTGTAAATGTTGAGCACTTTCGGCACGGTGCTGGCAACGGGGGTGGCCTCAGCCGACACGGCAGCAGCCGGTGCTGGCGCGGATGCTGCGGGCACAGCGGCGGGCATTTCAGCAACCGGTGGCGCCTCTTTTTTGCCGCACGCAGTCATGAGGGTTGCCAGCGCCAGGCCGGCCATTAACGGTCCCATGGCGCGTACTAACGCGGTTTTTTTCAGTTGGAGTGTCTTAACCATTACGGTAGTCCTTGAATTGAAAGTGGATGAAGTCGACAACGCAGTGCTGCAATGCAAGCACCAAAATGATAGCAAACCGGGCACTAAGTCAATTGGTCCAGCACCCTAGCCGGTGTGATGTCCACCAGGCAGCGGGTGTGGCCCAGCGGGCAAGTCCGCGCAAAACATGGCGCGCAATCCAGCGGGGGCTGGTATGCGGCATCGTCTTTGAGCCACACCACCCGCGCTTGCGGGCTCAGTGGTGGCGTGTGCCGCGGGCTGGATGAGCCGAAAATGGCAACCTGGGGTACACCAAAGGCGGCTGCGACGTGCATCAACCCCGAGTCGTTGCTTACCAAGCCTTTGGCACCGGCAATCAGGGCCAAGGCCTGGTCCAAAGAAGTGCGGCCCGACCAATCCAGGCACTGCTGCGGCTGCCCGACATTGGCCTCAGCGGCAATGAGCGCACACAAAGCCGACTCTTTGCCAGAGCCCAGCAAAATCACCGGCAAGGGCAATTGGCGGGCCAGCGCCGCAAAATGGGCTGCTGGCCAGCGCTTGGCGGGGCCGTATTCTGCACCGGGGGCAAAAACAAAATAGCCTTGGCGCTGCACCTGCAGGTCTGCAAGGGTTGCGTCCACCGACTCGGCGGGCAACTGCAATTGGGGCCGGTCTTGACCCACCTCCACATCACCACTCAATGCCGAGTAAAACGCCACCATGGGCGGACGCTGGTCTTTGGGTGGATTGGGCAGCCGGTCAGTTAAGAGGCCCAGGCGGGTTTCACCCCGGTAGCCAACACGCTTGGCGATGCCCGCCCACCATGGCAACAAAGCACTTTTAAATGAGTTGGGGCACACGTAAGCCACATCAAATTGCCCGCGCATCTCACGTGCCAATCGGCGACGCGCGCTCCACTGCAAGCCGCCGTGGGCGAAAGGAAACACCACGACATGGGACACCTGCGGCATGGCCCGGTACACCGGTGCCACCCATGGCAAGACCCCTACGGTGAGGGTCTCACCGCGCGCATGCAGGCGGCGCACCAATGGCTCGGTCATCACCGCGTCGCCAATCCATTGGGGGGCGATGATTAACGCACGGGTCACCGGCGCTTGGGGTGGCTAGTGCCCACCTGCAAAATGTTCACCGGCTTTGAGCTGGTAAACGGTGCCGCAATAGGGGCACTTGGCCTGGCCAGTGTGCGCAACATCGAGGTAGACCTTGGGGTGGGCGCTCCAAGTTTGCATGTGGGCCATGGGGCTGGGGCAGAAGACACCACCTTGGTGGTTGAGGTCTTTGGCCAGCAGTTGGATGGAGGGTTTACTCATACTTTGCTCAAACTTTGGTTAGCCAGTGTGCATATTTGGGGTTGCGTCCATTGACGATGTCAAAAAACGCGCTCTGGATCTTTTCAGTAATGGGGCCACGGCTGCCAACGTAATCGCCCTTACCCAATTCAATGCGATCCAACTCGCGGATGGGCGTGACCTCAGCCGCGGTGCCTGTGAAGAAGGCCTCGTCGCAAATGTAGACCTCATCGCGGGTAATGCGTTTTTGCACCACCTCCAGCCCCAAATCTTTGCAGATGTGGAACACGGTGTTGCGGGTAATGCCGTTGAGCGCACCGGCTGACAAATCGGGCGTGTACACCACGCCGTTTTTCACCACAAACAGGTTCTCGCCCGCGCCTTCGGACACAAAACCGTTGGCATCTAACAGCATGGCCTCGTCGTAGCCATCGTCGGTGGCTTCCATGTTGGCCAGGATGGAGTTGGTGTAGTTGCTTACCGCCTTGGCCTGCGTCATGGTGATGTTGACGTGGTGGCGGGTGTAACTCGATATCTTGACGCGGATGCCGCGCTTCATGCCTTCTTCGCCCAGGTAGGCGCCCCACGGCCATGCAGCAACCATCAGATGAATGGTGTTGCCTTTGGGGCTGACGCCGAGTTTCTTGTCGCCAATCCAAGTCAAGGGGCGCAGGTAGCAGCTCTCTAGCTTGTTTTCGCGCACCACGGCTCTCTGTGCATCATTGACCTGCTCTTGGGTGAACGGGATTTTCATCCGCAAAATCTTGGCGCTGTTAAAGAGCCGCTCGGTGTGTTCTTCAAGGCGGAAAATCGCAGTGCCGTCGACCGTGTTGTAGGCCCGAACACCTTCAAAGGCGCCACAGCCGTAGTGCAAAGTGTGGGTCAAGACGTGGATCTTGGCCTCGCGCCAATCCACCATCTGGCCATCCATCCAGATTTTCCCATCGCGGTCGGACATGGAGGGAGGAAGTACGGTCATGGGCTAAGGTCCTTAATCGGTTGCACAGTGCGCTATCGTAAACCGCCGATTTTACGGGGGTGAACCCACCCAGGCCAGAACCGCGTGCGCGCGGACTTTTGTGCGCGCAGAATGCGACCGACTCAGGTCAATCCGCGCACCACGTTCATCGCCTCTTCAACCCGATCCACCGCGTGAATGGTCATGCCTTCAATCGGCTTTTTCGGTGCATTGGCCTTGGGCACCACGGCCACGCTGAAACCCAGCTTAGCCGCTTCTTTCAAACGTTCTTGCCCACGCGGCGCGGGGCGCACCTCACCGGCCAGGCCCACCTCGCCAAACGCAATAAACCCTTTGGGCAAGGGTTTGCCGCGCAGGCTCGATGTAATGGCCAGCATGACGGCCAAGTCGGCGGCAGGTTCACTGATGCGCACGCCGCCCACCGCGTTGACGAACACGTCTTGGTCCATACACGCTACACCTGCGTGGCGGTGCAACACCGCCAGCAGCATGGCCAGGCGGTCTTTGTCCAGCCCCACACTCAAGCGCCGTGGGCTGGGGCCGCCGCTGTCGACCAGGGCCTGGATTTCGACCAACAAAGGGCGGGTGCCTTCTAGCGTCACCATCACACAGCTGCCCGGAACCGGCTCGGCGTGCTGGCTCAAAAAAATGGCACTGGGGTTACTCACGCCCTTAAGGCCTTTTTCGGTCATGGCGAAAACGCCAATTTCATTGACCGCACCAAAACGGTTTTTGATGGCGCGTACCAGGCGGAACTGGCTGTGGGTGTCGCCTTCAAAGTACAGCACCGTGTCCACCATGTGCTCTAGAACGCGCGGGCCAGCCAGTGC
>JBBRNS010000031.1:0-25115 GCA_038230175.1 Burkholderiales bacterium
GGGACACACCCAGAAGTTCACTGTGGGTGGCGGGCGTGCCTTGCACCGTTTTTTCCCCATGGGCATCAGCCTTGCCACAACCACATACAACACACATTGCTTGCTCCTTAATCGTCTACCACCACCAGGTCAACGACCCGCAGGGCCATGCCCGCCACGGGTTTGACCGGGTAGCCATTGCACACTGGGCAGGGGTCTGCCCGGGTAAAAATCGCCACATTGCACTGGCAGCGTTCGCACCATGCTGCACCGGGCGGCTCATCAATCTCAATATGCGCGCCCTCCAGGCAGGTACCGGACGCCATCGCATCCAATGCAAAACGCAGGGCGCCAACCTCTACACCGGCCAAGGCGCCCGCTTCCAGGCGCAGGGTCGCCACACGGCTAAAAGATTCACGTAGCGCTGTGGCCTCCACCATACGCACAATCTCTTGCGCCAGACTCAATTCGTGCATGGTTCGACCGTATGCAACCAGTCCAAGGCCCATACCACGGCGGCGTCCAGATTCGTTAACGCCTGCGTTGTGGGCGGCTCACCTAACGCAAATTGTTCGCCCCGTATGGCCAACAGCGTAGACGGCGGTGCGGGTACACCCTGCAGGTCTTCATACACCTGCATCAGTGCCTGGGGTGACATGGCATGGGTGCTGATGGTGGTGTCATGTTGGGCCCGGATAACCGTCACCGCAAAGGGGGCTTGCGCCTTCACACTGGCGTCCACAAACAGCACCCGTTGGCGACCCACCAGGTCCAGCGCATGCTCTACCTGCAGCTGGTAGTCGTCCAGGCACTCGACACCACTATTGGCAGGCAGCACCGCACGCAGTTGGTCTACCAACATAGGGCCCAGGGCGTCATCACCCCGGCTCAAATTGCCCCAAGCAAACACCAGCACTGGCGCTACCGACACCGCTACTTCGGGCGTCACCCCGACCACCCGTTGCCATCTAGGCTGTGTTCGCACACGCCGTCTTGCGACTTGAGAATGCGGTCGATCAGAGCGCCATCGTGCCCCACCAGCGACACATCCAACGGCATTTGCCCCAGTGCGTGGGTGGCGCAGGACAGGCAGGGGTCGTAGGCCCGAATGGCCACCTCAATGTGGTTGAGCAGGCCTTCGGTTAAAACCTGCCCATCCAAATATTCACGTGCCACCGAGCGCACCGCCTCGTTCATGGCCTGGTTGTTGTGGGTGGTGGAGACGATCAGGTTGCACATGGTGACCAAATCGTCGTCGCCCACCTCGTAGTGGTGAATCAGGGTGCCGCGAGGCGCCTCAATCACCCCCACGCCGCTGCGCTGGCGCTTGCCAGTGGTCATCAGCTCCCCGGCCAAAATATCCGGGTCGTCCAGCAAGTCTTTGATGACCTCCATGCAATGCAAGACCTCGATCATGCGGGCCCAGTGGTAGGCCAGCGTGGCGTGAATAATCTCGCCCTTGCCCCAGTCCAAAAACTCTCGGCGCTGTGCCTCGGCCAAGGGGCTGGGAATGAAGTCGCAGTTTTGCAGCCGCGCCAGCGGCCCCACCCGGTACCAACCCTGTTCGCGCCCCAGGCTTTTGAGGAAGGGGAACTTCATATACGTCCAGGGTTTGACGTCTTCCTCGATCAAATCGAGATAACCCTGGTCGTTGGCTCCGTCAAAAATAATGGCGCCTTTCGCGTCCCGCGCGCGGATGACCCCGTCGTATAAGTCCAGCGCACCATCGGCCCGAACCAAGGAGAGCATGTTGGAGGGGAAACTGGCAAAGCTGTTGTACAGCGCTGGATTTTGGGTATGCAACTGCTTGGCAATGTTTACCGCGTCTTGCGCCCAGGCAATCATCTGGGCCACATCGCGCTGCAAGAGGGCCCGGTCGGCCATGCTCACATGTTTGTTCATGCCGCCAGGGACCGAACCGGTGCCATGCACCCGTTTACCCGCCGTGGCGCGGATTACCTCTTGGCCAAACTTGCGCAGCATGATGCCTTTTTTGGCGATGTCAGGGTGGGCCTGCGCCACACCCACAATGTTGCGCCGGTTGACTTCTGAGTCAAAACCAAACAGCAAGTCGGGCGAAGAGAGGTGGAAAAAATGCAGCGCGTTGGACTGCATCACCTGCCCGTAGTGCATCAGCCTGCGAATCTTGTCGGCCGACGGGGTGACCGGCACGGCACCGATGATCCGGTCAAACGCTTTGGACGCCGCCAAGTGGTGCGATACCGGGCAAATGCCGCACAGGCGCTGCACCATCACCGGCACCTCCCAATACGGGCGGCCCTCGATGAACTTCTCAAACCCGCGAAACTCCACGATGTGCAACCGCACTTGCTGCACTCGGTTCTGGTCGTCCAGCAAAATCGTGACTTTGCCGTGGCCCTCGACCCTCGACACTGGGTCAATGGCAACCCGGCGCAGGCCTTGGGCAACGGCTTGGGGGGATGCGGTTTCAAGTGGGGATGTCATGGTCAGTCGTAGTGCATAAGGCCGTGGCCCAGGTGGGGCGTGCGCCCCGCCATCAGGTCGGTCAAAAAGCGCCAAAACGCGTCCGCCGAGGGTGGGCAGCCGGGTAAGGAGTAGTCCACATGCACCACCTCGTGGATGGGGTGCACTTTATTCAAGGGCAGCGGTAGCTCGGGGTCGTTGGGTATTGCGCAGCCATGGCTCATGCCGGGTCGGGTACGGTAAACATCGTTCAGCATGTCGCCCAGGTCCAGGTGGTTGCGCTGCGCTGGCAAGCCCCCGTTGATGGCGCAGGCCCCCACGGCCACCAGCGTCTTGCAATGGGCGCGAAATTGCCGAAGCACCACCACGTTTTCGGCATTACACAGCCCGCCTTCAATCAGGCCAATATCGCAGTCGCCAACCTCTTTAATGTCGGTCAGCGGTGAGCGGTCGAACTCGATGTGTTCGATCAACTCAAGCAGGCGCTCGTCGATGTCTAAAAATGACATATGGCAGCCAAAGCACCCGGCCAAGGAGACGGTGGCAACCTTCCATTTACGTGGACCATTTGGCGGGATTGGCGGGGTCATAAATTTGCTCCAGGCGTCGCCTCTAGCGGGCCTTCGGTTGCCTGCTGCGCAATCGATTTTTCATCAAACTGGCGCTCGCCAATCGGAATCACAAAGCCGCGCCGCTTGGGCAAGATCACGCCCACAGGGCAGATGCTGGCTGCACGGTCGTCCAGTGCCATGTCGGTGTCTGCCAACTTGCCACTGGGGCTATTAACCAGCAAATGGGTTTGCAGGCCGTGCCCGCCAATGGCAAACACGTCCTTATGGTCCACGCTGTGGCTGGCGCGCACACACAGCTCGCACACGATGCAGCGGTTGAAATCGAGCAGGATGTCGGGGTGGCTGGCATCCACCGGGCGGTCTGGGTAAAACTCTTCGAAATGCGGCCCTTCCATGTCAATTGCATAGGCGGTGGCCTGCAGCTGGCAATTACCACTTTTCTCACAGCTGGGGCAAAAGTGGTTGCCCTCCACAAACAGCATTTGCAGCAAGGTCTTGCGGTGGCCGTTCATTTCGGCCGTATTGCTCTGCACCTCCAGACCCGGCGCGGCCTTGAGCGTGCAGGCCGCTCGGGCGTGTCCGTCAACCATGACGACGCAGAGCCGACATGAGCCATGGGCCGGGAAGTCGGGGTGCCAGCACAAGTGCGGGATGTAGTGCTCGGCGCGGGTGGCGGCCTGCAAAATGGTCTCACCTGGCACAAAAGACACGTCTTCGCCGTCTAGCGAAAAGTGCGCTGGCGGCGTTTCGGTTGCTTTTGCGGTTTGCAGCACTGTGTCACTCACACGCGGTTCTCCAAATGGGCATCGGGATCGTCCCGACCGGTCATGCGCCGACCAATGGACAGCTCTGCGTCCAAGTCAAAGCCGGGCTCAAAATGCAAGGATTTAAGCCGCTGCTCATACGCAGGGCGAAACTTCACAATGGTGTCGCGCAAGGGGTTACAGGCGCTGGCACCCAGGCCGCAATGGGTGGCGGTGTGCAACAGCGTGTCTAACTCCAGCAGAACATCCATGTCACGGCGTGAGCCATACCCGTTGGCCAGTTTGTCCATGCGTTTGGCCACCAGGGCGGTACCCACCCGGCACGGCGTGCAAAAGCCGCAGCTCTCATGGGCAAAAAAGTGGGCAAAGTTGCGCGCCACTTCAAACATGTCGCGCCCCCGGTCAAACACCATAAATGCCCCCGCCGTTGGCACATCTTCAAAGCAAATACGCCGACCAAACTCAAAGGCCGACAGGCAAAAACCCGATGCCCCACCCACTTGCACCGCCTGTGCATCTTTAGCGCCGCAGTCTTCCAAAATGCGGCTGATACGGGTTCCAAACGGATATTCGTAAATGCCGGGGCGCTCGCAATCGCCGGACACCGAATGGATCTTGGTGCCGGTGGACTTGGGCGTTCCAATCTGCGCCCACCATTGGCCCCCTTGGATGGCGATGTGGTTGACCGCGCAAAAGGTCTCTACGTTGTTCACCACGGTGGGGTGGTCCAAATAACCCCGCTCCACCGGAAAAGGTGGGCGAATGCGGGGGGTGCCACGTTTGCCCTCCAGCGACTCAATGAGCGCGGACTCTTCGCCACACACATAGGCACCTGCGCCCACATGGATGGCAATGTCAAAGTCAAACCCGGCATGGCCCAAAATGCCCGCGCCCAGCAACTTGGCGGTTCGCCGACGCTCCAATACGGCACAGAGCGGCTCCAGCAAATACCGATACTCACCGCGCAAATACCCAAAGCCACGGCGCGCGCCCAGCGCATGTGCAGCGATGGTCATACCCTCAAACAGGGCGTCGGCAAACGTGTTGAGCAGCACCCGGTCTTTAAAGGTCCCGGGTTCACCCTCATCGGCATTGCACACCACGATGTGCTCGGCACCCAGCGCTTGGCGGCACAGTTGCCACTTGAGGCCGGTCACAAAACCGGCGCCACCACGTCCGCGCAGATTGGACTGCACCAATTCGTCCAACATGGCCTCGGGCCCACGGGCGATTGCAGCCGCCAAAGCCACACCGAGTGCCAGCGGGTCGCGCAGTAAAACGTCCCGGCGCTGGATGTTGTCTTGCACCGCAAACCACGGCGCGGGCCACTTTGCCACAGGCGTGTGGTGGTGAATCAAATCGGCCATATCGGCCACCCGGCTTGCATCCAAGCGCGTCACCACATGGTGTTGGTTGATCAACAGCGCGGGCCCCTGGTCACACAGGCCGGTGCAGGAGGCGGTGTCGACGCTGACCAAACCGTCACTGCTGAGTTTGCCGGGCGCCACACCCAAGCGGCGGCAAAGGTCCGCCATCAGGGCCTGGCTACCCAGCATGCGGTCGGTGATGTTGTCACTGAACAGAATGCGGTACAACCCCACAGGTTGCTGGTAAAAGAACCGGTAAAAACTTGCGACCCCCTGCACATGGGCCAGCGTCAGGCCTAAGCCACTGGCGACCTTCTGCAGGGCATGCAGTGGCAGCCATCCGTATTCGCCTTGAAATTCACGCAGGATTTGGACCAGCGCATGGGCGGCATACCCATAACGGGCCAAAACCGCATCGACGGAGAGCACCAAACTGGGAGGTGATGGCATGGGTTTACGCATACATCCCAATATACGCCCATGCGGCAACAGTCTGCATCGCTTGCGGACCAATCCAAGCATCAATATGCGGCGTTATGCCTTCCCATCGCCCAAATAATGATCTGGGTCAATTCAGCGTAAACAAGGCGCTGAAAGTTGCCAAGACCAACCCTGAGGTTCACAAATCAAAAAACATTGGTGCAGAATGAAAATGCACTTATGACAAAAAACACATTACTCCACTACACGTCACTCTGTGACCAAGACATCCATTTGTTCAGAGAAGGTACCCACGGGCAGCTGTATCGAAAACTGGGTTGCCACCTAGTCCAAGACCGGGCGCATTTTGCAGTCTGGGCGCCCAGCGCACAGTCGGTATCCGTCATTGGTGACTTCAATGGATGGGACACGGGCGCCCACCCCGCAAACGCACGCAGCGACAGCTCTGGAATTTGGGAGGTCAGCATTGCCCACGTGGTGCAGGGCCAAAAATACAAATTTGCCATCCACACCGCGGATGGCAGCCTGCTCGAAAAAGCAGACCCGTTTGCGTTTTACGCAGAAGAAGCACCGGCAACGGGTTCCATTGTTTGGTGCAATGATGGGCACACCTGGGGTGATGCGCACTGGATGGCTGAGCGGGGCAAACACAACGCGCTGTCATCGCCCATGTCGGTGTACGAAGTGCACTTAGGCTCTTGGCGGCGCGAGGCGGACGGCGTGATGCCGAATTACCGCGGCGCTGCGGTGCAATTGGCCCAATACGCCAAAGAGATGGGCTTTACCCATATTGAGCTGATGCCCATCACCGAGCACCCGTTTTACGGCTCGTGGGGCTACCAAACCACCGGTTATTTCGCGCCCACGTCGCGCTACGGCTCACCCGAAGACTTCAAGTTCATGGTGGACACGCTGCACCAGGCTGGCCTGGCGGTGATTTTGGACTGGGTTCCGTCCCACTTCCCTACCGATGCCTATGGCTTGGCGCAGTTCGACGGCACCCACCTGTTTGAGCACGCTGACCCGCGCCAGGGTTTTCACCCCGAATGGAACTCGTCCATCTTCAACTACAGCCGTAACGAGGTACGCGCCTTTTTGCTCTCCAGCGCGATGTTTTGGTTGGACGAATACCACCTAGACGGCTTGCGGGTGGACGCGGTGGCCTCCATGCTGTACCTAGACTACGCCCGCAAAGAAGGCGAATGGATTCCCAACTGCCACGGTGGCCGCGAAAACCTAGAGGCCATCTCGTTCCTGCGCATGCTCAACGAGTCGGCTTACCGCGACCACCCTGGCGTGCAAATCATTGCAGAAGAATCAACCGCTTGGCCCATGGTCTCGCGCCCCACCTACCTGGGTGGGTTGGGCTTTGGTCTGAAGTGGAACATGGGCTGGATGCATGACACGCTGGAATACATGCACGAGGACCCCGTCCACCGCCGCTGGCACCATGGCAAGCTGACGTTTTCTTTGGTCTATGCGTTTAATGAAAACTTCATGCTGCCCCTGTCGCACGACGAGGTGGTGCACGGCAAAGGCTCGCTGATCAACAAAATGCCCGGCGACGAATGGCGCCAGTTCGCCAACCTGCGGCTGATGCTGGGCCACATGTGGACCCACCCTGGCAAAAAACTGCTCTTTATGGGCTGTGAGTTTGGCCAGCGGCGGGAGTGGAACCATGACCGCGCGCTGGACTGGGAGCACTTGGACAACCATTTCCACAGCGGCTTGCAGCGCTGGGTACAAGACCTTAACCGGTTGTATGCCAGCGAACCCGCACTGTATGAGTTGGACTTCGAGCCAGCCGGTTTTGCGTGGGTCGACGGCAACGACAGTGAGACCTCGGTACTGAGCTTTTTGCGCCGCGCGCAGGACGGAAGCTGCCTACTGGTGGTGGCCAACTTCACCCCAACGCCGCGCCACAATTACTTGGTGGGCGTGCCTGTAGCGGGCCACTGGCGCGAACGCATTAACAGCGACGCAGCCCTATATGGCGGCAGCGGTGTTGGCAACCAGGGCGGCTGCGACAGCGCCCCAGTCGCGGCCCACGGCCACTTCCACGCCCTGAACCTGCAGCTGCCACCGCTGGGCTTGCTGGTGCTGCAACACAGTGGTGGCCATCCTTAAGTACACCTGCCGCCAACCTCAATTCCATCGGGATTGACAGCGGACGATTTCCGTTAGCGCGCTTTACGGGCCGCGCGCCAGGTCAATACACCACCGGCCAAGGCCATGGCGCAAAACCACAAGAAAGACCAGTTGGCAATCGAGCCGCCCAAGAAGGTCCAGTCCACTTTGGTGCAATCGCCACTGCCGCGAAAAATCATGGGAATAACCCGCTGAAGGGGAAATGTCTCAATCATTCCGTACAAATCGCGTCCGCAGGTTGCCACCTCGGGCGGGTACCACTGCAGCCAGCTTTGGCGGGCTGCCACATAAGCGCCCCCAACGGCCAACACCAGCAGCAGCAGCCCACCGGCAATATGAATGCCTTTTCGGTCGCTAGCCCCCGTAAAAACTGCGCAAACAGCTATCAAAATAAGAGCGTAGCGCTGCACGATGCACATGGGGCAAGGTTCTAGGCCCACCACGTGCTGCAAATATGCGCCAAATGCGAGCAAGGCAATGCAAGCAACGGCTAACAGGGCCAAAACACGTCGGGGCGTGCGGTCAAACCAACTCAAAATCAGATTCACAAAGGCATCCTTTAAACGTCTAATGGCGCATGAACTGCGCCCAAATGCGGGATTGGGGCCAATTTTGCCCGGTTAGTTCCCGCCGGTGCGGACTTACAAGGCCAAAGGGTAGCGGCAACCCGATAAAATTGCTGGTTTGGTGCCATCCGCACCGTCATACAGAAGCAAAGGTATTTCATGGCACGCACCGTCAACTGCATCAAGCTGGGCAAAGAAGCCGAAGGCATGGATTTTCCGCCCTACCCCGGTGAACTGGGCAAGCGCATTTGGGAAGGCGTAAGCAAAGAAGCCTGGGCGGCCTGGCTCAAACACCAAACCATGCTGGTGAATGAAAATCGCTTGAACCTGGCCGACGCCCGCGCCCGCCAATACCTGGCCCGCCAGATGGAAAACCACTTCTTCGGTGACGGCGCCGACGCGGCCCAAGGCTACGTGCCGCCTGCGGCCTAAGCGCTATGGCTCGGATGCGGGGCTGTGTGGACGCCCTGACATCCAGCGGTTTGCCGCAGGCCTGGGCCAACAAGGCCGCATGGACAATCCTGGATGCGGATTTTCAAAACGGACTTGTCTTTTTAGAGGCCTGGAACGCTTGGCGGCAAGACCCGAACCGCCCGCGCATGCTGCACTACGTGGGCATCGCAGCCTCCGCACCCCGAGTCCGCCCTCCCCCCGCATTGCCGCCGACCAGTCACCTTCGAGCCCTTGCAACAGAGCTGGTGACCCAATGCGCGGGCACCGGTCCGGGTTTTCGCAGAATTCTTTTTGAAGGTGGTCAAGTCTCTCTCACCCTGTGTCTGGGTGAACGCAAAGCCATGCTCAACGAGCAGACCTTCCAAGCCGACACTGTGTTTGCCACCGCCCCCGAGGATAAGTGGGTCGCCCAAATGCTGGCGCGGCGCTGCAAGCGCAGCACATGCATGGTGGTGACCGGCCCGCAAAACCAACCGCCATCACCGGTGACGGGTGAATCATCCAACCATTGGTTGGCCGATGCCGGTTTTGAATGCACTTCGGGAAGTGAACGATGTTTCACCTTCAACCCGCACTGGACGCTGCGCAACAGCCGCAGCCAACCGGCTCGCACGTGGCCCACACCCGGGCGCTGCGCCGTTGTAGGCGCCGGCATTTCTGGGGCCTGTGTGGCCCATGCGTTGGCGCTGCGCGGCTGGCTGGTGACTGTTTTCGACCAAGAAGCCACGCCCGCCAGCGGCGCATCGGGCTTGCCCGCTGGGCTGGCGGTGCCGCATGTGTCCGCTGACGACAGCCCGCGCTCTCGCCTGTCGCGCGGCGGCAGCCGATTATTGATGCAACACGCAAACCAACAGTTGGTGACGGGTGAAGACTGGGCACCCAGCGGTGTTACCGAACGCAAAGTGGGCGCGCCCGACCTGTGGCACCCTTACGCCGCCTGGGTCAAGCCTGGGGCTTTGGTGCGGGCGTGGCTGGCCCACCCCAACATCAGATTTTTTGGGAATACCCAGGTTGCGGGCCCAACGCCCAAGGAATCACATTGGACCCTGAACGACACTGCGGGCAACGACTTAGGCACCTTCGACGTAGTGGTGGTGGCCAACGCCATGGACTGCCGAAACCTGCTCAAAGGGCTTGAACCGCATAGCCTAATCGCCGCCGAACTGCAAGCCAAGCTGGCGGCATTGCAGGCGGTGCACGGCACCATGAGCCACGGCACCTATGCCGAGACCATCCCCAACTTGCCCGAGACACCGGTCAATGGGAACGGCTGTTTTATTCCCCACGTGCCTGGCCCCAGCGGTGCGCAGTGGTGTGCTGGATCGACCTTTGAAACCGACCCGCTGGCCGTAGCCGACTTGGGCACCCAGCATGCCGCCAATATGCAGCGGCTGGCGCAGTTGCTCCCTACCCATGGCTTTGAGCTGGCCCAGACCCTGGACCGCGGCCCGGTCTCACTGTGGAGCGCCACGCGCTGTGTCACCCATGACCGCCTGCCTCTACTGGGCCCGATAGACGCTGCGGCGCAATCAGGGCTGTGGTTGTGCATCGGGATGGGGTCACGGGGGCTGAGCTTTGCGCCTTTGTGTGCTGAACTACTTGCCGCGCGTGTGTGTGGCGAACCCTTGCCGGTGGAGTCAAGCCTGTGCCGTAGCCTGGACGCGCACCGGGTGCGCCGCGCCCGCGCAGCCCCTGGGGGCAACGCGGCTGCAAAAAATTAGACTTTGTGCAGCAGACCCATAACCTGTTGCGGGTTGAACGGTATTTCCAGCAAACCCAAGCAGCCCAATTGCTCGGCCCGCTCCATGCTGCGCCATGATGGCGTATGGGTGGCCACCATCACCGCGTGGGGCGGCTCAGGCAAATGCTTGAGGCTTTCCACCAGACCCCAAGGGTCGGCATCCTGCCCATCCAAGCTCACCACGACCAAGTCGTAACGCCGCTCCACGGTGCGCGCATTGGCCTCTTGCGCGGTATCGACCTCGTCCACGTCGGTCAACCCAGCAATGGCTAGCCGCGCACGCAAATAAAGTCGCTCTTCACGCGACATACCCACCACCAAGGACACACGCACGCCCGGTGGCACCGGTTTTTCGATGTCGGTATAGAGCCCTACGTCAATGTCGACTTCGCCCTGAGCTGCGAAAAGCCCGTCGAGCACCTGAATCAGCGCCGGCCAATCAACCGGCCGCGCAAACGAGCGCCATGCATTGCCGTCGGGCTGGTCGCCCACGCAGATGTATTTGAGGTTGCTGTTAAAACTAGGCGACACCATTTCAAGACCGGCCGCATAACTGTCTACATCGAGCAGCAGCACGTTGGGGGCGGCTTGCGTCTCGGGGGTCCACAGCGCGTAGGTGGGGAATCTGCCCTCTGAAAGTCGAAAAAGAGTGTTGATAGAGTGGCGCTCCGTGTCGCTAAAACCCACCACCTTGACCCAAACGACGGATGCCATTGCCTTCAGTTTCCTGGCACAAAAATACCGTCCGCCCGCGTGCGCAAGGGCGTTTTGGCAAGTGTGCTTGGTTGGGTTGGCATACGTGGCGCAGTGTACGACAAAGGCGCCCATAGTCGGTAACCGCAGAAAAAGCAAGCACACATGCGCATATTTCTGTAAAATACCCAGCTGACTCTGCGAAGGCCCAATCCATGCTGAACAGCATCTGACATGAAGGACCACTACGCCACCCTTGGCGTTACCAACGCGGCCAGTTTGGCCGACATAAAAAAATCGTTTCGACAACTCGCTTCAGTTCACCACCCGGACCGCAACGCCGATATGGATGCACCCGCCCGTTTTCGTGCGGTGCAAGAAGCCTACGAAGTGTTGTCAGACGACACCAAACGCCAAGCTTACGACGACAACCGTCGACGCAACCTGCTCGACAGCCCCATTGATACGGCCCGAGAAATCTGGCAAAGCTATATCAACCGCATTCTTTAAGGCGCCCTGCATGACCATTTCTCCGTTTTTCCGCAATCTGCGCACCGCCTACTATGCCGAGATCGATGACCTGACGTTTGACTCTGAAGGCAAAAACATCTTGGCCCAGCGCCTCAAGCAGCGGCGCACCGAGATTGGTTTTTTGATCTCTATGCTGGAACTCAGCCCCGAGATGGTGGCAGTGGTGTTCCACAAAGCATTCACCCTCAAAACCGCCGGTGCGATGGACCGGGTTTTGCGCCAAAGCGACGACAAGGTGCCCGACTGGGCCAGCCTGGCCAATACCGTCACCGTGGCACCGTGGGCGCAAGACATTCTGCAAGCCATCCTGAAGCAGCCCAAAGGCGCTTGGTTTATGAGTGTGGCGGCCGGACTGGAGTTTTTGTATAGCCAGCCACAAGGTTTGCAAGCCGGTGACAGCGAAGACGAAGACGACGCACAAGACGACGACGGCAACCAACACCAACGCAATTTGGACAGCGACAATGACGACCGTGGTCAAGACCATGACGACGACGAAGCCGACCGCACCCGCGAAGAAGCCGGCGCCGACTGGCTGGCCGACCAAGGCTTTGACCGCAAGGACTGAAAAGACTAAAAGGACTGAATCCCGCCACCATGAACCACCTTGCACTGATTCAAAAAACCCAAAGCCTCATTGCCGCGGGCGACATCGTAGGCGCCGAGTCGGCGCTGAGCGAACTGGCCGACGCCGAGGGCGACGGCGCCCTGATGGTGGTGCTAGAGCAGTTGCCTCCCAAAGACATCCTGGCGGTGATCCGCGAGTACGACAACTCCAAAGAATCCATCATCAACCTGCTGGTGTCACCCGCCATGTTTGCCCACGCGGTGGTCATTGAGAAGCAGTACAAAGACCTTTCCCGCACCCACTTGCGCGGTATGGTCAACGCGGTGATCTTTCGTGACGGTGCCGACCCGGTCGCGTTTTTAGAAGCCATTGGAGACCTAGAAGGCGGCAGCGAAGCCCTGGCCGACTACTTTTCTGAAAAGTGGAGCCGCATTGAGGCCTTTGCCCGCACCGGCACCTTTGACGCAGTAGAAGACTATGGCGACATCCTCTCCGAGGACGATCTGCATGCATCCGCCTACGTCAAACCCAAGCTAGAGCAAGACGAAGTCGCCGACCAAGACTGGATGGAGCTGGCCTGGCTGCTGCGCTACCAGTTGCCCGATTTGTTCATCGAAATGGTCATGGTGTTACGCGCCAAAGCCCGCGCCCATGATTTGGGCCAAGGCGAAGAATTTGAAGCGGAAGACGACGACGGCAAGTTTGAAACCGGCGACACCGACCGTGGCAAGGCCACACCCGTTGCACGCGACTCCGACGAAGAATCCGCCATCTAAATGCCCAGCACTGCCGCAGCCACGCAAGGCATTGCCGTTTTCGACGCACGGCCTTTTTTTGAGAAGGCGCTGCAGTACGGCATCCAACACCAGATCATTGACGCGGCCAAATTAGAGGCCATCAACACCGATGCCCCCAAAGGCATGGTGCAGATTGCGCGCTACTTTGGTACCGAGTTTTTGCGCCCCGACCTGGATCGCGCCCGCGAACGCATCGTCAACCTGGTCAGCCTGAATCTAGAAGTGGGTAGCCAAGGCGACCTGCGTGTGGCCGCTGAGATGTTGCGCGAGCATTCGTTTATGTCGCGCTCCAAAGCGGCGTCTGACATGCTCAAGGCTCTGATTGCCATGCCGCAAAACAGCCACTTTGGTATGAACGAGCGCGGCGGCTTTACCGACGAACACATCCCGCTCTTGGCCAAATGGAGCCTGCGCAGCCTGCCGGAGTACCAAATCGAATTGGCCCAACGCTGCCAAGTTGCGCAATATGTCGACGCCGCTGTCTGGCTGGCCGACCAATTGGGTCTGGACGTGACCGAGCTGGAAGAAGCCGGCAAAGATGCCGAAGCCGTCATCCGCACCGCCCTACTCGCCCAGCACTGCAAACGCACCGAGATGCCCGACTGGGCAGCGTTTGAGACCATGGTGGAAGGCTTGCGCAAAAAGTACGGCGCTGCGCCCCAAAAGGCCGCTGCAGCCAAGGCACAGCCCACCCTTACCTTGACCCTACCCAAGGGCTTGCCAACTGCGTTTAAGCCTTGCGTGCAATCGGTGATGCAGTCGGTAATAAGCGACCTGCCGCGCATCTTGGACACCAGCGTGCCAGTGCGCAAACTGTTTGACAAAACACCCGCATTTTTGGGGCGGTATTTCTGGCAAGAAGACGCCCTCACCGAGGTCGACCACTTTGACCGCGCCGCCAGCGCCGTATGGACAAAGGCCACCGCAGGCCACACTGACGACAGCTCATTGCTCACCCTGTTTCTATGCATCGCGGCGGGCAGCGCGGGTAAGACCATCCTGAGCGAAAAAGCCGCCGGCACACTGGTGCGCAAAATCCGCAAGTCGGGCTTAGACGCATCCGCAGCGCACACTTTCATTGCCACCCACGCGCCTCCAGAGTGCCAAGGCGACTACGCCACGCTGTGGGACGACTTTTTGGAAGAGTCACTACCCACCCTGCGCAGCGACATGGACTACACACTCAAAGACGCCCTGTCTTTACTGCGGCGCGAATGCAATGTCGGGCCATAAAGGCTAAATGTGCCCATCCCCCGAAAATCGGACACTTTGTAAAGTTGCACCGATGCAAGTTCCATCAACTGGATCCAAATCTCACTGTGCCTTGTGCTGACGGTGCTTTCCTTTCGGTTCGATTACCCTCAAAAATGCCTGGCCTCGAATTTCAACAATGGCTCGCTATGCAAAGTTCTCCGCAGCTGCCCACTGCTGCCATACAAAATTCAGGCAAGTACACCCAGTCCGTGCTTCTGGACTACTGCCAATAACTTGAGCGCCATGCCGCTGGGTTGTTTGCTGCCGGACTCCCACTTTTGAATAGTGGATTCGCTGGTATTGAGATAGCGTGCGAATACAGGTTGGCTGACATGTGCCTGTTCACGAATATTTTTGATCTGGGTGGGAGCCAGAGTTGTCGGTACAGCCAAACAGGTTTCATCAAACTGTCGCATCGTGGTTTGGTCAATGGCACCGACCTTTTGCAACGCAGCAGCAGAGGCATGGATTGCAGCAAAGGCATCACTTTTGAATTTCTGTTTTGTCGTCATGGCAAATCTCCACAAAGTCTCCATTAACAAGCAACTGGCTAACCTGCAGCTCCGTCAACCCCGCATAACTGCTGGCCAGCAGGCGAAAAGCAAGTAATTCATCGTTCTCAATGTTTGATCGGTCCTTCTTGGCAAACAAGTACTCGTAGATCCAATAATGGCCACCTTTGGCCAAAATGATTGACCGGTGCAGGTTGTTGTTGAGCCGCTTCTTGAAAACACCACCACCCAAATCATCTACCTGCCCCAACAGAACCTGCTTTATAGCCAAACAAAGCTCAACGTCTTTGATTTTGGCTTTTTTGGCATCCTTGGAGAATCTGGCGGTCTTAAAAGCGCGGTTTGACGCATTGGATGACATGGTCTAGTGTAGCACCAGGTGACACCGATTGCAATCTATGGCCATGGCCGAGCGCCACTAGCGCACCGTGCGCTGCCCCACACCCAAGGCGGCAACCACGCTGAGCATTAGCACCACAGCGGCGCCCACCAGGGTCGCTCCGTACCAGCCCCGGTCCATAAAAACCCCAAAAAACAGCGGCGACAGGGCAAACCCAATGTCCAAGCCCGAATACACCAAGCCGTAGACACGTCCCGTGGCACCGCTGGGTGCGGCACGCTTGATCATCATGTCGCGCGACGGCCCGCCAATGCCAATGGCAAACCCGGTAATGGCCAACACCACCATGGTGGCTGTTGACCCTAGCCACCCTGTTCCACACCAAGCCAGTAATACGGCGCCTGCCGCCATGGCCCAGGCCACCACACGGTCGCTGTTGGCCGTGCGTGCGGCGATAAACCCGCCCACCAGCATGCCAATAGCACCGCAAAACATGTAGGCGGTTAGCGTGAGCGTTGCAGCCTCAAAGCCCACGCCGTGCATGGCTTTCAAAATCGACACCAAGAAACTTTGAACGACTGCAAGGGTCATGGTTGACAGCAAAAAGAAGCCAAAACACCACCACACCACCGGCAGCTTCATAAACGCCATGCTGTGCTCAGCTTGCATGCCGTGCGCAACCGGCTCGGGCTTAGCCACCGCAGTGCGCAACTGGTCGCGGTGCACCAGCAGCACAGCCATAACCACCAAATACATCACCGCGGCGGCCACATAGGCGTTGCGCCACCCCACCGCGGCGCCCATTGCCACAAAAAAAACCGGTGCCGCAGCCCAGCCCAAATTGCCAGTAAGTCCGTGGGCACTAAATGCATACCCCAAGCGGCCTGCGGACACCCGCTGGTTCAAAATCGTGAAGTCAACCGGGTGAAAGGCCGCATTACCCAGCCCCGCGATTGCAGCCACCACCAGCAAGCTGCTGTACCCCGTGGCCTGCGATGCCAGAAGACACGCTAAGACAAATAGGCCCAGCGAGACAAACAGCCAAGGTCGCGCCCCAACGCGGTCGACCACAAAACCCGCCCCCGCCTGCCCCAGGCCGGACACGACAAAAAACACCGTCATCAGAAAACCCAGCTGCGAATAGCCCAATGCAAACTCCTGCATGAACACGGGAAACAACAGGGGAAGAAGCAAGTGGCCAAAGTGCGAACTGGCATGCGCCAAGCCCACCAGGCCAATGACCGTAGCGTCTTGGCGCAGGGGAACCAGTTGAGGGGGAATGGGCATGCTGGCAATGGTCATGCCGTGATCCTACCAACGACTTGGTCCGCATTTGCGGTGATACTGCCAAAAACCCCAACCGCAACTAAGGCCCTCTTCACGGGTTCATTGGCAACCTCTAGGGAGGTTGGGTGCGCATTGGCGGTTAACTGCGGTGGTGGGGGCGATGTGGCACGCCTGATAACGAAAACGAGCGGACTAGCGATCAATCACGGGACACAACGAATATGAAAATTGCTATCAATTGCGTAGCTGCTTGCGCAATTTCCACGAGGGCTACAGGCCGATTTCGCATAAGGAAGTTTGGGCGCCACCAATGCCTGCGCAGTGGCCTACTCAACCATCCTCAAGGCAACACCGTATGACCAGCATCCCACTCCCCATTCGCCTGCTTGCACTCGCCGTGGTACTGGCAGTCAGCGGCTGCCAAGGCAACCCGCAAAGCCCACAGAACCCGGAAGTGGTGGCAATGGCCAAGGCGGGAAAAGCTTATTACGACGAAAAGTGCAAGACCGAAGCCGGGGAGAAGATTTACCGCACGGTGGCGGATGTGGAGGGGGTTTTGTTGATGAAGGTCAGGCCCGCTCGCACCGAAACCGAATTGCAAGACCCAAATTGGCCGGGCGCAGCCTTTTCACGCGAGTCCACTGGCGACTGGTATATCCGCGATTTTCTCGGTTACGAGCAATCGAGTCGACTTGGCCTTCGGGTTACGCCGGACTATCGCGGCTATATCACCAACGACAAACGCCCCGAAAGCTTGCCCGGGTACCGCTATGTCGATGTAATCGATGCCAAAGATGGGCAGCGGGTTCGGGTGATAGGCACATTTAAGGAAGTTACGCATACAAAAACCATATCGCTTGGCGGAGATGGTTCCAAATTTAACGCCATCGACTACGTCCTCGAGAAAACCCCCACGACCTCCCCGGCTCCCCGCTACGCTGTGACCTATGAAGATCATGTATTGCCCCAAGAGCGCGCCATGGGTGTAGCCAGCAGTACGGTCAAGGTCATCGATCTGAGCACCAACGAAGTATTAGGCGAAATGATCCGCTATGCCTACCGCCCACAAGGACTTCTCCTGACTGAGTGGCTAACCGCAAATAGGTGCCCTGACCAAGCGGTGGGTGTGAACTCGGCCACCCGTAAATTTGTCGACCAAGTATTAATTCCTAAAGCCGACTAATCGCGATGACTGAGAAAAAGGGTCCTGCAAATTAAGGTTCATCACCTTGCAGGTTTTTCGTTTACTGAAGATTACGCTATCAAATAAATAGCTTCTTGCGCATATTCGACGAGGGCTACAGCCCGATTTTGCCATCAACTCCATAGCCAATACCACTGAAAAACCTCCAAATTCCCCAAAAGACCTACAATCTCGCTACTTTTGTAGTAAATTGATCGGAGCGCACCATGGGCATGCCAGTTCGCATTGACGACACCCTGTACGACCAAGCCCGCGCACAGGCGCAGGCGGAGCGGCGCACGATTGCGGGCCAGATTGAGTTTTGGGCCATCGTCGGCCGAACCGCGCTGGACAACCCGGACCTGCCGATTGACTTTGTGCGAGACCTGATCGTGGCGCGCGCAGAAGGCCCCACGCTGGCAAGCGAGTTCGTGCCCGAAGGCCGCCGTAGCTGATGGGCCTAGCCGTGCGGGTGCTGCAGAGCGCATCCTTCAAACGCGCTTACAAACGGCTGCACACCAACCAAAAAGCCGATGTAGACGACGCCGTTGCCGCCATCGTGCACGACCCCACCGTGGGCGAGGCGAAAAAAGGTGATCTGGCCGGTGTTTTTGTTTACAAGTTCAGCTGCACCGGTCAATTTACGCTGCTAGCGTACGAATACGACCCCAGCAGCCGCATGTTGCTGCTACTGGGGTCACACGAAAACTTTTACCGCGACCTCAAGCGAAGCTGAACTGCCCCGGCCCTTTATCAAGTGGTTAAGGACAAACTTGGCTTCGCCGTGCCCCACCACCCAAAGCCGCAGTTTTTTGAACACCGTGCTAGTATTACACCTGTAATAACACTGAGGCGCCGCCATGCACATGCTCAAACTCACCCAGATCGGCAATTCCGTGGGCGTCATCTTGCCCAAAGAGGCCTTGGCCCGCCTCAAATTGCAAAAGGGTGAAACGGTCTTTTTGACCGAGTCCAGCGATGGCTACATCTTGACCCCCTACGATCCGGCGCTAGAAGAAGAAATTACCGCCGGGCGCGAATTTATGCGCGAATACCGCGACACCTTTCACCAGCTCGCCAAATGAGCTGGCGCTGGATTACCAAGCGGGCGCTGTTGTTGCTGCATGCGGAAAGTCTGGCTGAACATGGTGGCGGCACAGGTATGCGGGATGAAGGCCTATTGGATTCGGCCTTGACACGACCTCTCAACTTGGTCGCGTGTGGCAGCCCCGACTTTGCCGCATTGGCAGCGAGCTACGGCGTGGGCTTTGCTAAAAACTCTCCATTTGCAAGCGAAAACAACTGGGCAGCGCTGCTGGCTACGGGCTTATTCCTCTACTTCAACGGCTACAAACTAACCGCCAGTCAAGCCGATACCACGATCACCATGCTCGGCGTCGCCGCAGGCGACATCACCGAAGAGGCATTCGCCGCCTGGCTGCGCCAGCACTGCAGTCCGCGCGCCTGAACACTACCCACTACCCACTGCGCACTGCGCACTGTGCACAGCGCACGCAAACGCTATCTATTTGATATCTTCTCACGCAGATTCCACGAGGGCTAGCGGCCTAAAACACCATTAATTTCCACGCTGTGCATCAGGCAAAGCTGAACTGCCCCGGCGCCTGAATCGTGTCCACATCTACGCGAATGGTGTCGTTGGGCGCAAACTTGCCCTCTAGCAGCAACTTAGACAATGGGTTTTCAATCCGCTGCTGAATGGCGCGCTTCAAGGGGCGCGCGCCAAACACCGGGTCGAACCCCACCTTGGCCAGCTCAGCCACGGCGGCGGCGCTCACCTCCAATGTCAGGTCCATCTTGGCCAAGCGGGCCATCAGCACCTGCAACTGAATCTTGGCAATGTCGGCAATGTGGTCCGCGCCCAGCGAGTGGAACACCACGGTTTCGTCAATGCGGTTCAAAAACTCGGGCCGGAAGTGGTTCTTCAGCTCGCCGGTTACCGCCTCTTTCACGTCTTCATAGTCTTGGCCCACCATGCTTTGGATCAGGTGGCTGCCAATGTTGCTGGTCATCACAATGACCGTGTTTTTGAAGTCCACGGTTCGGCCTTGGCCGTCGGTCAGGCGGCCATCGTCCAGCACTTGCAAGAGCACGTTAAACACGTCGGGGTGGGCTTTTTCTACTTCGTCGAGCAGCAGCACGGCATAGGGCTTGCGGCGCACGGCTTCTGTGAGGTAGCCGCCCTCCTCGTAGCCCACATAGCCGGGGGGCGCACCAATCAGGCGCGCCACAGAGTGCTTCTCCATGAACTCGCTCATGTCGATGCGCACCAGGTGGTCTTCACTGTCAAACAAAAACCCCGCCAGCGCTTTGCACAGCTCGGTCTTGCCCACGCCGGTGGGGCCTAAGAATAAGAAAGAGCCAGTAGGCCGGTTGGGGTCACTCAGGCCTGAGCGTGATCGCCGAATGGCGTTGGCCACTGCTGCAATGGCTTCGTCTTGCCCCACCACCCGGTGGTGCAGCTTGTCTTCCATCTGCAGTAGTTTGTCTTTTTCGCCCTGCATCATTTTGGACACGGGGATGCCGGTGGCGCGGCTCACCACTTCGGCAATTTCTTCGGCGCCTACCTGGGTGCGCAACAGTTGGCGGGGTGCGCCCTCGCCGCCTTTGGCCTTGGTGGCTTCGGTGTCTTGTGCCTCTTTCAGGCGCTTTTCTAGCTCTGGCAACTTGCCGTATTGCAGCTCGGCCACTTTATTGAAATCGCCCTGGCGGGTGAGTGTGTCGATTTGGGTGCGCAGCTTGTCCATCTCTTCGCGCACCTGGGCGCTGCCCTGGGCGGTGGCCTTTTCGGCCTTCCAAATTTCGTCCAAATCGGCAATCTCTTTTTGCAGAGATTTGATTTCGCCGTCAATCAAGTCTAGGCGCTTGCGCGAGGCGTCGTCTTTTTCTTTCTTGACCGCTTCGCGCTCAATCTGCAACTGGATCAGCCGGCGGTCTAGCTTGTCCATGACCTCCGGCTTGGAGTCCAGCTCAATCTTCATTTTGGACGCCGCCTCGTCGATCAAGTCGATGGCTTTGTCAGGCAAAAATCGGTCGGTGATGTAGCGGTTGCTCAGCTCGGCGGCGGCCACGATAGCGGGGTCGGTGATGTCCACCCCGTGGTGCACCTCGTAACGCTCTTTCAGGCCGCGCAGGATTGCAATGGTGGCTTCCACGGTGGGCTCACCCACCAGAATCTTCTGGAAGCGGCGCTCCAATGCAGCGTCTTTCTCGATGTATTTGCGGTATTCGTCCAGCGTGGTGGCGCCCACGCAGTGCAGCTCGCCACGCGCTAAGGCGGGCTTGAGCATATTGCCCGCGTCCATAGCGCCTTCAGCCTTGCCCGCACCCACCATGGTGTGCAGCTCGTCAATAAACACAATGGTTTGGCCCTCGTCTTTGGCCAGGTCTTTGAGCACGTTTTTCAGGCGCTCTTCAAACTCACCGCGAAACTTGGCTCCGGCTAGGAGCGACGCCATGTCTAAGCTGAGAACCCGCTTGCCTTTGAGCGACTCGGGCACTTCACCGGCCACAATGCGCTGCGCCAGGCCTTCGACAATCGCGGTCTTGCCAACGCCCGGTTCACCAATGAGGACCGGGTTGTTTTTGGTGCGGCGCTGCAGCACTTGGATGGCGCGGCGGATTTCGTCGTCGCGGCCAATCACCGGGTCTAGCTTGCCCATGCGTGCCCGCTCGGTCAAGTCAATGCAATACTTTTTGAGCGATTCGCGCTGGTCTTCGGCGTCGGCACTGTCCACATTTTGGCCACCACGAACCGCATCAATTGCGGTTTCCAGGCTCTTGCGGGTCAGGCCATTGGCCCGCGCCACATTCCCGATGTCGGCCTTGCTGTCGGCCAATACCAGCAAAAACAACTCACCCGCCACAAACTGGTCACCACGCTTGATGGATTCTTTCTCGGCCGCCTGCAAGAGCGTGACCATGTCGCGCCCCACTTGCACCTGCTCGTGGCCTTGCACTTGGGGTAGCTTCTTCATCGCAGCCTCGGCAGCGGTTGCCAGGCCTTGCACATTGACTCCGGCGCGCTGCAGCAGCGACTTGGGGCCGCCATCCTGGCGCAGCATGGCCAGCAGCACATGCACTGGCTCAATGTACTGTTGGTCATTTCCCAAAGCAAGGGTCTGTGCCTCGCCCAGGGCCTCTTGGAACTTGGTAGTCAGTTTTTCTATTCGCATGGCAAACCTTTAATCAACAAATGTTTTACTGCTACACAGCGTGGGGCCATTGCACCCGTTTTTCAAGGCGAAAAGTCAAAAACATCACCCAGACAGACCGTGTCGTTTGACGCAGGTCAACCTCAGCAGAACAAAGTCCCAGCACGCCATAGGCCCAGAAGGCCCTGCCCACGGTGCGACCAATTGACCCAAACAAGGGCCGCAACCGCGCGGCAGGTAAAATTTGCATGCGGGTTTTCCCTCGACCTATCTAATTTGAAAACCCCGTCCCTCACCCCAAGCGCCAAAACCACAGGCCCACCGATGCTGTTGGCCTGCCTGCTTACACTTTTTGCAGGAGGGGCATTGGCGCAAGCGTCGCCCGCTGTTGACGTGGCCCAGCAGAGTGACGCTGTCCCAGCCCCATCACCGGCTTTTGATCTGGAGGTCCAAGCCCCCAAGGCCATGCGAGCGCTGCTGCTGCGCCACCTGGACCTGCTGCGCTACCGCCAGGTCGTAGACCTCAGCGATGCAGAACTCGACCGCTTGCTCCAAGCAGCAGAAATCGACGCGCGCGATCTCATTGCAACGATGGGCTATTTCGCCCCCACCGTCCGCTTTAGCCGCACTACCGTAGAGAGCCAGAGCGCAGTGCGACAAATCACGCTGACCGTGGAGCCGGGCGAACCCACCCTGGTGGCCGATGTGCAACTGGTTTTTGAGGGCGACATACTCACCGACCCACTAGCGAGCACGCAGCGCCAGCGAGTACTTGCCGGTTGGTCGTTGCCGGTAGGCACGGTCTTTACCCAAGCGCGCTGGGACGACGCCAAGTTGCAAGCCCTGCGCCAGTTAGGCGCCCAGCGTTACCCGCAAGCCCAACTCAGCACCACTCTGGCCGACATTGATCCACTGACCGGCCAGGCCCGGCTGCAAGTCACACTCAACTCAGGTCCCGACTTCCATTTGGGCGAACTGGCAATCAGTGGCCTGGAGCGGTACGACGCCACCTTGGTCACCCGTCTGGCGCGCTTGGAGCCAGGCGCCAGCTACGACCGTGCCGAGCTGATTGCCGCCCAGCAGCGGCTTACCGACAGCGGATTTTTTGACTCGGCGTTTTTGTCGCTGGATACCAGTGCCGACCCCAACAAGGCCCCGGTGCGGGTGCAGCTGCATGAGGCGCAACTACAAAAACTGGTGCTCGGAGTGGGGGCCACAACCGATAGCGGCGCGCGCCTCTCCATCGAGCACACACACCGCAGGTTGCCCATCATTGGCTGGAGTGCCATTAGCAAAATCCAGCTCGACCGGGACTCCAGCGCCGTCGGTACTGAGCTGACATCCCGCCCCAACGTTGATAACTGGTCGTGGATTGCTGCCGCGCAGCTGCAAAACCAGCAAGTCGGTAGTTTTGACGTCAACAGCCAAACCCTGCGCGGCGGGCGCCGCCAAGTGGCAGACCCGCTGGAGCAGTCTTACTTCATGCAATATGACCGGGCCGACACTGCCGCCAGCAACGACGCGGCACCCGCGGTCGCCGAAGTGTTAAGTGCCAATTACGCCTTTACCCTGCGCCACCTGGACAACATTCCCTTTCCCTCCCGCGGCTGGGCTTTTGGGTTGGCCTTGGGCGTGGGCACCACCTTGGCCACACAACAATACCCCTATTCACGGGTGCTAGCCCGCGCGCTCGCCTACCAGCCGCTGGGTGACGATGCCGGTCGCCTCGCAATGCGGGCCCAAGCCGGTGCGGTGCTGGCCCGTGACGGCACCAGCCTACCCAGTACCCAGCTGTTTTTAACCGGTGGCGACACCAGCGTGCGCGGCTACGCCTACCAGGAACTGGGTGTCACCCTGCCCGACGGCACAACTACCGCTGGGCGCTACATGACCCAAACCAGCATCGAGTGGCAGCGCCCCATTCGCATGAATGGCCAATTGACCGAGTGGGAAAGCACGGTGTTTGTCGACGCCGGCAGTGTGGCGAATCGGCCTGCCGAGCTTCAAGCAAAGGTGGGTGTGGGCGTGGGAGCACGTTGGAAGAGCCCGGTCGGGCCCTTGCAAATTGACTTGGCCTACGGCGTGGCCGTCGAGCGACTGCGCCTGCACCTGACCGTAGGGTTTAACTTCTGATGAAGGCACTGGGTATTGGCATCAAACTGCTGGGCAGCGTCGTGGGATTGTTGCTTGCACTGGTTTTGGCACTGGTGTGCGCGCTTTGGCTGTGGAGTGGCACGACCCAGTCACTGCAAGGCACGCTAGAACAACTAACGCGCTGGCTGCCAGCCGACCAAACCCTGCAATCCCAAGGCGTTACCGGCTCGCTGCAGCGCGGCGGCAGCATTGCGTGGCTGCGCTGGCAGCGTGGCGAACTGTCGGTGGAGCTGCGCGAAGCCACACTAACCTGGTCACCCCGCGCGCTGCTGGACCGCCAGGTACACATCGCCGATCTGCATGCCAAACTGCTGCGTATTGAAGACCACCGGCCCAAAGACCCCACCCCGACCCAGCCGCCCACCGACCTGCATCTGCCCATCAAAATCGACGTGGCCTTGGCGGTGGACACCGTGGAATACGTTGGCGCCACCACCGTGCAGCTGCAAGGCCTGAGTGGTCACTATGTTTTTGATAGCGAAACCCACAGTATCCACGAGGGCTTGGTGCGTATTTCATCTGGAAAATACCGCTTTGACGCCACCTTGCAGGCCAGCGCACCCATGGCGCTCGCGGTGCAGGTGGATGGCACAGTGCAAGCAACTGTACCCTCGCGCCGTGCACCCGTACAGGTGGCAGCCCGTGCCACAGTGAACGGCACCCTGGCCGGGCGAGACGCCGCGTTAGACATTGACGCACAGCTTGATCCGCAGTTAGCACCAGCACCGAAACATCAGACCACTGCCAACGCACAGGCGCCCCCTCGCGCCAGCGTGCGCGCCCGTATCCTGCCTTGGCAGACGCAGCCCATTGCCCATGCCAACGCCCAGTGGCAAGGTCTTGACCTAGCCAGCCTGTGGCCCCAAGCGCCGCAAACCCGGCTGAGCGGTAATGCAGCAGTCACCCCGCAAGCAGCGGGCTGGGCGGCGGCGGTAATGCTGGACAACACCCAAAGCGGCCCATGGGACCATCCGCGTCTGCCCATTGAACACCTGCAGACTAAATTGCTTTATGACGGCGGGCAATGGCGGGTGCAATCCTTGCAAGCCACGGCAGCCGGGGGGCGCCTGCAGGCCCAAGGCCAGTTCAGCACCGGTGCGAGCGCACAGTGGCAAGGCAGCGCCACCGCCCAAGGCATTCACCCC
>JBBRNS010000032.1:0-24863 GCA_038230175.1 Burkholderiales bacterium
ACGCCTGCGCCCAAAGTAGCCAAAATGACGGCAGTCAGTCCAAAGCCCGCTATGTACGCGCTGAGTTGAATGGCCTGGTTGCGCTTCATATCCAGATCGCGCCGCATAAGCGATGCGCTCAGGTTTGAAAGCGCTTGCAAAACGACGATCGGACCACATGCCATCAGTGGGGCGGTCAAATTCAAGTCGCCCATCGATTCTGCAATGGTCGGGGCCAGAAAAATAATGGCGCCACCACTGGAGAATGACAGCAACAATATCCATCCTAGTGCGTAACCTATGTCTTCATCGGTAATGGCTTTCTTTTGAATCAGTGCGGCACCAAAACCACTGTCTGCAAATAGCCACCCAAATCCAATGACGACTAGGACTGCCGCGTATTGGCCGAAAACGGCGGGACCGAGCAGACGTGCGAGCCAAATTTGAACCACAAGTTGCGCAACAATTTTCCCGACGCCACCGATGTAGGTCCAAAGAACCGCGTTGATGCTCCGCCGCGACAAGTCATCGTTCATGCCGCGCGAATCTCAATTTAGACCGGTTTGGCATGGACGGTGAAGTCACGGTAAGCCGCAACTAGCCCGTCCGTCAAACCGGTGCGAGCGTTCCATCCCATGCTGCTTAGTTTGCCAACATCCATTAGCTTACGTGGGGTTCCGTCGGGCTTACTCGCATCAAAAGCGATAGAGCCTTGATAGCCGATCACGGTACGCACCGCTTCTGCCAACGCATGAATCGTTACATCGTTACCGGTCCCAATGTTGACCAACGGGGGCTCAAATTGGCCGGTTTTGGATTCATCACTACCCAGAAGTTGTTTGAATTGATCGCCAGGCAAGTTCATCAAATGCGCACATGCGTCTGCCATGTCATCGCTATACAGAAACTCGCGCTTGGGTGTGCCGGTTCCCCACACCACAACCTGCGGTGCGTTGGCCACCTTGGCTTCATGAAACTTGCGGATCAGCGCCGGTATGACATGGCTGTTTTCCAGGTTGTAGTTGTCGCCCGGACCATACAGATTGGTGGGCATGGCGGCCAAAAACTGGGTGCCATATTGGCGGTTGTAACTCCAGCACATTTCCACGCCCGCAATTTTGGCCAACGCATAGGGACGGTTCGTTGGCTCCAATGGGCCGGTGAGCAGCTGCTCTTCACGCATGGGCTGCGCGGCGAGTTTGGGGTAAATGCAGCTGGAGCCCAAGAACAACAGGCGTTTGACCTGGTTAACGTAGGCCGCGTGGATGATGTTGCTTTGAATCAGCAGGTTGTCACGTATGAATTCAGCTGGGTAGGTATTGTTGGCCATGATCCCGCCAACCTTGGCAGCGGCAAGAAACACGTATTCAGGCTTTTCTGTTGCCAAAAAAGCCGCAGTGTCGGCTTGGTTGGTCAGGTCCAGCTCTGCATGGGTGCGGGTTAGCAGATTAGCGTAACCTTTGACCTGCAGGTTTCGCACCAACGCAGAGCCAACCAACCCGCGGTGGCCTGCGATATAGATCTTTGCATTCTTGTCCATGCTGATGTCTTTTTGTATGGGGTGGCTATTCGTGGTGGTCGTAAGTCTGAAACCCGGCCAATTTGACCAACGCATCGCGCTTGGCACTGGTGTAGTCGGCCTGCACCATTTCTTGAACCAGTTCTTTCAGTGTCGTAGTAGGCACCCAACCCAGCTTTTCTTTGGCCTTGGTGGGGTCACCCAGCAGCGTTTCTACTTCGGTAGGGCGGTAGTAGCGTGGATCCACTTTGACGATAGTGTCGCCAACTTTGCATTTGGCACTTTTCCCGGTTATCGCGCTCACTATGCCAACTTCTTCAGCGTCGGAGCCCTTCCAGGTAAGGCTAATGCCTAACTCTTGTGCAGCAAACTCTACAAACTGGCGCACACTGTATTGCACACCGGTGGCGATGACAAAATCCTCGGCCACATCCTGTTGCAGCATGAGCCATTGCATTTCAACATAGTCGCGTGCATGGCCCCAATCACGCAGGGCGCTCAAGTTACCTAGGTAAAGGCAGTCTTGCAGGCCGAGCGCGATACGCGACACAGCACGTGTGATCTTGCGGGTAACAAAGGTTTCCCCGCGCAAGGGGCTTTCGTGGTTAAACAGAATGCCATTGCAGGCATACATGCCATAGGCCTCGCGGTAGTTAACCGTAATCCAATACGCGTACATCTTTGCGACCGCATAAGGGCTGCGGGGGTAGAAGGGCGTGGTTTCTTTTTGTGGAATTTCTTGGACCAAACCATAGAGCTCTGAGGTGCTGGCTTGGTAAAAGCGGGTCTTCTTCTCCAGCCCCAAAATGCGAATGGCTTCCAGAATGCGCAAGGTGCCCATGCCATCGGCGTCAGCCGTGTATTCAGGGCTCTCAAAACTAACCGCAACGTGGCTCATAGCGCCAAGGTTGTAAATCTCATCGGGCTGCACTTGCTGGACGATGCGAATCAGGTTGCTGCTGTCGGTCAAGTCGCCGTAGTGCAGAACCAACTGGCGCTGTGACACATGGGGGTCTTGGTAGAGGTGGTCAATGCGGTCGGTGTTGAAGGACGATGCGCGGCGTTTGATGCCGTGCACTTCGTAGCCCTTTCGGAGTAATAGTTCGGCAAGGTACGAACCGTCTTGACCAGTTATGCCAGTAATGAGTGCGACTTTTTTCATGAAATAGAAAGTTGAAGTGGAATAGTTATTGGGTCGCTGGGTTGCCAACGAAACGGCTGCGATGTTCGGGTGCGATAGCGGCCACCATGTCGGTGGAAAATTGCTTCTGCATGGCGTATGCTTTTTGTGCGTTGCGGTCGATTGACGAGATCCTGACCAGCATTCCGTCGGGGATGCGCCCCATCAAGGCGTACCGCATTTCAGCAATTTTCTTGTTCATGGAGGTCGTGGTGACTTGATCGCCCACAACCGTCCAGTAGGTGAGAGGCTCGAAGCGAAGTCCTAGGTTGGTTTCCAGTTGGACGGCGGAAATCGGCCTTGAAAATATATTGACAGTTGTCGGCCTTGTTGCGGTAACAGTAAAACCTTGTGCGGGGTAGCACAGGTCGGGCTTGTGCAGTTGCAAGGCATTGCTTTGGTTCTTACCGTAGGCAATGGACAACATGATGCTGTAGCCTTCGCGATTAACGTAGGTACGGCTTAACGTTTGGCTATAGAGCAGTTGAATCGTCGCTTGGCGCTCGGGGTCAAGGATCTGCGATGCCTGATTAGTATCTTCTTGCCATTCGCCAAAAGCAGCAGGCACCATGGTTTTTAGGTCGATAGGCGGCAACTCGTCGGCAATGACGATGGTGGGCCGCATCGCGAAGCCAAGCCCTGCTGAGAGCAGCATCAGCAACAGCAAAATCATATTTTTGGAGTTGGACATCATGGTCTCAAAGCCCGGATATTTGAGTTGTGCGTGGTCGACGGCGTGTCTCGTACCACTGCAGCAGGTTGTCCACAGCAATGATGAGCGACAGCGCGCTGAGGAATAGAACCATGCCCGCAAACCGATGCAAAAAGCCTTGTCCTGCGGCGTCGCCATAGTGGTAGGTCACCAAAATCAAGGCCATTACACGGATGACGTTGGCGGTGAATGAGATCGGAATAATTAATAGCCCCAGGCCAAAGTTTCTGATGGGGGAGTCATGGCGCACCAGGTTGAGATACAGCAGACCTAAGGCTTCTAGCGTCAGCAGTGTGTGCAAGCCCGCGCAGGCATCTGCTACCAGCAGCATGTATTGGTCGATTTGCAAGGTTACGCCGTTGCGCGAGATGGGGTACCCGACCCCATAGAGCAAGTTTTCGGCGACTACTGACACGGCCATTTTCATGGGCATGGTTACCACATCAACCACTGAGCTGGGCAATGGCACCATAAACAACATAAAGAACAGCGCAAACCATTGCGCTTTGAGCGCCTTGGGCCCAAGGTTAAGCAAGACAATGCCCACCAATAACCAGAGAACAGATCCCACTTCAAGAATGTAGACGTCTTGCGAGTGCCCTATCGCGTACATCAGCACACCGATGATGAAAAACAGCCAACCCCAAGCGCTGTTCTTTTCGCCTTTGCTGGCCAACAACATGGCGGGCCAGTTTCGGTAAATCAGCCAACATGAAATGCCCAATATTGCGGGACCATGCATTTGCTCAGTCGAACTCCAGATGCCGGAAAAAAGCTTGTAAAGGGTTGGCCCATACAAAGCGGCGAGTCCAACCATAACGGGTAGCCAAAATAAAAGTGACTCTTTCCCACTCCGCTGTGCTGGGCTATTGGCCAGTGAGGGCGTTGGCATGTTGGTTCGCATGGTGAGAGTCATGGGATTGGCAGTTTTAGCTGTCGTTCAAAACGGTACCAACCAATGCGACGCCGCTGTCTTGTAGGCGCCGTGCCAAAAAAGCGGCTTGGGTCAGCAAGCTCTTGTCTTTCCGTGCGACCATGAATGCCGCTCCGGCACGTGAAGCAATCAATTCCGCATCGGCAAAGACGCCACCGGCTGGGGTGTCGATAATAATCACGTCAAACTCTTGACTTGCTTCGTTAAGGAGTGCAGCAAACGCGGGCCTGCCCAGTAGTTCTTGGGGGTTGGGGGGTACGGCGCCGGCGGGCAAAACGGTGAGGCCAGGTAAGCCATGAACGGTCGAAGCAGCCTCATTCAACAATGTGCGTTCGGCAAGCAAGCCCGACAAACCGGCGCTTTTGTCCAACTTGAAAAGGGTATGCATACGGCCATTGCGCAAGTCGCCGTCAATGAGCAGCGTTCGCTCACCGTGCTGCGCAAAGACAATGGCGAGATTGGCGGCAATGAAGCTGCGGCCATCTCCTACACCGGGGCTCACAACGGCGAGCGTTTTGTTGCCCGCTGCCATGTTGAACCAACGCAACATGAGTTGACTGCGTACGGCCCGCAGGTTCTCACCAACGCGACTGAATGGCTTGTAGGCGGCTACTAACTCGGGACTCAGGCTGGTGTCTTTCTCTGATAGGTAAGCGTAGTCAAACTGCTGTGAGAGGGCGAAATCAATGTCTGCTTTGGTGAGAATATCAAGCGCCATTGCGGCGTCACCAAATTGAGATGAGTCAATTTTTTGACGTTCGGAAATGCGTTCAGTGTCTTTGACACTCAGGCGACCATTGGCCACCAAAATGTCGCCAATAGAACGGCTCGAAGGGGTGACGGCGGATAGGTTTTCGGCGTTCATGCGCGGGCTCCGGTTTTGTGAGGAACGAGCTTCAGAATGCCCGCTGCAGAAGTGATGTTGCCAAGTATGGGTAGGCCCAGCGCTTCAGTCAGATCTTCAGAAGAACGAACCCGACGTTTAACCAATTCAAGCGCTAATGCCAAACCGATACCCATCATGGTGCCTAAAAAGATAGAAATAAGAATGTTAAAAAATACGCGCGGTTTGGATGCCTGGGATGGAACAGCCGCTGTATTCAAAATGGCGATATTGGTCTGATTGGACTGGCTCTCAATACTGGATTGCGATGCACGCTGGCTTACCATTTCATGCGCACGTTGGGCGGAATCAATGTCTCGGCGCAATACGTTGAGCTCGTCTCGCTGCTTATTGAGTGCCAGTACGCGACCCTTTTGTGTGGCGAGGGCCGATTGCAATTGCTGCTCGCGTTGTTTGCCGACTTGGTACGTGGTCTCTATAGAACTGGTGATCTTGCGGGTTTCGGCCTCTAGCTGGGCACGCAAGGTGGACAACTCGGTCTGGGTACGCAGCGTCTGCGGGTGGTTGCTGCCCAGGTTGATGCTGCTTTCCTGCAGCTTGGCGTCCAGGCGTGCAATGTCAGATTTCAAGCCGTTGACCAGCGGGCTTTGCATGACCTCGGCCACCGTGTCGCCCCTTGCATTGCCGCGCTTGCTTTGACTGTCCGTGGTTTGACCTTGTATGTTGGTAAGCTGACTTGAGGTTTCATTCAGTTTGGCTGTTTCGTAGTCCACGCGGTCATCCATAGAGGTGATGGAGTGCGCCTGCTGGTAGTCGGACAGTGCTGTCTGTGCAAGATCGAGCTTTTGGCGGGCCGCCTTGGTTTGATCATCAAAAAACGCGGCGTATTGGCGCGCGGGGGCTACGCGCAGATCCAAATTGACATCAATGTACGCTTCAGCAAATGCATTGGCCATACCAGCAACGAAATCGGGATTAGGGCCAGTGTAATTGATATTGATGACGTTGCTTTCGCGGGAAGGCTTTACATCAAGCTTCTTTTGCAGCAGGTCGGCCAACCAGTCGATCAGTTGACCCTTGCCTTCGGTCGCCTCCCGCCATTGCGCGCGGATGACTTCGTTCTCATCCATTTTGAGTTGTTTGACCACTTTTTTTGCAACCCGTTCGCTGTTGATGATGTCAACTTGGGTTGCCATATAACCAGGTGCCATAAGACCCTGCAAGGGCTGACCCGTCACCGGGTCGGGTGACTTAACATCAAGCACCACGGCGGCACTTGCGGTGTATTGCTTGGGCAGCAGCAGGCTGACCACGGTGGTCAAAAGCACTGTTATAAATAAAGTGAGCACTGCCACCTTGTAGCGGGCGCGAAGTATGAGTAGAAATTGTTGGATAGTCATGATTGGTTACCCCGTTCAAAAAATGCTTTCGGAGACGTAAATCACGTCGTTGGCAAGTACAGGGTCGGTCAGTTGGGGGGTGGATTGCACGATTGTTCCGTCCTTTGCTTTGCGGTGCAGACGCAGGCGTCGCTCGCTGCCGCGGCCGGTTGGCCCGCCTCCTGTTGCAAGGGCTTGCATGATGGTCATATCCCGTTCAACGCGGAATGAACCAGGTCGCTGGGCTTCGCCATAGATGTAGAACACGGGCGCGCGCTGCACATAGATGATGTCGCCGCCCTGCAGTAGCAGGTCATCTTTCAGGGTTTCGTTTAAAAACATCGATGCAATGTCGACTTGCTTTTGAAACGCCTTGCCATTGCGAACCCCCACTACCGTGGCAACGTCGTCACCACCTGGTGCGATACCGCTGGCGTTGGCCAGCATGTCGCTCAAGCGGATGTTGGCGGTTTCTATGGGATACCGGCCAGGGCGGTTTACCTGACCTAGCACCGCAACCTGGTTGCCACGAACTTGCATCAAGCTGATGTTGACCTGAGGGTTGCGAATGAACCCCCCTTTTTCTAGGGCGTCGGCAATCTTTCTTTCGGCTGCGGCAAGGGACAAGCCCCCCAGATCAACGGTGCCAATCAACGGGTAGGTCACGCTTCCATTTTCTGAAACCCGGGTTTCAATGGTGAGATCGGGATTTTGAAATACCTGCACACGGATAGCGTCGCCCGTTCCCAAGGGGTAATCCGGCATGGCCTTGGTTTGCGCTGCCACGTTAACAACAGCAAAGGCCCACAGGGCGACGAGCGCATGGCGCAGTAGATAAGGGGTTCGATATGGCATGGGGCTAGTCCTAAAACAAGTGGGAGGCGAATTGCATTTCGGCTTTACTTAAGCCCGGCCACGCCACTTTCGATAGCAGACTTGTCATTTGTGGCGGGGGCGTCAGCCTTTTTTGATTCGGAAGTAGTGGGCGTGGCCGTTACGGGTTTGGCAAATTCACCCATGTAGCTGACCTTATTTTTGACACGGAGGTCTTTAAGGTCAGCCGCAACAGCTGCGCCTCCGCGTGTGTTGAGCAGATATTGCTCAATGCTGCGCAGTGCGGCATCTTCAGGCACTGGGGACGATTGCGACGATGCAATGCGCAAAATTGTCACTGCCTTCGCTGACTCGCTGACCAAACTCTGGCCATCGCTGAGCGCGTGTACGCGGGCCAAAAGGTCTAAGGGAAACTGCTCGGCAGCTCGGGTAGCGCTGCCTCCGCCAAACTGAATGCCCTTCGCTTTGAGTGTGGCCGCGAGCTCCTCAATGGGTTTACTCGCCGCAGCGTGTGCCTTGAAGATTGCAACCACCTCTGGCGTGGGCTGCGCCACAATTTCTTGCACGTTGAAAATGCGTCGTTGCGAAAACAGCTGAGGGTGCTCTACGTAATAAGCACGCACCTCGTCTGATGTTGGCTTGGGTACCGCAGCCGCAATTTTTTGGGTATAAGCGCGGGCCAAAATCTCGCGGCGGGCGGCTTCAATTTGTGACATCACCTCTGGAGCGCGACTGAGCTTGGTTTCTGTGGCTTCATTGACGGCCAGCTGTTGGTCTATGAGTTTCTCCAGTACTTCACGGTTCAGGTTTGCAATGGCTTGTGCTGTGGCACCTTTGGTGTTGGTTCGGGCAAGTACCTGGTTAATCTGGTGAATCGTCACCTCTTCGCTACCCACTTTTGCAGCCGTTTGCGTGGGATCTTGCTTGGCTTCTTGTTTTCCGTCTTTGTTGCCGCAAGCAATGAGCATGAGCGCCAGCGCAGTGACAACGAGGGGTTTTATGAGTGGCGTGGATTGCAGTGTCATGGTAGTGAAGCCTCTAAAGTTTTAGAAATTGAAATGAGCCGAAACACTCACCGTCGTGCTGGCGTAGTCTTGGTTGGAAATATTTGAAGAACGGATCGCGTTTTGCACGCTGGCGTTCAGGTTGGCATGTTGGTTTACCTGCCAATTAAAGGAGACTCCGGTATCGTGCGTAATGTCTTGGCGCGATACAGTCGTTGCAACGGTCGGTGTGCCGAGGTAGTCACGCACGGCGATTTCAGCATTGAATCTAATCTGGCTTTTAGCCCCGATTTGCCAAACAGGGGTAAGGTAAACCCGGTCGGTTCTTGTAAAGTTGAAGTCGGTAGATTGGTAGTTGGCAAGCTCGCGCGCTGCACCCGCAACGACCTGGGATTTGCCCGTCAGTAGGAGGTTGAGGTTGGCAGATGCGTTATACCCATCGTAGTTGCGCTCTGGGAAGTTCGGGTTTGTGCGCTTGAATTGGGCGGCGCTGATGTCGGCGCTGCTTTTTCCGGTGAGTGCCATATGCATGCGCAACTCGTTGTCGATCTGCTTGTATTGGTCGTCCAAGAATGCGATAGCCGACGCAGGGCGATTCAAGTATTGGCCATCCGATTGGCGCACCACATAAGAAACCGTGCTGCCAGTTGTAAAGTCATGGCGTACACCAGCCTCGGCGCCGGTGGACTTGAAGTCGCCACCGGCCAATATTGGCTGCTGGTTGTTTTGATCGGCACGGCTTAAGCCACCCAAAAGTCGCCAAACGCCATCTATTTCATACACACCGTCCAGCCGGGTATTGACCACCGTGCGCAGGTTCTTTTGTTGTGAGCCCTGAAAGTCGCTATTCAGCGTTTCTTGGCGCGCGGTAGTCAGGTTGCCATGTACGCGAGGTGTCACACTCCAATGCCATGCCGCGCTGTAGTTGGTGCCGGTGTAGTTGAGGTAGCTAAAGTTTTGGTACTTGTTGTCGAGCACGCTCAGGTTGAGTTCAAACTGCTGCAAGCCAATTTGCGTGTTTAAACCCACACCCAGCGTACTTACTTTGATCACCTCCTCGGCACTCGACTTTCCAACTGACGCGGGGAAGTTGGTGTTGGAAGGCAGCCTAAATAGGTTGCTGTCTTGCTGCACGGAATAGCTCGCGTCGAACTGCAGAAGATCATTCGACTGCGCCCACGCAGGTGCGACGCTGCACAACAGCAGAGCACCCTTGGGCCAATAAAAACGGAAGGCGCGAAACATAATCAATACGCCTGTCGGTCCTTGATGACCAAGCCTACCGTCTTAAAGATGATGTGCAGATCCAATTGCAATGACCAGTTGCGAAGGTAGTCGAGGTCGTAGTCAATGCGGCCCTGCATTTTTTCCAGAACATCGGTTTCACCGCGGAAACCATTAACCTGGGCCCAGCCTGTGATTCCGGGCTTAACCTTGTGGCGAACCATGTAGCCTTTGATCAGCTTGCGATACAGCTCGTTGTGCGAAACAGCATGGGGCCGCGGGCCCACCACACTCATTCGGCCCTGAAGCACGTTGATGAATTGTGGGAGCTCATCCAGAGACGTGCGCCGCAAAAATCCGCCTAATGGCGTGATGCGGCTGTCGTTCTTTTTGGCTTGTTGAATGACACCACCATCTTCGGTGACGGTCATAGAGCGAAACTTGTAGACCAGTATCTCTTCACCGTCTAAACCATAGCGCCGTTGTTTGAAGATAACTGGGCCGGAAGACCCCATCTTTACCGCGACAGCAATGATCAACAGCAGTGGAAGGATCAGCGTCAGGATGATGAGCGATATAACAATGTCACTGATGCGTTTAGTAGCACCGTTGGTGCCGCGAAACGGGGTCTCGCATACAGAAATCACCGGCAAACCACACACCGAACTTGGGTGACCTTGGATCAAGTCTGTCAGGAACATGTCCGGCACAAAGTAAATGGATGCCGTGGTGTCTTTCAGGTCGTCCAGTATTTGCAGAATACGTGGCTGGGACGCCATGGGCAGCGAAAGGTAAATCAACTGCGCCTGTGTAGCCTGAATCAGGCGGGCCAAATCTGGGAGCTGTCCAAGCAGGCGCGTGTTCGGTGGTGAATTCAGTCGCGTTGTGCTGCGGCTATCCACAAAGCCAACGACATCTATTCGGCAGTAAGCGGTCTTTTTGATACTGGCGGCTAGTGCTAGACCTTGCTCATTCATGCCCACAATAATTGCGCGCTGCGGTGGGCCTTGTAAATTGACCAAGAACGGCGCGCTAAGGCGAAGCACAACAACGGCGCACAGCTCTGTCAGCGGGGCAGCCCAAAGCCAGACTGTCAAAACCGCCTTTGAAAACTCCTGCATGTAGCCTAAGCCGAGGGCTGCGAAAAGTAGGATGCCAACAGTAAGACACCAGTTCAGGGCAATGTCTCTTAACAGTTCAAATTTTGGCGTGTGCAGCCGCGGCCTGCCAGGAAAGGTCAGTGCAAAAACCAGAACGGACAACACCAAGTAATGCGCTGGTACGTAGCTTTCAAAATAATAGGTCACTGCCCAAAGAGACAAAATGAATGCACAAGGACTGACGATCGACTCAACAAAGCTGAGTAAATTGTCCCCGCCTAAAGTGGCGGGTGTCGTCTGCGAATTGAGCGAAGCAGCCGACAGGGTGAGTTGGGTCTTGGACATTGGAGGCGTAGTTTTCTATTGAGCGCGGCGTATAAAAGTTGATGAGTTAGAGCGCCGAAGTACACCATGCGAATGTGACAGCGGCATGTCATTTTTAAGTGCAGAAAGTGTCAACGCTGAAGGCATTAGCGGTGCCGGGCCATGCATTCACAAAACCGTCACTTGAATGCCATACGCTCGCGTTTTTTACAACTGAAGTACAAGTATGTCTGCGCAAATTCTTGTAGTTGAAGACGATTTGGGGATACAGGAACTGATTACAGTCAACCTCTCCCGAGCAGGTCATAACGTCCGCTGTGCCGCTGATGGCGAGTCGGCCAGAGCAATGGTTCATGAAGCGTTGCCCGATTTGGTTTTGGTCGACTGGATGCTCCCCGGAATGTCCGGAGTCGACCTGGCTCGTTTGCTGCGTTCTGAGAAAACTACGCGTGATGTGTCAATCATTATGCTAACGGCACGTGATGACGAACGCGACAAGATTACCGGTCTTGAAACAGGAGCGGACGACTACATGACCAAGCCGTTTTCACCGCGTGAGTTGCTTGCACGCATTGCGGCGGTATTGCGTCGCCGCGTGCCGCTGGCAGCCGATGGCGCGATAGAGATCGGCGGGTTAAGCCTACAGCCCGCCAGCCAGCGAGTGACGGCCTCTGGCGTTCAGTTGGTATTGGGACCTACCGAGTACCGTTTGCTACATTTCCTGATGACGCATGTTGATCGGGTCTACAGCCGTGCGCAACTTCTTAACCATGTGTGGGGCGACCAGTTCTTTGGTGATGAGCGCACAGTGGATGTGCACATTCGACGCCTGCGTGCAGCAATGGAGCGTGGCGGCCACGATTCCCTGATTCAAACGGTGCGTGGCAGCGGCTACAGTTTGTCGCTTATGGCACGGTGAAATTTTAGTGATCAACGACTAAAGCTGCTTGTTCCGCTGCGTTGGAGTTCATAGCTCTTCAATACCGCTGGCACATAGCGGCTGGTTTCAGGGTAGGGAGGAATGCGCCGGCCATGCTTCAATACTGCGCTGGAACCCGCGTTATAGGCCGCCAGGGCCAATTCCTTATTTCCGGAAAATAAGTCCAACAAATCACGCAGCAAGCGCGCGCCCCCTCGTGTGTTTTGAGCCGCATCCAACGGGTCTTTAACGCCATAGCGTCGCGCGGTTTCTGGCATCAATTGCATGAGGCCTAAAGCGCCTTTTGGTGACACCGCTTTGGCGTTGTAGCCCGATTCAATTTCGACCACTGCATGCAGTAAGGCGGGCTCCAATTGGCTTGCCTGAGCGGCCGCTGCAATTTCAACTGCGAACTGGCGTGGTACCGAACGGAGGTGCTGCCGTATCGGAACGTTACCGCTAGGCGGGTGTGCCTCAACACCGCTGCGCAGAAGCAGCCGAAAACCAGGCTCAGAAGGTTGGTCGCTGAAGTGAGACGATCCGTTCTCTGCAATCAATTCATAGACGTCCGCTGTGGCCGAAGACGTGGCGAACAGTGCCACAAAAATTACAACAACTGCTTCTCTAAAGTTGCTTCGCCATTTGCGCCAATGGGTTGGCCTTTGGAGTGGGTAGTAGGTGTTCACCCAAATCATTTTGTCACGCCGATATGGCGGAAATATTTCAATGCCAGTTTTTACTGTGTAACGACGCTGTCACACAGCATCGATACATTTCGTGAAGTCCATTGAAGACTACTCAATCTGTGCCGCTTGGTGCAAATTGCAGCGATACGACCCCTACTTGAATTCAACTTAATTACTATGGCACTGACCTTCCAACCAACTCTTAAGCGTGTCTCAGGCTTCACTTTGTTGGAGCTATTGGTGGTCATGGTGATCATTGGAATGCTTGCTGGATTTGTCGCACCCAAGTTCTTTGCGCAAATTGGAAAGTCGCAGGTCAAGACCGCCCGAGCCCAGATTGATGCGCTAGAAAAATCGCTGGATCAGTATCGGCTCGACGTGGGGCATTACCCTAGCAATGAGCAGGGTTTGATTGCACTGATGGAGCGACCTGCCGGCGAGGTGAAGTGGTCCGGCCCCTACCTCAAAAAGGCTGTTCCCCTGGACCCATGGTCGAACAATTACGTCTACAAATTTCCAGGTGAGCACGGCGAATACGACCTGATCTCCTACGGCAAAGACGGGCAACCCGGCGGAACCGGCGAGTCGGAAGACATCGTTAGCTGGTGACCATGCAATTCATTGTCAAAACACTGAAGCCGGACACCGGCGTTGGCATGACGGTGCTAGAGGCGTCGGATGCTGCGGACGCACGGCGCCAGGTTGCAGCGCTGGGACATGCGGTGTTGTCAGTTGCACGCGCACCGCTGTTGAGCCGCTTAGGCACTGGTCGGGCTGCGCGTTTCCCACTTTTGCTTTTCAGTCAAGAGCTGTTGTCGTTACTCAATTCCGGCATCACCATTGTGGAAGCGGTAGAGACCCTTGCCGAGAAAGAAAACCGCCCTGCTGTGCGATCGGTGTTGCAAGGCATTGTTAATAGTTTGCGTGAAGGCCGTGCTTTTTCGTCCACGCTAGAGGATTCTCCCCAAGCTTTTCCGCCCTTGTATGTGGCTACCGTGCGTGCCAGCGAGCGCACCAGCGGGCTCGATGAGGCACTTAGTCGCTATATCGCCTATGCCACGCAGCTAGAGACCCTGCGTGGTCGTCTAGTCAGCGCTGCAATTTATCCCGCGCTTTTGGTGGCCGTCAGCAGTTTGGTGATTCTGTTTTTGATGGGTTATGTGGTGCCACGTTTTTCGCACATCTACGAAGACATGGGGGGCGATCTACCCTTTCTCTCGCGTCTGCTATTGCAGTGGGGCATGGTGGTCGAAAAATACTGGCCTGTACTGATAGGTCTGTTGGTGGTATTTGCAGTGGTCATGGTCAACGGCGGCGGGCGTATGTTGGGACGGCGCCTGTTTCGGGTTTTGTGGCGCTTCCCGGCGGTGGGGGAGCGCATGCGGGTATTCCAATTAACACGCTTGTACCGCACCCTGGGCATGTTGTTGCGTGGCGGTATACCGATCGTGCCTGCGTTGGAAATGGTTTCTGGGCTGCTGTCGGTGGCCTTGCAGGCCCACTTGACCCACGCCACCCGAAGTATTCGCGAAGGCAACACCATTTCGCAGGCGTTCGAGGCAGACGGCCTGACAACCGCAGTCGCGCTGCGCATGCTGCGGGTGGGAGAACGTGCTGGCAATATGGGCGAAATGATGGAACGCGTGGCCGCCTTCCACGATGAAGAGATGGCGCGCTGGGCCGAGTGGGTAACGCGCCTTTTAGGGCCCGCACTGATGCTGCTGATGGGTTTGGTGATTGGCGCGGTGGTGGTATTGATGTATTTGCCCATTTTTCAACTGGCGGACAGCATCCGATGAATAACCGAATTGACTTGGGTATTCTCGCAACGCCATTTTCGACATTAGAAATCGAGGCGGCCCGCGCCGTCGTGAACGCCAGCGGTGTTCGCCTTGTCGACGCCCTGGATACCGAAAACGGTGGCTCAGCCGCATCGTTCACGGCGCGCCTTGGCGCGACGACGCATTTGAGCGTCTTGGGCATGGCGGACATGCACCTGCTGCAACCTGCGTTTGATTCGCTGCCCTACAGCGAGGCACTACAACGGGAGTGTTTGTTATTTCGCGACGCAACGGGTGCGCTGACCATGGTCATTGCAGACCCGTTCAACATGGTTTTGCGCGACTGGGCGCAAGAGCGGGTGCGAGCTCCTTTGCAATTCAAGCTGGCCGACCGTGCGGATATTGCCGCCTTTTTGGCCCGCCACGAAGACACACTCAAAGCCATGGACGACATGGTTTCCATGGACCATTCTGCGCAGCAGAGCGCCGGGGCAGAAGACATTTCGCTCAAGAGCATCAGCGAAGACTCTAGCCCAGTGGTGCGCTTGGTTAACTCCACGCTCTACGACGCACTCAAAGCCGGTGCGAGTGATATCCACCTAGAGACGGCTCCCAGTGGAATTTTTATTAAATACCGCATTGACGGCGTGCTGGCCTCGGTGGGTGGTATTCAAGGCAGTGAAAATGCAGAGCAGGTTATCTCGCGCATCAAGGTGATGGCCGAGTTAGATATTTCCGAGCGCCGAGTTCCGCAAGACGGCCGTTTCAAGGTGGCGGCCAGTGGGCGCGAGATTGATATTCGGGTGTCCATCATGCCCAGTATTCATGGCGAAGATGCCGTGCTGCGTATTTTGGATAAGCAGCGACTATCCGACAAAGTGGTGGGCCTGAGTTTGGAAGCGCTTGGATTTGAGCCCAGCACACTCGCCTTGTTGCGCCGCCTTTCGGTTGAGCCCTATGGCATGTTGCTGGCCACTGGCCCCACCGGTAGCGGCAAGACGACAACGTTGTATGCCGCCATCAACGAGATCAACCATGGCCATGACAAGATCGTCACCATTGAAGACCCGGTTGAATACCAGTTGCCCGGGGTTTTGCAGATTCCGGTTAACGAGAAAAAAGGCCTCACCTTCGCCCGTGGTTTGCGCTCCATCTTGCGCCACGACCCCGACAAGATCATGGTGGGTGAAATTCGTGACGGTGAGACGGCGCAAATTGCGGTGCAGGCCGCCCTGACCGGCCACTTGGTGTTGACCACCGTACACGCCAACAATGTGTTTGACGTGTTGGGTCGTTTTACCCACATGGGCGTAGACCCCTACAGTTTGGTGGCCGCACTCAATGGCATTGTGGCCCAGCGCCTGGTGCGCATGAGCTGCCCCCATTGTGTGGAAGACGACACACCGGATGCCGCCTTGCTCGCACTGTCTGGCATTGATGACACCACGGGCTTTCACTTTCGTGTGGGGCGTGGTTGCGCGCACTGCCGCGGCACCGGATTCAAAGGGCGCAAGGCTGTAGCCGAGGTGCTGGTGCTAGACGACGAACTGCGCGAAATGATCGTGGGCCGCGAGCCGGTACGCCGCATCAAGGAAGCGGCCGCCCGCAAGGGTACCCGTTTGATGCGTGAGGTGGGCTTGGGTCTGGTGCGGCGCGGTGAAACCAGCCTTCAGGAGTTGAATCGTGTGGTCGCTTAAGGCGCTTTTGTCGCTTCGGGCGCCCACCTGGCATGTGGACCTGTCAGCGCAGCGACTCACGCTGGCGCGGTCGGCTAAGTCTGCCGCTTGTGAAGCGATCAACCTGACCCAAGGCACACAAGGTTCTTCAGGGGCCGTGGGTGAGCCCTGGCAAGCGGCTGTAGCCGCTTTAGCGCAGTGGCTTGCTGAATCCAAACAAAAAGAGCCCACTTTGCACGTGCATCTCTCAGGGCGATTTGTACGCTGGCAACTATTGCCTTGGCAGGCTGAACTAAGCCGCCCCGATGAGCTGGCTGCCTATGCCGCGCTGCGTTTTCGTGAAGCCTATGGAAAAGCCGCTGATGACTGGCAGGTGTTGTATGCACCACAGCCTCCGGGCGAGACCGTTCCGGCCTGTGCGGTCGATGCCGCATTGGTGGCAGCACTGCGCAATACCTGTGAAAGTGCGGGTGCCACACTGGCCATGGTGACGCCGTCTTTTGCTGCAGCGTTCGACCGCTGGCGCAGCTCGCTCGACAAAAAGGCGGCATGGTTTGGCTTGATTGAATCCGACGGCGTGTCACTCGGCTTGCTGCGCGGCGGTCACTGGACAGCCTTGCACAGCCAGCGTGTAGAGCAAGGCTGGCGCGATGCGCTACCCGGCATGATGGCGCAAATGGGTATTGCATGCGGCCTATCCGACGCACACGTGCCGCTGTACCTTGCCGGTGGCACGGGCGTTGCGATGCCCGTTGCAGACCCGGGATTTACCTGGTTGCCATCGCACTTGCAGCCCACACAGGCAGCACAGTGGGCGCCAACATCATGAACGCGCTTGCCATCAATTTTGTGCAAGGCCGCAGGCTGGCGTCCCCGCTGGGCCTGCTATTGCTGGTGGTGGGCGTGGCGGCGGCCGGTGTTGTTGCATGGGACTATCAAGAAGCCCGCGACGCGTTGGACCGGGTTGAGCTGCGCCAGGCGCGCGTGACGCGCCCTGCGTCCGCCCCGCGCCCAATCGCTGGTACCACCGCTGCAGACCCCGCGCGCAACGGTGCAACTGGTGCGAACGCTGCGAAAGCGATCGAAGTGGTAGCCGCCCAACTGAGCCTTCCTTGGGATGCCATGCTGCGCGCAGTCGAGACCGGTAGCGACCCCACCGTGGCGCTGCTCAGTGTTGAGGCCCAGGGGCAAACACGCACGGTCCGCATCAGTGGCGAGGCCAAGTCCATGTCCGACGTGGCAGCCTATGTGCGTCGCCTGCGCGCTTCGCCGTTGCTAGCGTCTGTTTTCTTAAATGGCCACGAAGAGAAGCAGGCCGGTGCGGTCACGGTGATTCGCTTTACCTTAGACGCCAAATGGAGTGGGCCGCTGTGACGTCAGACCGCATCATCGCGCACCTGCGCTTTCAATTGCAGCAGCATGGCTGGCCCGCGCTGGTGGGGCTTGTGCTGCTGTTGGCGTCGGCGTGCGTGCAAGTATTGGGTGTGGACCAGGCGAACACGCGTGCGCAAGCCTTGCGCGAGGAGCAAGCCGCCCTGCGCCAGCGCCAGGTGGCGCAACCAAACCCGCAAGAAGCGGCGAACAAGCGCCTGGCTGGCTTTTATGCTGGGCTCCCGGCCCCCGCTGGTGCCCTCGCAAGCATTGAGGCAATCCACAAGTCCGCTACAACCCACGGCGTCAAGTTGGCGCATGGTGAATACCGAATGGCCCGAGACGGTAGCTCCCCCTTGCTGCGCTACCAGATCACGCTGCCAGCACGTGCGAGCTATCCCCAACTGCGCGCATGGATTGGCGACATCATGAATCAGTTTCCAACTGCTGCGCTGGATGAGATTAACTTTCGCCGGGATGACGTAGGCGCAGATGGACTTGAAGCGCGTGTTCGCCTCACACTATTTTTAAGAGCAGACTAAATGGCAACGCACCGCAACGTCCTGCTCGCTATTGCCTTGGTTGCCACGGTGGTGGCATCGTTGATCGACTTTGATTCGACCGACGTGGCGCCAGCACAAGCGCTTGGCCAAGAACGGGCTGCCAAGCTCACCCGGTCCCCGGGCGCCACGGTAGGGATGTCGCCCAAACAACCCGCAGAAATTTTTGCGCAAGCGCGTTTTGAGTTGTCCGATGTGAATGCCTTCGCGACGCGCAGCTGGCAACCCCCTCCACCCAAGCCCGTGGTGCAAAAGGTGGCAGAACCCAAGGCTCCGCCTTTGCCATTTCGCTATTTGGGCAAGGTGATGGAAAACGGCACCGTGACGGCATTTATTGCCCAGGACGCACGGACCTATCTGGCCCACGCGGGCGACACCGTGTTGGACTACCGCGTCGAAGAAATTACGCCGACGCAGATGACCCTTGTGTTTCTGCCGCTCAATGAAAAACAAACCCTGTCGTTTGGAAGCACAAATTGAAAATCATTACTCCTATTGCCCTGCTGGCACCCTTCGTGACAGTGATTCTGCTCATTGGCTGCGCCACCAATCCGGCTATTGAAGAAAGTAAAAATCTGCGTGCAGAAGGGCGTATTGACGACGGCGTTCAGCGCCTAGAACAGGGCATGCGCGACGCGCCCGATGACCGGCAGTTGCGCACCCAATATTATTTTCAGCGCGACCAGGCTATTGGACAAATGCTCGCCGCTGCTGAATCAGAACGCGCCAATCGCCGCCCGGATGCTGCAGAGCTTCTGTACCAGCGCGTGCAAAAACTGGATGCCAACAACTTGCGTGCGCTAGAGGGCTTGGCTGCCGTGGCGGCAGAGCGGCGCCAGGAGGTCATGGTGCGAGAGGCACAGGCATTGTTAGACAAGGGCGATACATCGGCCGCAGAAAGCATCTTGCAAAAAATACAGGTAGCGGGCCCATCGTATGCAGAAGCACGCCAATTGCTCAAAAAGTTGCGCGAACAAACCGCACTTGGCGATTTGCCGGCGCAAGCACTCAAATCCGCCTATAGCAAGCCGATAACACTCGAGTTTCGTGACACCCCCCTTAAAACCGTGTTTGAGGTCATTGCACGCAGCTCCGGTCTTAACTTTGTGTTTGACAAAGACGTCAAAACCGACGGAAAGGTGACCATTTTTGTGCGCGACACCAGCATTGAAGACGTGGTGAAAATTATTCTGGCGACCAACCAGTTGGAGCGCAAGTTGCTCAACGAAAACTCCATGTTGATCTACCCCGACACACCCGCCAAAGGCAAGAATTACCAAGAGCTAGTTACCCGCAGCTTCTACCTTGCCAATGCCGACGCCAAGCAAGCCCAAGCCATGGTCAAGGCGCTTGTCAAAACCAAAGATATCTTTGTGGACGAAAAGCTGAACCTGCTGGTTATCAAAGACACCCCCGAGGCGGTTCGCTTGGCTGAAAGGCTGTTGGAGTCACTGGACATGCCTGAGCCCGAAGTAATGCTAGATGTCGAGGTATTAGAGGTCACCCGCAGCAAGCTGCTGGAGCTGGGCTTGCGCTTTCCAGATCAGGTGGGTTACGGCTTGCTGCAGCCCACTACCAACTCAACCACCGTCATCAATGGCGTGGCCCAGACCACCACCAATCTGGGAGGCACTTTAGCGGCTGGTCTGGTAGACCTGCGCAACACATCTGCACTGACGTCTTATGTGGCCAATCCAGCCTTGGCCTTGAACCTTAAAAACCAGGTTGGCAATGGCAATCTGCTGGCCAACCCGCGCATTCGGGTTAAAAACCGCGAGAAGGCCAAGATCCATATTGGCGACCGGGTGCCGGTGTTTACCACCACCTCAACCGCCAATGTGGGTGTCTCTTCATCGGTCGCCTACTTGGATGTGGGCCTAAAACTGGATGTCGAGCCCAATATCTATCTGGACGACGACGTCTCCATTCGTGTCGGCCTAGAGGTCAGCAGCATCGTCAAAGAAGTACCTGGCCCTGCAGGCTCACTGGCGTACCAAATTGGTACCCGCAGCGCTGCCACCGTGCTGCGCTTGCACAACGGCGAAACCCAGGTTTTGGCCGGGTTGATCAACGACGAAGAACGCAGCAGCGCCAACCGGTTGCCGGGCTTGGGTGATATTCCAGGCATTGGCCGCCTCTTTTCCAGCCAGAGCGACAACAGCAGCAAGACCGAGATTGTTTTGTTGATTACCCCCCGTGTGGTGCGCAATTTGGCGCGCCCCGATGCGGTTTCATCCACCTGGCCGGCAGGTTCTGAAACATCGGTTGGCAGCCCTGCCATGCAGGTGAAGAAGGCCGCTCCGCGTGCCTTGTCGCTGTCTTCTCGTCCGTCTGGTGCGGCGCCTGCCGGTGTGGCGGCTGAGTTGCCAGAGCAGCCCTCGGCACCGCCCACCCCGGCCGAGCTGGCTGCCGCCAACGCACATGAATCCCCGCCCGTACAAGATGCTGCCCCCGCCGCGCCTTTGTCGGTGGTGCCCACGGTGATTCCGGTCATTAAATGAAACGCCACGCCCACGGCTTTACCCTCATTGAACTGGTGGTCACCATGGCCATCGTGGGCATACTCGCCAGTGTGGCCGTGCCCCTGCGCGAGCTGAGCGTGCAAAGAACCAAAGAGCATGAGTTGCGTTCCGCCCTGCGCCAGATCCGCGAAGCCTTAGACGCCTACAAACAAGCCATGGAAGACGGGCACTTGCTGCGCCGGGCCGACAGTTCGGGCTACCCGCGCACGCTAGACGAGCTGGAGGCTGGTGTGCCAGATGCACGCGACGTGCGCGGGGCCAAAATCTATTTTCTGCGGCGCCTACCGCGTGATCCTTTTGATCCGCAGGTCGACGCACCCGCCGCCCAGACCTGGGGCAAGCGGGCCTACGCCAGCCCGCCCGACGCACCGGCCGAGGGCGACGATGTGTTTGACGTGTATTCCCGCTCTGAACGGGTTGGCCTCAATGGTATTGCCTACTATGCGTGGTGATATGCGTGATCACAAGCGCCAGGGCTTTACCCTGATCGAGCTGCTGGTGGTAATGGCGATCATCGCCACGCTGCTGACCATCGCCACACCCCGGTATTTCTCGCATTTGGACCGCGCGCGCGAGGCCGCGCTGCGCGAGACGCTGGCCGTGGTGCGCGATTCGATCGACAAATTTCATGCCGACACCGGCCGCTACCCCGCTGAGCTAGACGAGTTGGTCACCAAGCGCTACCTGCGCCGCATGCCAGTAGACCCGATCAGTGAAGACACACAAACCTGGTTGATCGTGCCGCCACCCAATGAGACCGTGGGCGTGTGGGACATTAAAAGCGGCGCCGGTGGCGACGAGCGGCCCTATGCGCAGTGGTAACGCCCGCCATGCAGGCTATGCCGCGCCCGGCCATAAAGCGGGGCAACGCGGCTTTGGCTACTTGCTGGTCCTGTTTGCGCTTGCGGCCTTGGGTTTGTCTTTGGCGGGCACCGGCCAAATGTGGCACACCACTGCCCAGCGCGAGAAAGAGGCCGAGCTATTGTTCGTTGGCAACCAGTACCGCAGGGCCATTGCTTCGTATTACCAGCAGTCACCGGGCGCCGCCAAGCAGTTTCCCTCCAAGCTCGAAGACCTGCTGGACGACACCCGCTTCCCCACACCCGTGCGCCACCTGCGCCAGCTCTACCGTGACCCCATGACTGGCACGCTGGAATGGGGCTTGGTCAAGGTGGGCGACCGCATTGTGGGCGTGCACAGCCGCTCGGATGGCAGTGCGCTCAAAACATCGTTTGCCCAGCGCGATGCAGCCCTGGTGGGGCAATTGCACTACGCCGCGTGGGTATTTAGCCCCAGCTTGGCCGGTGTATCGCCATGACCCAATCAGTGCGCTTGACCCGCCATGACATGGAGCATTTGCTCATCACCATCGAAACATCGTTGGCCGTCAACAATCGTTTTCAGTTCTTTCTCTGGTCCCAAGGGGCCTTGCAAGGCTTTATTCCGCACGAGACGCTTTTTTGCGCCTATGGCGACATTGCGCGCATGCGCTTCAAGGTAGAGACGTTTTCGCGCGGCCTGCTCAACACCCAGGCCGAACAAGATGTAGGCGACCCCATACACGGCTTGCTGCCGCGCATCGTGGACGAATGGCTGCGCGGCGGCTGTGTGCCGCGCCAGTTCAGCCCCGAAGGGGACGACATGGTGGGCAAGCGCCAGCTACTGGCCGACTTGCAGCGCAGCGACTTTGGCCATGTGGTAGCCCACGGCCCGCGCGAGATTGTGGGGGAGAGGGGCAGTTTTTTCGCGTTCGTGCGTCACCCCAGCCCGCATGCGGCGCGCGATGCCTATCTGCTGGAGCTGCTCATGCCCTACCTGCATATGGCTTTGCACCGCATGTTGATCAATGAGCGCCAACAAAATCCCTCCGACGCTGGTGCCAGCGCCGGTTCAGGTTCCGGTGCGGTAACGCTGCTAACCAAGCGCGAAATGCAGGTGCTGCATTGGGTAAAAAACGGCAAAACCAACCACGAGATTGGTCAGATTCTTGCCATTACCCCCCCCACCGTTAAAAACCACGTTCAAAACATCATGCGCAAGCTCAATGTAACCAACCGCGCCCAAGCGGTAGGCAAGGGCGCCACCCTGCGTCTGATGGTGTCTGGCGAATCCAGCTGAACTTTTAGGTGCTTGGTTCTGAAATGAAGGCGCTATCTAATTTATAGCTGTTCGCGCACGTTCCATGAGGGCTAGAGGCCATTTTGGCCATTAATTTTCGGTGCTCACGTCTTTTTGGGCGTCTAAAAGGACTAGGAACTCACCCAAAAGTTCAACAGCGTCTGTAACAAGCGCAAATTAAATTAACCATCACGCAACAGAAAACCTCTTTGTGTTGCGTAACCCGAAAACTTTGTTTGTTCGATTCTTCAACTTTAAAGAGCTCTTTTATGAAATTCAAACTCCTCGCAATCGCTGCCGTTATGGCCGCTTCTGGTGCTGCCAACGCTGGTGCAATTCCTAACGGTTCCGACGGCAACGGCGGTCTGTTCTTTAGCGCATGGGATGCATCCAGCTCCTACTCCTTGAACCTCAACACAACAATCGACGCTTTTCAAGCGACCATTGCTGGTGTTGGTTTGGTTGATCTGAGCTGGGCCGCTGACGCTAACTTCACAGCCTTCATGAGCACGGCTGACCTGACAAGCCTGAAATGGAACGTCGTCGCAACGGATAACGTCGGTGCTCGCCGCGTATTGGAGACTTTCACCACTACACCAGCTCCGAAGAGCATGGATGTTATCCGTACGCTTGCGGCCGGTACCCTCGGTTACGTGACATCGGTTAACACCGCCCTGGGCGCTGCTAATTCCGTGGTGATTGCTGCTGGTGCTTCCGGCTACGCTGGTACCACCAACAAGTTTTCCGACAACGGCGCTGGATTGTTGAATTTCAGCAATGCAGGCTCGGTTGCTTCCAATTCATACCTCACTGGTCTGAATTTCATGCGTATCGATGCGTTGGCTACCACTACCAATCCATCGGTATATACCCCTTATAGCGACGACGGCTTCGGCGTTAAGGCCTATTTGGATGGCACCAATACATTGCACATTGCTGCAGTCGCTCCCGTTACCCCTGTTCCAGAACCCGAAAACATTGCCATGTTGATGGCCGGTCTGGGTTTGATGGGTGCTATCGCCCGCCGCCGCAACAAGAAATCTGCTTAATTCCCCGATTACTTTACTTCGAGAAAATTGTATGAAACTCAATAAAATTTCCGCTCTGTGCGCACTGGCCTGTGCCGCTCTGTCCGGCCAAGCCTTTGCTGCCATGACGGCTGCTGAGCAAGCCATCGTGAACGACGCCAACACCAATGGCCGCGTGGTTTACATCTCTGGTGCTTCGGCTGTGAAGGCCGGCTTTAGCGCCATTGAGGCAACCATGTTCACCGGCACCACCATTCGCTTTGCCGAAGGCACGAAAACCGACTACATCGGCACCGCTGGTAAGTTGGCCGTTGCTGCCGGTACATGGCCTGCTGGCACCAACGTCATCGCCATCTATCGCACTGCGGGTGGTTCGGTGTACGGTGTGAACCCCGTTGCCCGTAACGAAAAGATCACAACCCTGAACGTGACCTCGGCTGCTTGCGGCGCGTCCGGTTCTGGCACTGCTGCGCTTCCTTACATCTGCACCTTGGACAACCCCGATTTGGGTGGTGTTGGCCGTTCGCCTGATGCTGGTGTGTCCGATGTGGCTCCTGCCTTGTTCGACGGCGCTTTCAACACCGAAGGTGAAGTGGCTGCTGCCGCATTGTCAGGCGCTGAGCTGTCATTGTTGACCTCTACCCCGATTTACGGTCTTTCTTTCGGCCTGCCTGTTACCAGCAATGTGCCGTTGATCAACCTGAACAAAGCCACTATTTCCGCCATCATGACCGGCAACGTCGGTACTTGGTCTGGCGTGCAAGCAGGCCAGACCGGCGATATTTTGGTGTGCCGCCGCACACCGGGTTCTGGCACACAGGCTGTGACCAACATGTACTACGGCAACTACCCTTGCGACACAGGCTCTGCATTTAATGCGCCAGCTGACCGCGACGCCTCTGCTGCATGGAATGCCACTACACGTACCTTCACCGTCACTCCAAACACCGGTGGTCTGGTTGTGGTTGAGAACTTCGCTTCTGGCGACGTGCGTACCTGCTTGGACAAAGCCGTTACTGGTGGTACTTACACCACGTCTGACCGCGACGGTTTCCCTGTCACGGTCAACATGGGTGCTGGTGGCCACAAAGCCATTGGTGTGTTGTCGATGGACAGCTTGTCTAGCTCCAAGACTACCGGCAACTGGCAGTTCCGTTCCTTGGATGGTG
>JBBRNS010000033.1:0-24782 GCA_038230175.1 Burkholderiales bacterium
GAAGACTTGGTTGGCGCGGTAGCCGAGTTCAAGCTGGCGGACGAACCAGGTGGTGCAGTTGGCGCCATGCGGCCCACCAAAGCACCTTTCCGGTTGACCACTGCCAAGCCGGCCCAGAGTGGAAAAATCGGCGGTGCCGTCGGGCGCAGCAGTGCCCCGATTCGCGCGGTGGCGGCACCAACGCCACAAACCAATCCGAACGCGGGCCGTAAGGTTGCGGTCGCCAGCGACGACGGGGACTGGGGCGTTTTTTGATGCTAGGGGCCGACTAGCCTCCCTGTTTGAAGGGGCTCCGGCTATGCAGTGCACCCAGGTATTGCTCTATCCCTTCGCCTTCACGTTCCAAGAAGTCAGCCACCGCATTGGAAAAGTCGGGGTGCGCCAGCCAGTGGGCGCTGGTGGTTTGCACTGGCAACAGGGCACGCGCCATTTTGTGTTCGCCTTGGGCGCCGCCTTCAAAACGCTGGTACCCCTGCTCAATACACCATTGCAGCGGCTGGTAGTAGCAGGCCTCAAAATGCAGGCAGTCCACCCGCTCGATAGAACCCCAATAACGGCCATAGGCAACCTTAGGTGCATTTCTTAAGCCATTTTGGCCTGTGGCCCTCGTATTTGTTGGGCTAGTTGCTATTAAACTGCTAGCAATTGGCCGTCCATCGCGCTCGGCTATAAACAGCAACCAATGCGGTGCGAGTGAGGTCGCTACCTGTTGAAAGAAGTCTCGGTTGAGGTAAGGTGCGTTTCCGTGCTCCAAGTAGGTTCGCTCATAACACCGGTATAAGAAATCCCAGTCAGCATCCACAATGTCTTGTCCCTGGGTCCAGCGAAAAATGACGCCAGCCTGCTCCACCTTGCGGCGTTCTTGGCGGATCTTTTTGCGCTTTTCTTGGGTGAGCGTGGCCAAGAATGCCTCAAAGTCCGGGTACTGCGGTGTGGTGTTGGTCCAGTGGAACTGCACCGTGTGGCGCAGCATCAAGCCAGCCTGGGCGCAAGCCGCGCGGTCCGCATCGCTCTCGAATAGCAGATGCAGAGACGACAGCTTGTTCTGCTGGCACCATTGCACAAGGCCATCCACCAGCGCGGCACGGGCTTGGGGCGTGCGGGCCAGCAGGCGTACACCCGGCACGGGGGTGAACGGAATGGCGACAACCGCTTTGGGGTAGTAGGGGATGCCGTGCTGGGCATAGGCGTTGGCCCAGGCCCAATCAAATACATACTCGCCATACGAATGCGCCTTGGTGTACAGCGGGCAGGCGGCGACCAGTTCACCAAGGGACTCAACGGTGACGAAATGCGGGCTCCAGCCCGTAGCGGGGACCGCGCATCCGCTGGTATGCAGGGCGGCAAGGTAAGCGTGGCGCATGAAGGGGGCGGGCTCTGCTTGGGCATCCAGCAAATCGTCCCACGCAGCGGCGTCGACTTCCAGCGGCGAGCCCAGCACACGAATGACATAATCCATCTCAGCCATGGGGCCCTTTGCTGGCCACGGTCAGCCCGTGCGGTGCGTCGATAACAGGACAATGTAGGTTCATGACTCTCACAGTGTGCGTTGCACAACTCAATTTCATCGTCGGTGATCTGGACGGTAACACGCAAAAAATCGTCGCTGCGGCCAAAGAAGCCTACGACCGTGGCGCACGTCTGGTGTTGACGCCCGAACTGTCGATTTGTGGCTATGCAGCAGAAGACTTGTTTTTGCGCCCCGCGTTTATTTCTGCCTGCGATGATGCCGTGAAAGCAGTGGCCCATGCCTTGGCCGGGTTAAAAGACCTGAGCGTGGTGGTGGGGCATCCTACTGGCGGTGACCAGCGTACCCGCTCGGTGGCCGTGCCGGCGCGATTCAATGCGGCCAGCGTGTTGTGCGAGGGGCATGTGGTTGCGACCTACGCTAAACAAGAACTGCCCAATTACCAGGTGTTTGACGAGCGGCGCTACTTCACGCCGGGTCAGGGTGCTTGTGTGTTTGAAGCGGGCCCCGTAGGTGATCGCGTGCGTGTCGGGCTGTTGATCTGTGAAGACGCTTGGTTTGAGCAGCCCACTCGACTGGCCAAAATGGCTGGTGCGCAATTGCTCGCGGTCATCAACGCCTCGCCGTTCCATGTTGGCAAAGGGTACGAGCGTGAGGACACCATGCGCTTGCGGGTGCACGAGACGAGTCTGCCCATGGTCTATGCCCACCTCGTTGGTGGCCAAGATGAGGTGGTTTTTGAGGGGCATTCGTTTGCACTCAACGCCGACGGGTCAGTTGCCGGTCGTGCCCCTAGTTTTAAGGAAAATCTGTTTCTAGCCCACGTGGATACTGCGCAAGCAGCTATGAATATCGTAGCGTCTATCGAGCCAAAACGCAGTCCAGAGCAAGACCTGTGGGATGCCTTGGTCTTGGGCGTGCGCGACTACGTTGGTAAAAATGGCTTCCCCGGTGTAATTTTGGGCCTGTCGGGCGGCATTGATTCTGCTTTGGTTTTGGCAATCGCCGTCGATGCACTGGGTGCACCCAACGTGCGCGCGGTCATGATGCCCTCACCCTATACCGCTGACATCAGCTGGCTCGATGCCCGGGAGATGGCAACGCGCTTGGGTGTGCAGTACGACGAGATTTCTATCCTGCCGCATTTTGAGGCGTTTAAGGCCTCGCTGGCAGTGGAGTTTGAAGGCCTGGCAGAGGATGCAACCGAAGAAAACATCCAGGCCCGCATCCGCGGTACGTTGTTGATGGCGCTGAGCAACAAAACCGGCCGCATGGTCCTGACCACCGGAAATAAGTCAGAGATGGCCACCGGCTACTGCACCTTGTATGGCGACATGGCCGGCGGTTTTGCAGTGATCAAAGACTTGGCCAAGACACTGGTGTTCAAAATGGCCTGGTGGCGCAACGCCAATGACCCGTACGCCTCGGGCGGTAACCCCATTCCAGAGCGCATCATCACCCGCCCACCCAGTGCAGAGTTGCGCGCCGACCAAACAGACCAAGACAGCCTGCCACCGTACGAGGTGTTGGACGCTATCGTGGACCGCTATATGGAAAACGACCAAAGCATCGAAACCATCGTGGCGGCTGGATATGCGCGCGAAGATGTTGAAAAGGTGACGCGACTTATAAAAATCAATGAATACAAGCGCCGACAAGCGCCTGTGGGCATTCGGGTAACCCATCGCAGCTTTGGCAAGGATTGGCGTTATCCTATTACCAACCGTTTTCGAGCCTAAGTGACTCCCCGCTGGCAAGTGGGGGCCGCAAAAAGGCGTGTTTTTCACCCACTGGAAAGAATATGAAGCAAATTACCGCCATCATCAAACCGTTCAAGCTTGAAGAAGTCCGTGAGGCGCTCGCCGAGTGCGGCGTCACCGGTTTGACCGTGACCGAAGTCAAAGGTTTCGGTCGCCAAAAAGGCCACACCGAGTTGTACCGGGGTGCTGAATATGTGGTCGACTTCTTGCCCAAAGTGAAGGTGGAAGTGGTGGTTAATAGCGACGACGTGGACCGCTGCGTGGATGCCATTGTCAAAGCGGCCCACACTGGAAAAATCGGCGACGGCAAGATATTTGTCACCAGCGTCGAGCGTGTAGTGCGTATCCGCACCGGTGAGCAGGACGAAGCCGCCGTTTAAACCTATTGAAGGCGGTGGTACAAAGCCGCCGCCCAGATGCCTGCGCAGAGCAATAAACTCAGCAACACAGCGGCGCTGCCCATGTCCTTGGCACGTTTGGAGAGTTCGTGCCACTCCGGTCCAACGCGATCAATGGCCGTCTCAACTGCCGTGTTGAGTAGCTCGACGATGAGCACCAACAAGGTGCTGGCGCAGAGTAACGCAATTTCAACCCAGTTGGACCCCAGCCACAGCGCGGCTGGCAGCATCACCAGCGCGAGCAGCGCTTCTTGGCGAAATGCCTTTTCGAACCAAGCCATGCGCAGCCCGGAGACTGAATACTGGCCCGCATGCCAAATGCGATGAAGCCCTGTGCGGCTTTTTTGTGGGTTGGCTGCATGGGGTGGTGTTGGTGCTTGCATTGCCATTAACCTGTGTTGAGCTAGCGCGCACCAAGTTGTGAAGTGACCAGCCGTGTCCCAGCCAATGCATCATGCCAAAACTGGGTGGTGGGGTGCAATCGGCTTAGCACTGCCCAGAAAACGACCCAGCCGCCAACGAGCAATGACGTCTCTCCCACGCTGGCATGCAACAGCGCACTGCCGGCCAGGGGCGGCAAAAACCAGACCCAACTCAGGCAATACCGCAGCAATGCCCGCTGTTGGGTGAGAGCCAACCCTTGCCGGTCAACGACTCGGATGTGCCAGGTCTTCATGGCCAAGGTCTGGCCTTTTGCCCAAAACCAAACAAAGTAGATGCCAAAAACGACAAACAAAAAAACCACTCGTAATTCGCGGTTTTTGAGTCCGTGACGGCTTTGGCTAAGGGTGTCGAGCATGTAGTCGGCAACAAACGCAACGCCAAACAACAAGATGCCTTCATATAGCCAACTGGCCATGCGGCGCCCAAGGGCGGGAGTAGGGAGTTCTTGCTGCATCGTGAAAGGGAAAAAAGGCGAGGGGTGATTGTAGGACTGTCCCAGCCAAAAAAAAGTGGCACCAGCATGATGCATGGCACCGCGTCCTATGCAGACGCGCAGTTTCAATTGCTCGGCGCAGGCCGATCTGGGTTGGCCCTAGGGGCTAAGGGCAACAGGGTGTTGCGATCCAAAATCGGCTTGGCTGCTATTGGCGCTGCATTTCGCTCGGTGTTTCTGCGCGTCATCGGAACCGGGGTGAGTTGATTTTCGGTGACTGGTTTCACCGCCACGGCCGCACCGGTTGGCTTCGCCGCGGCTTTGGCAGCGAGTCGTTGCTTTTCTTCAGGGCTGAGCGCCTGATACGCTTCCCAATCGGCGTTGCGTTCACTTGGGGAGAGCTTCTTTGTCTCTGCGTAGTTCAACCGAGCTCGCTCGCGATCACGGGGTTTGAGCGAGGCCCATTCCGACATCCGGCTCTGCAGTTTTTCTTGGTCTGCGGGGGCGAGCGTGGGGTAGCGTTGGGCTAACGCCATCCACTTGCTTTTGCGCTCGGCCGGTAAGTCGTTCCATTTGGCAGCAAGAGGCGCCAGAATTTTTTGCTGCCCTGGGCTGAGGTCGTTCCATTGCGGCCCCAAGAACGATACGTCGGCGACGAAAGATGTTGGTGCGGGGTTGCTCAACTTTCGCGATTGAGCCCATGCCGTCGGCCCCGCGAACACCATCAAGGTCGCCATTGCGATCCAAACAAGGGCGAGTTTTGCCCACGGGTTGTGGGTAACAACCGGCACATTGCCAGGGGTCGATGAGTCAACAGATGCCATAGGGTTGCGTTTGCGGCTCAGTCGCGCCGATGTGCCGCCATAAAGTGGATAAAACCGGGGTCTGCATAGGCAGTTGGTGGCAACACATCACTCAGCAATTCGGCGTCAACATCCGCAATTTCCCGCGCCCGATCTTGGTCCTGTAAAACGCTGATTGCCATCAGCCCTGCAACGAGCGCAAACAACGGCAGCAAAGAAGCAATGAAGTTCCAGATACTGTGTCCGTCACCTCCCTGTTGCAGAGTGGCAGCGCCGCCTTGAACGGATGTTGCGGATGCCAGTTGCAATTTAACAACTTTGCGTTTGGCCAATGCCTGCATGCGCGCGGTCTTTAGCCGCTCTGAGATGTCATTGGGTAGGTGGTCGGCGCTGTCTAGCAGGCGCAGGGCAATACGGCGCCCCATCGCGTCCTGGGAGATATTTAGTTCTGCATTCATAATTTGATCCCCTTTGCACCCAATGCCTTCGCGAGGGCGTGTACAGCCCTCGAACAGTGTGTTTTGACGCTTCCTTGCGAACAGCCCATGGCCGATGCCGTCTCTGCCACGTCGAATTCCTCCCAGTAACGCATCAGGAAGGCTTCCCGTTGACGCGCAGGCAGCTTCTGCACCTCAGATTCAATAGCAAGCAATGTCTGCGCCCGTTCTGCCTTAGATTCAGCGCTCTCGTTTTGCTCTAAATTGCTGGAGGCGTTCAGCGTCTCAAGCAGGTCAAAGTCATGGTCATCGCCCGATTCAAAGCTTCCCATATTGGAAAACAGTGCATTGTGGGTTTTTTGGCGTCGAAACCAATCCAGGGTGCAATTGGACAGGATTCGGTGAAACAGCATGGGCAACTCTTCCACCGGTTTGTGGCCATAGTGCTCGGCCAGCTTCATCATGCTTTCTTGAACGATGTCCAGTGCCGATTCTTCGTTGCGTACGTGGTAGACCGATCGTTTGAAGGCGCGCTTTTCCACGCTTTTCAGAAATTCGGAGAGTTCGTGTTCAGATGCCAAGTGTGAAAAACCAGCGGAAATAGATACAAACAAATGAGCGAATGCGATCACCAAGTAAACGAAATGTTCGACGAAAACGCCGGATTATGGCACCCTTGTAGTCAGTTTCTTTCACAATTCCGCGCAATTGTGCGCTGGTAGTGCGATAATCGATGCCGCTATCAAAAGGCAAACGGGTTATGGCTCGGCGCACAATTCAATGCGCCCATGGCTTTAACCTTAAGTCCCGACGTGGCTCCAAAAGAGTTTGCGAAGGGGCACCCTAGGTATTTCGTTAGAGAAATTCACAAAGGTTCATCATGGAAATTTCAAAATCCGACATCAACTCGGCATCAGCGGCTGTGGTCAGCAGTAAAGGTCAGGGCGCAGTGCCCCCTTTACTCGAGCTTCGTGGCGCGGAGATATTGGTTAAGGCACTTCAGGCCGAAGGCGTCAAGTACGTCTGGGGTTACCCTGGCGGTGCAGTACTCCACATTTACGACGCGTTTTACAAGCAAGATACGATTCAGCACGTATTGGTGCGCCATGAGCAGGGTGCTGTGCATGCTGCCGATGGTTATGCACGGGCGACAGGCGATGTCGGCGTGGCTTTGGTGACATCGGGACCAGGTGCCACCAATGCGGTTACGGGAATTGCGACTGCCTATATGGACAGTATCCCCATGGTCATTATTACCGGCCAGGTGCCAACCCACGCGATTGGTCTTGATGCGTTTCAGGAGTGTGACACCATCGGTATTACACGCCCTATCGTCAAACACAATTTTCTCGTCAAAGACGCCCGAGATTTGGCGGAGACGATGAAAAAGGCTTTTCATATTGCCCGCAGTGGTCGCCCTGGTCCCGTCGTGGTGGATATTCCGAAAGATGTGTCCTTCAAAAAGGTGCCTTACGCTGGTTACCCGACTTCGGTGGAAATGCGGTCTTACAACCCGGTGCGCAAAGGCCATGGCGGGCAAATTCGCAAGGCATTGCAACTGTTGTTGGCCGCAAAGCGGCCCTACATCTACACCGGTGGTGGCGTGCTGCTTAGCAACGCGTCCCCAGAATTGCGAACACTGGTCGACATGCTCGGCTACCCCTGCACCAATACCCTGATGGGATTGGGCGCTTATCCCGCCACTGACCCTAAGTTTTTGGGCATGTTAGGTATGCACGGCACGGTGGAAGCCAACAATGCCATGCAAAACTGCGATGTGCTTTTGGCCGTTGGCGCGCGCTTTGACGACCGGGTTATTGGCAATCCCAAGCACTTTGCGCAAAATGAACGCAAGATTATCCATATCGACATCGACCCTTCAAGCATCTCCAAGCGTGTGAAGGTTGATATCCCGATTGTTGGCGATGTCAAGGATGTGTTGACCGAGATGATCGCCATGATCAAGGAAAGTGCTGTGAAACCTGATGCCAGTGCATTGGGCGCATGGTGGGACACCATTGACACTTGGCGCAAGCGCGATTGCCTGAAATACAGCCCCGGAAAGGGCGATGTGATAAAGCCACAGTATGTGGTGGAAACACTGTGGAATTTGACCAAAGATGTGGAGACCTATATCACGTCAGATGTGGGTCAGCACCAGATGTGGGCTGCGCAGTATTACAAGTTCAACGAACCCAGGCGCTGGATTAATTCGGGTGGTTTAGGCACCATGGGGGTCGGGATTCCCTACGCTATGGGTATCAAACTGGCCAAGCCCGATAGCGAGGTTTTTTGTATTACGGGAGAAGGCTCTGTGCAGATGTGTATCCAAGAGCTCTCAACCTGCTTGCAATACAACACGCCAATCAAAATCGTTTCACTCAATAATCGCTACTTGGGTATGGTTCGCCAATGGCAAGAGCTTGAGTACGAGGGCCGTTACAGCCACAGTTACATGGACGCGCTCCCTAATTTTGTGAAATTGGCGGAAGCCTATGGCCACGTCGGCATGCTGATTGAAAAGCCCCAGGATGTCGAGCCGGCCTTGCGCGAAGCCCGAAAGTTGAAAGATCGCACGGTCTTTATGGACTTCCGAACAGACCCAACCGAAAACGTGTTCCCCATGGTTAAAGCCGGTAAAGGAATCACTGAAATGCTACTGGGGTCAGAAGACCTCTAGTTTGTGCACAACTTTTTAACTTTTTATTGACGAATCTATTGTGTGCCAAGCCCGGGTGTTACCGCATTCGGGGGAGGGCATCGAAAAGAGGAATCTGTTTATATGAAACACATTATTGCTGTACTGGTAGAGAACGAACCCGGGGCTTTGTCCCGAGTGGTCGGTTTGTTTTCGGCCCGTGGCTACAACATTGAGTCATTGACTGTGGCGCCGACCGAAGACTCTAGTCTGTCGCGCATGACCATACAGACGTCCGGTTCGGACGATGTCATTGAGCAAATTACCAAGCACCTAAACCGCCTTATTGAGGTCGTGAAAGTCGTTGATTTGACGGAAGGTGCCTACATCGAGCGCGAACTCATGATGGTCAAGGTGCGCGCTGTGGGTAAGGAGCGCGAAGAAATGAAGCGTTTGGCCGATATTTTCCGTGGCCGCATCATTGACGTGACTGACAAAAGTTACACGATTGAGTTGACGGGCGACCAAGCCAAGAACGGCGCATTCTTGGAGGCACTGGAGCCAGCGGCTATTCTCGAGACCGTGCGTACAGGATCCAGCGGCATTGGCCGCGGTGAGCGCATCTTGCGTGTGTAATTGGCATTGTTTGTTTTTAATTTTTTAGCAACCGGGCGCTTGTCGCCATTATTTATTTCGGAGAGACCATGAAAGTTTTTTATGACAAGGACTGCGACCTGAGCCTGATCAAGGGCAAGACCGTTGCAATCATTGGTTACGGTAGCCAAGGCCATGCCCACGCGCAAAATCTGAACGACAGCGGCGTGAATGTGGTTGTTGGTCTGCGCAAAGGTGGCGCCTCGTGGCCCAAGGTCGAGAAGGCCGGATTAAAAGTCGCTGAAGTGGCCGCAGCCGTCAAGTCTGCCGATGTGGTCATGATTTTGCTGCCCGATGAACAAATCGGCGCTGTGTACACCAACGACATCGAGCCCAATATCAAGCAAGGCGCTTCCTTGGTGTTTGCCCATGGCTTTAATGTCCACTACGGCTTGGTAACACCCCGTGCTGACTTAGACGTTTGGATGGTTGCTCCTAAGGCACCCGGACACACCGTGCGCGGTACCTATGCCCAAGGTGGTGGCGTACCGCATTTGATCGCCGTGCACCAAGACAAGTCTGGCCGCAGCCGCGAATTGGCGCTGAGCTACTCGATGGCCAATGGCGGCGGCAAGGCCGGCATCATTGAGACCAATTTCCGTGAAGAAACCGAGACCGACCTGTTTGGTGAGCAAGCAGTTCTGTGCGGTGGAACCGTTGAACTGATCAAGGCCGGTTTTGAGACCTTGGTGGAAGCCGGCTATGCGCCAGAGATGGCCTATTTTGAATGTCTGCACGAGCTGAAATTGATTGTGGACATGATTTATGAAGGCGGCATTGCCAACATGAATTACTCGATCTCCAACAACGCGGAATATGGCGAATATGTGACGGGCCCTCGCATCGTGACGAGTGCTACCAAAGAGGCAATGCGCCAGTGTCTGAAAGACATTCAGACCGGAGAATACGCCAAGAGCTTCATCTTGGAAAACAAAGCGGGCGCCCCAACGCTGTTGAGCCGCCGCCGCTTGACCGCAGAGCATCCGATCGAGAAAGTTGGCGAAACCCTGCGTGCAATGATGCCGTGGATCGCCAAAAACAAGCTGGTTGACCAGACCCGCAACTAAGCGGATCCAACCTATCTGCAAAAGGCCACTTCGGTGGCCTTTTTTTTGGCCTAATGGAGAGCGACTGAATTGGTGGCTACGGCCTTACACTTTGCCTGGTGCGTTGTTAGGCCTGGTTTGGAATTTTTTTGGTATTCGGTTTTGGAAGGAAGAATATGCACGACGGAAACGAGTCAATGTCTGCTGACAATGACACGGTGGTGGCGAACAAGCTGAGAAAGGGCATTTACATACTGCCCAACCTGTTCACACTGGCCGCACTATTCGGTGGTTTCTACTCCATTGTGATGGCAATCAACAGCCGGTTTGACTTGGCGGCTGTGGGCATCTTTTGTTCGATGGTTCTAGACAGTCTTGACGGCCGCGTGGCCCGTATGACCAACACTCAAAGTGCGTTTGGCGAACAGATGGACTCTTTGTCAGACATGGTGTCCTTTGGTGCTGCACCTGCATTGATCTCGTATGTGTGGGCACTCAAAGATTTGGGACGTTGGGGCTGGTTTGCGGCATTCGTGTACTGTGCCTGTGCCGCGTTGCGGCTGGCACGTTTTAACGTCAACACTGCGGTTGTCGATAAGCGGTACTTTCAAGGCTTGCCCTCACCAGCCGCTGCGGCGTTGGTCGCCGGGTTTATCTGGCTATGTACTGATGTTGGAATTCAAGCCCACGTCGTGGCTTGGCCCATGTTTGCAATTGCGTTGTATTCGGGTTTAACGATGGTGACAAATGTTCCGTTTTATAGTTTTAAAGACGTCGGCATGAAAAAAAGCGTGCCCTTTGTGGTGATTGTGATGGTCGCGCTTGGAATCGCGGTGATTAACATTGATCCCCCTACGGTGATGTTCAGTTTGTTCGTTTTTTACGGATTGAGTGGGTATGCTGTTTATGCATGGCGCAAAGCCAAGGGCGTTCAAACCAGTGTGATTAGTATGTCAACCGACGAGCCCGAAGAGCGCGGTTTGCATTAGTAATATTTGTACCTGGTTCCCCGCGAAGGCCTGTCAAACGGAGTAACGAAATGGCTGATAAGTTAATTATTTTCGACACCACCTTGCGCGACGGTGAGCAGTCACCTGGCGCTTCAATGACCCGGGATGAAAAACTGCGCATTGCCCGCCAGTTGGAGCGCTTGAAGGTTGATGTGATTGAAGCCGGCTTTGCTGCCAGTTCAAACGGCGACTTCGAAGCAATTCAACTCATTGCAAGGAGCATTAAGGACTCCACCATTTGTTCGCTCTCGCGCGCCAATGACCGTGATATTGCCCGTGCTGCGGAGGCGCTCAAAGACGCCAACCGGGCGCGTATTCACACCTTCATTGCAACATCGGCGCTGCACATGGAGAAGAAATTGCGCATGACGCCGGACCAGGTTTTTGAGCAAGCGATCCAATCGGTTCGATTCGCCCGCAATTTGCTCGAGGATGTTGAATTTAGCCCAGAGGATGGCTACCGTAGCGACCCTGACTTCTTGTGCCGCGTGATCGAAGCGGTCATCACGGCCGGTGCGACGACGATCAATGTGCCAGACACCGTTGGCTATGCCATCCCAGAGTTGTACGGCAATTTCATCAAGGATTTGCGTGAGAGGATCCCCAATTCTGATAGGGCGATTTGGTCGGTTCACTGCCACAACGATTTGGGCATGGCCGTTGCCAACTCTTTAGCAGGTGTCAAGATAGGCGGTGCCCGGCAGGTGGAGTGCACCATTAATGGCTTAGGTGAGCGGGCTGGCAATTGCAGCCTTGAAGAAGTGGTGATGGCCGTTAAGACCCGCCGCGACTATTTTGGATTGGATATGGGTATTGATACCCAACACATTCTTGCTGCCAGCCGTATGGTGAGTCAAACCACGGGTTTTGTTGTGCAACCCAACAAGGCGGTAGTCGGTGCCAACGCCTTTGCCCATGCATCTGGGATTCACCAAGACGGGGTGTTAAAAGCCAGAGACACTTACGAAATCATGCGTGCCGAAGATGTGGGTTGGAGCGCCAACAAAATCGTTCTGGGCAAGCTCAGTGGGCGTAATGCGTTTAAACAGCGCTTGTCGGAGTTGGGAGTGCAGTTGGAGAGTGAAGCGGAGACCAATGCTGCTTTCGTCCGATTTAAAGAACTTGCCGACCGTAAAAGCGAAATATTTGACGAAGACATCTTGGCGCTGGTCAGTGAGGAAAGTGTGGCCCATGGCGATGAGCAGTATGCTTTTGTGTCTTTGTCGCAACACAGTGAGACTGGTGCGCGCCCCCATGCGACAGTGACCTTTTCCGTGGGCGGTGCCGAAGTCACCGGGGCTGCGGAGGGAAATGGCCCTGTTGATGCGTCCTTAAAGGCGATTGAAAGCCATGTCAACAGTGGTGCGGAGATGGTTCTCTATTCCGTCAATGCCATCAGTGGTTCGACGGAAAGCCAGGGTGAGGTTACCGTGCGCCTTCAAAGCATAGGACGCGTTGTCAATGGGGTGGGGGCAGACCCTGACATCGTGGTTGCGTCTGCCAAAGCCTACCTGAGTGCGCTCAATAAGTTGCAGAGTAAGGCCGATCGGGTTCCGGCCCAGGGCTGGGGTCAACCCTAGGTCTTTAGCCATTTGTTGAGGTTCATCTCTCAAGTACTTGATATAACGACATATTTTTGTAATAGACTAGGCTTAAGAGATGCGACTTTTGGGGCGATTTTGTCCATTTGGTGCGCAGATACCTTGGGATATGCCATGAACCGATTCTTGATCCGCACCGGCCTACTTACGATTGCATCCTTGTTGGCGCTAGCGCCCGCATTTGCGGCCGGTACGCATTCAAGCTCCAAGGCGTCCAAACACCGCATACACAAGCGCTTTGTGGCCACGGCACAGTCTACCCATAAGCGGGCACCGGTCCGGATGGAGACATCGACCCCGAAGGCTCCTTCGTTTGGGCAGATGGCGGGTCTGCATGGTGTCCATGACCCACTCGACCTCAAGTCCAGCGTGGCTTTTGTGATTGACCAAGACACCAATGAGGTCTTACTGAGTAAAAACGAGAATGCCGTTTTGCCTATTGCGTCGATCACGAAGTTGATGACGGGCTTGCTCATCAGTGAAGCCAAGCTGCCAATGGACGAGATGATTACGATTACCCAGGCCGATGTTGATACCGAAAAGGGGAGCTCTTCTCGGTTGCGTGTGGGCACCGAATTGAGCCGTGGCGAGTTGCTGCATCTGGCACTCATGTCCAGCGAAAATCGGGCGGCACACGCACTGGGGCGCAGCTACCCGGGTGGACTGACGCAGTTTGTGGCTTTGATGAATATCAGGGCAAAATCGTTGGGCATGCAAGACACCAACTATGCAGAGCCGACCGGTCTCTCCAGCAAGAACCAGTCCAGCGCACGCGACCTGGCGACGCTGGTTTCGTTTGCCCATGGTGACCCTGTGATGCGCGAACTGTCGACCTCCACCGGTTATCAGGTCGAGGTGGGTAAACGCACATTGCAGTACAACAATACCAACCGACTGGTTAAAAATCCCGCGTGGGACATTGGCCTGCAAAAGACCGGTTACATCACCGAGGCAGGGCAGTGCTTGGTTATGCAAGCCAAAGTTGCTGGCCGAAAACTCATCATGGTATTTTTGGATTCCGCTGGCAAGCTCAGCCGTATCGCCGATGCAGAGCGGGTTCGGCGCTGGGTTGAAGCGACACCCATCCATCCCTCGTTGAAATCGTCGCCCTTGGCTAGCATCGACCCCGTCGGTGACGTTCTGACGAACTAATAGGTAGTGTCAGCGCTGGTGGCCATTGGCATGGCCGAGGGTGCATGAAATCGCTTGCGCCGCTTCTTTGAGCTTTGCCAGCCACGCGTCTTCCATGCGACTGGTTGGTGCTGAGATAGAAAGGCCGGCGACCAGCTTGTTTTGGTCGTCAAAAATGCCTGCAGCCATGCAGCGCACGCCCAGCTCCAATTCTTCGTTGTCGTTTGCGTATCCCAATTGCTGCACTTTAGTGAGCTCCCGCTCCAAGTCATCAATGCGGGTGATGCTGTTCTTCGTGTGCCCCGTCAAGCCCGTTCTCGCTGCATAGCCACTGATCCGTTTGGAATCATCAGCCGCCAAAAATAATTTTCCGACTGAGGTAAGGTGCAAAGGCGCACGCCCACCGATGGCTCGCACAACTTGCATACCGGAGCGTTCGCTGAATGCACGCTCCACGTAAACGATTTCATCGCCTTGACGCACACTGAGGTTGACTGGCTGCTGTGTCAGCTCGTGCAGGCTACGCATCGGCCCAGCGGCCGCATCGCGCACGTTGAGCCGGCTTTTGACCCGGTTGCCCAATTCCAGCAGGCGCATCCCCAATCGGTAATGCCCGGCCTGTGGACGTTCTACAAAACGACCTATCGTCAAGTCATTCAAAATTCGGTGCGCGGTGGATGGGTGCAGCTCGGCCTTTTCGCTGATTTCCTTGAGGGACTGGGCCTCTTCGCGGGCGGCGAGTACATCGATAAGCGTGAACATGCGTTCAAGCACCTGAACGGCAGGGACGCTGGGGAGGTCGGAGTCGTGTTTCGCCATAGTGTTTTCTGTGTGTGAATCTTACTCTGAGCCCAATCGCCGTATGCGCCGCGAGCAGTCAAAGATCGAGCTCAGAAGTTGGCGCAATAGGGGATTGGAAAGCAACTGTTGAAAAGTCGCTCCATTGTTGGTCCACCAAAAGTTGGCTGGACGAAAAGCCGGCTTTGTACTTCATTTTTTCGCTGTCTTTGATCCAATATCCGAGGTACACATAGGCTAGCCTTAGGTGTAGTGCCTGCTGGATTTGCCAAAGTACGTTAAACGTTCCATAGCTCGCCTTGTCAGAAGGGTCGAAAAAGGTATAGACCGCCGACAAGCCATCTTCCAAAACGTCAAGAATCGACACCATTTTGAGTGTGCCCGCTGATCCATCGGCCAGCGGCTCGCGAAATTCCACCAAGCGCGAATTGACGCGACTTTGCAGGAGAAACTGGGTGTACTGGTCCACACTGTCCTCGTCCATGCCACCACCGGAATGGCGCTGGTTTTGGTAGCGCAAATACAGGTCGTAATGTTCCTTCACGAAGCCCAGCCGCAAGACCCGCACGACCAGAGACGCATGCTGCACCCACGCGCGCCGTTGGCTGCGATTGGGGCGAAATTGGTCGGCGTGGACGCGCAAGGGTTTGCAGGCTTGGCATCCGTCGCAGTAAGGGCGGTAGGTGAACATGCCACTGCGCCTAAATCCCTTGCTCACGAGATCCGAGTACGCTGCGTTATTGATCAGGTGACTCGGTGTTGCCACCTGAGAGCGTGCCTGCCGCGCCGGCAGGTAACTGCAGTCATACGGCGCGGTGGCGTAAAACTGGAGTGTTTGTAGTGGTAGGTCTTTGAGGTCTGTCACGGGTGGGGTGTCAGGGCGACAATAGGTGTTGCCAGTATAGGGGCGAGAATTGCCATGGGGGCTTAGGAAATTCCCGCGCAGCACGCACACCGGCGATAAAGGCTTTCCGCTCCATTTCGACCGCACCGAGTGACGCCAGATGCTGCGTGTTTTGCTGGCAGTCAATGAGAGCGATGCCTTTTTCGCGACTGAAAGCAACGAGGGCTGCCAAAGCAATCTTGGATGCATCCGGCACGCGGGTGAACATGGATTCGCCAAACACGGCGTGTCCCAAGCCTACGCAGTAGAGTCCGCCGACCAGTTGCCCGTTGATCCAGGTCTCGATGCTGTGGGCATATCCAGCCTTGAAAAGATCTTCATAGGCGCGCTCCATGACGGGGACAATCCACGTTCCAGGCTGGCCTTTGCGCAGTGCATAGGCGCAGGATGCCATTACTTCCGTAAAGGCTGTATCAAACCGAATCTCGCACTGCGGATCGTCTCTGAAACGCGTGAGCGTCTTGCGCAAAGAGCGGTGCAGGCGAAAATTGGCCACTGGAAGCACCATGCGGGGATTGGGGCTCCACCACAGAATGGGTTGGCCCTCACTAAACCACGGAAAGATTCCAGAAGCATAAGCTTGGCGCAAGGTGTTGCAGTCCAACGCGCCGCCTGCGGCCAGCAAACCGGGCGCGTCGGAGTGTTCACCCCACGCATTGTCTGCGCTCGGAAACGCCTCTCCCGGCTCAAGCCAGGGTAGCGGTGGAGAGTGTGTTTGCATACCAGTAAAAAACTTTAAAAATCTCTCGCAAATATATGCCAGAAGGCCCAGTCCGGCTGTCTGGAGCGGTTAGAATACTTGCTGTCGGCGTGTAGCGCAGCCTGGTAGCGCACCTGCTTTGGGAGCAGGGGGTCCAAGGTTCGAATCCTTGTACGCCGACCACCCAATCCAGCAAAGGCCCCAGAGTTTTGAGACTTAGGGGCCTTTGTCCTTTGTGTCCGTAGCTCAGTCGGATAGAGCACCAGCCTTCTAAGCTGAGGGTCAGGGGTTCATATAATGGGTCGCTGGAGTTGCGTACTTACATCTACCATTAAGATTTACGTCGCGGTAGCTCAACTGGACAGAGCACCAGCCTTCTAAGCTGGGGGTTATGGGTTCGATTCCCGTCCGCGACACATTTCTTCACTCTCAAACTAACCGATTCCTGGAGGGTGTAAGAAATTTTGTGTATCCGGTCATCCCGCATGAAACTGCCGAACATTCATTGAAATCAAAATATGACTTCAAGCAACGAGCGTATCGACAGCTTTTTGCTTGACCGGAGCAGCCAGTGGCGCCACTTTGATGCCAATACCAACTTCGATGGGTTTAGCGACCGCTCTGAATTTGCACGCCTGTAACTGTTCAAAATGAGGCGCGAAGTGAATTAGCCCGTACCCTTCGCTTTGGGCTTTGAAGGCTGGTGTCCATTCAGGGGGCTTTTAATCAGCACTCAAGACTGAAGAAAGTTGCGCCGAGTTTTGTACACAAAATATCCGACAGGGCGCTGGTAATGGGGTTGGGTGAGGTGCCGGGCCTCGAACACCTTGCGGCTTGCGACAGCCTGCTTAAACTCTTGAACCAATGGGTCGGATGGGCCGTATCGGTCTTTCATTTCACACTCAAGCTGTGAGAGGTTTTCAAGAAATCGGGACATACGAACCTCGCGGTCTAGTTAAGGACGTTTTACCCTATTTTGTCCATTTTTCCACATTCTGGCTATGACCTATTTGTTTTAAAGCTTGTCATAAAAATGTAACCTTTTTGACAAAAAATACAACCTGTTTAAAGGCAACGATTCAGCATTCATGCCTTCTATTTTGCGCCAACGATTTGCACATCGTGACGTCACGCATGCGGCAGCTATGATGCCGCTGGGTCAACGCAATACCGCACAGCGCGCACAAAGGAATCGATGGAATCCACACTGGCAAATTGGGGTTCAGACGAATCGGGCCTCATCGTTGGATACTTGTTTCAAGAAGGGCGTGCGCCCGAACCGATTGACTCCAAGGCGGCCGTTGCCTTGCTTGAAGAGCAGCTTCCCAATTCAGAGCGCAATGGGGCGGGCCGACTGCTATGGTTGCACTTCAACATGGCCAACAGCGGTGCATTGCGTTGGCTGCAAAGGTATGCCAATTTGTCACCCAGTTTTTTTGAAGCACTGCAAAATAAACTGAGATCAACGCGGGTGGAGCGCGATGAGAATTGGCTCGTGGCGGTTGTCAACGATGTTCACTTTGATTTTTCGTTTGATTCGTCCGACATTTCCACATTGTGGATCAACCTAGACAGCGCACTTGTGGTTACGGCGCGGCACATGCCGCTTCGATCGGTTGATCAATTGCGCACGCGCATCAAGGCGGGCCTAAGCTTTCACTCCAGCGCAGAATTCTTGGAGCACCTTCTGCGCTCGCAGGCCGATGTGCTGGTGGACATTGTGCGCTCGGTCACCTCCCGAATTGACGATATTGAGGACGATTTGCTGACCGGAAAACCGGGCTACAAGCGCGTCCGACTGGGGGCGTTGCGCCGTCTGTTGGTCCGCTTGCAGCGACTGCTGGCACCGGAGCCGGCATCGTTGTTTCGATTGCTTCAGCACCCACCCCCGTGGATGACCGCTGGCGACGTGCAGGCGCTTAGGGAAGCCAGTGAGGAGTTTTCGGTCGTGTTGAGCGATATGGCGTCGCTTCAAGAACGCATCAAACTACTTCAGGAAGAGGTGTCTACTGCAATGACTGAAGAAAATAACAGAACGCTTTTTGTGCTGACCGCCGTCACTGTATTGGCACTCCCTATCAACATTTTGGCGGGCTTGTTTGGAATGAATGTGGGCGGCATCCCGTTGGCCCAAAACGAACATGGTTTTTGGCTGGTGGTGCTAATAGTCGTTCTGGTGACCGGTATCGCCGCGTGGGTGGTGTTACACCGAAAAAACGATGCCTGATCGCCACGGCCGTCAATAAATTTGGGGTACCAAAATTTTATGGGGAACGGGTTGACGTACGTAGTCTTCATTGCGCAGTCGAGCAGGCAAAACCACCGGAGGGTGTTCCACGTCGTTGTAGTCCATCTGACTGAGCAGGTGGCCAATACAATTTAAACGCGCCTTTTTCTTGTCGTCGGCAGGCACCACCCACCAGGGGGCCTCGGCATTGTGGGTCCGCTCCAGCATGACCTCTTTCGCCTTGGTATAGGCCTCCCAGCGGCGGCGCGATTCGAGGTCCATGGGGCTGAGTTTCCACTGTTTGAGTGGATCATGAATGCGGCCCAGAAAACGCAGGTTCTGCTCGTCGTCCGAAATCGAGAACCAGTATTTAATGAGTTGAATCCCAGCGCGAACCAGCATTTTTTCAAACTCTGGAACTGTACGAAAAAACTCCTCGTACTGCTCGTCATTGCAAAACCCCATGACGCGCTCGACGCCAGCGCGGTTGTACCAAGACCGGTCAAAAAGCACCATTTCTCCCGCGGCTGGCAAATGCGATACGTAGCGCTGAAAGTACCACTGCGTGCGCTCCCGGTCATTTGGAGCCGGCAAAGCGGCTACGCGACAAACCCGTGGATTCAGGCGTTGGGTAATGCGTTTGATGACGCCTCCTCGCCATAGGACGCCTTTTGTGCCTATTCTTGGGGTAGACCTCAGAACGAAAATGCCAATCGAATGAAGCAATTTTCCGATTTCTGCGTCCTTTTCAAACCGGTCGATTTATTGGTTCTTGTTTTTTCGTCGGGCAGCAAATGCAAGGAGGCCCATTCCCGCGAATAACATGGCGTAGGTTTCCGGCTCAGGAATGAGCGCTACGTTGAAGCTGCCCGAGTAAGAGCCTCCAGCCAGACCCACCGCGTTACCGGATATCGTCAAAGTGTACGCATTGGGTTGCAAAACGGGAACAGAGAGGGTCGTAATTGAACCAGTCATGCTAGGGCCCGCATTGAAAGCCGTACTCCAATTTTGGGCGATTGGGACGGCGCTAGGGTTGAACGGACCGATACCTTGATCGAGTCGCGCAGACACATTGTTGATTCCAAGAAAGGAGCCCAAATTGATGTTGACTGCAATGCTGTTAAACGATGCCGCTTGTGACAGGGTAAACGTGTAAACATCGTAAAACGGCTGTGGTGTCGGGGCAAAAAATGTATTGCCATAACTCATCGAGTAGGGCGCAGAAATAGTTCCAAAGTTGATCGTCTGACTGGGGGGTGATACCGGCGTGGCGTACGCTGAAAACGCTGGCAGCGCCAAAGCAACAAACATGGCTTTAACCATGAATGGTGTATTTTTGATTTTCATAAGTTATTCCCTTCAGTATGAGGCAGTATTTAGCAAGCGGACTGGAGCCCTCTGTGCCTGAGTAGCTTCGAGTCTAGTGCTCGTTTGTTACAAGACGTGTTGAACTAGTAGCCCTATGACTAGTCCGTTTGGCTTGCTCATTAACGCCCCAGCGCGCGCCCTCACTGCCTGATAGGACCCCGGAACCGCACAAAATTGTTCACACCAAAGTAGGCGTGGTGACCACTGACCAACCTTCTACGGTTGAGAACCTCAATAGGCGCACTTTTTTAGTGCGATACAACAACCGTTGCGATCAGGTTTTGTCGTTTTTGTTCTTGCGCCGCGCCGAGTAGCCCAAGAGACCTATACCAGCAAAGAGCATGGCAATCGATTCTGGTTCGGGGATGGGCGCAACATTGAAGTTGCCTGAATAGGAGCCGCCAGCTATGCCCACCACGTCACCCCTGATCTCCAAGGTATAAGTGTTGGCAGCCAAATTGGGCATGTCGATTACCGTGATCGAACCGGTCATGTTGGGGCCCGCGTTGAACGGCGTACTCCATTTTTGCAAGAGGGGGGTTGCGCCAGGGCTGAAGGGACCTGCGCCTTGATAAAGGCGGGCGGAAATATTGTTGATTCCCAAGAAAGCACCCAAATTGATATTGGCAGTGATGCTGTTGAACGATGCCGCAGGTGAAAGGGTAAACGTGTAATCGTCGTAAAACGGTTGAGTCGTCGGGGCAAAAAAAGTATTGGAATAACCGACCGCGAAAGGCGCGGAAATATTGCCGTAATTGGTCTGGTTGGCCTGAGCGGAAAGTGCTGTCAGAGAAAGGGCGACAAACATGCCCTTTGCCAAGACCGTTGTGTTCAAGATGTTCATAAGATCATTTCCAGTGTTGGGTGGCGTATGTTGTAGCAAGCGATTTTCTAAGTCGGCGTTGCCTCAGCAGCGTCAACTTTAATATTCATCTGTTACAAGTAGCAGGGTTTTCTTCGCGCTGTGGCTAGCCCGTTTGGCTGGCCAAGCAATCACCCTGCGTTACCCACTGTCACCGCCCGTTCACATCCTTAAACCGCAACCAAAAGGTACCATCGCCGCACTCAATCTCGGAGGTCGGGCGGCTGACCGCCATTCAGTGCTTAATTGGAAACAGAAATATGCAGTCGGCTGTATCGCGACGGTATTGCTGGCTGACTTCGCAGTCTTTGTCCTATTTCGAGCCGTGTCGGATATCCATCGTCGTTGGTCTTGGCAGACCGAATGTCGCGCACCACCGAGTCATGTGGACCGTAGCGACTTTCCATATCGCACGCCAATATTTCCAATCTGTCGTTCTTTCGGTCCATCGCAAAACCTTTCAAATGTCAACATAGGACTTTGCATTGTCTAGATTTTTGAGTGATCGAACCTTACAAACAACAGCTTTGCGTGGTGTTTAGACGGTTCAACCCAAAATGAGGAATTACCTAGCTGTTTGTGGGGCACTTTGCCTCCCTGCATACGCCGAATGCGGCAGTCAGTTTGAATTCAGTTCACTTTGACGTGCTTCAACGTCCGTAAACGTCCTCAAACCGCACAATATCGTCCTCGCCCAGGTAGGAGCCCGACTGCACTTCAATCATCTCCAGCGGCACCCGCCCCGGGTTCTCCAGACGATGCGTGGTGCCCAGCGGGATGAAGGTGGATTCGTTCTCCGACACCAAATAGGTCTCATCACCACGGGTGACCTTGGCCGTGCCGCTGACCACAATCCAGTGCTCGGCCCGGTGGTGGTGCATTTGCAGGGACAAAATGCCCTGCGGTTTGACCACAATGCGTTTGACCTGAAAGCGTTCGCCGGCATCCACGCCGTCGTACCAACCCCATGGGCGAAACACCTTGCGGTGCAGGCTGCGCTCGGGGCGGCCCTCGGCTTTGAGGCGGTCCACAATTTTTTTAACGTCTTGGGTTTTGTCCTTGTGGCACACCAGAATCGCGTCTGCGGTTTCGACCACGATCAGGTCACTCACCCCCACACAGGCTACCAAGCGGCCTTCGGACAGGGCCAAGGTGTTAGCGCAGTCTTGCAACAACACATCACCCTGGGCCACGTTGCCCTGGGCGTCTTTGGGCAACACCTGCCACAGGGCATCCCACGAACCCACGTCGGACCAGCCTGCGCTCAGGGGAATCACGACGCCCACAGGCAGTGGGGTTTCTTTTGTACCCGCCGCCCCGCCAGAAGAGGCCAAGCGCTCCATCACCGCATAGTCAATCGAGTCGCTAGGGCACTGGGCAAACGCGTCTTTGCCCACGCGGGTGAATTCGCCGTCGGTTTTACCTTGTTCCCACGCAGTGTCGCATGCGGCGGCAATGTCGGGTCGGCAGGTTTTGATGGCTGCCAGCCACACACTGGCGCGCACCATGAAGATGCCGCTGTTCCACAGATAGTTGCCCGCGTCCAGGTAGGACTGTGCGGTCGCCAGATCGGGCTTTTCCACAAAGCGGGCAATACGCTGCGCACCAGAGAACGCCTCACCCGATTGGATATAGCCATAACCCGTCTCAGGCGTATCCGGCGTAATGCCAAAGGTCACCACCGCCCCCTGCTCAGCCAGCGCAGCACCTTGGCGTACCGCCGCATGGAATGCAGCGCCGTCCAATATAACGTGGTCGGCGGGCATGACCAGCAACACCACATCTGCAGCATCAGCGCTCGCCGCACTTGCTACCAATTTAATAGCTGCATGCGCAGCAATGGTAAGGGCTGGAGCGGTATTTCGCCCCAAAGGCTCGAGCACGATGCGTCCAGGACGTCCCATCAACCGCAATTGCTCTGCAATCACAAAGCGGTATTCCTCGTTACACACCACCATGGGTTCGGCCAAGGTGATTCCAGTAATGCCATCAGCCCGGCGTACCGTTGCTTGCAAGAGCGAGTCTTCGCCAATCAAGGACAGCAGTTGTTTGGGGTATTTCTCCCGCGAGAGCGGCCACAGGCGGGTGCCTGAGCCCCCGGAAAGAACGACGGGTTGAATTTTTGTCATGGGTAAGTTCATTGAAGTATTGCAGTGGAATCAAGCGCGGGCGTCGCCCCAGCGGAGTTGCACGGTGTCGTCACCCCGGTAGCGGGTTTGGCCGGCTCGGTTGACGCAGTACTCGGGGGAGACAATCATTTCGCTGAAATGCATGTCGGCCGCGATACGGGTGTATTCCAACAAAATGCTGCGGGTAACGGTGGCTCCGGAACGGATGACGCTGCCGTGACCAATCCAGCACGGACCAATGATGGTGGCACCGGGTTCCACTTTGACACTGGAGCCCATGTACACCGGGCCTTCAATGGTCACTTGGTCCCAAGCCACCGAAGTGTTCAGGCCCACCCAGATGCCGGGTTTGACCTCGCGCCCAGGCATGTTCATTTGGGCCACTTCACCACGCAGCACTCGCTGCAGCACCGACCAGTAGTCACTGACTCGGCCAATGTCGATCCAATTGAAAAAACGCTTTTGTGCGTAAAACGGAAGCTTCTGTTCAACCAACTGCGGAAACAGCTGCGAGCCGATGTCGTACACCGTGTTCGGCGGGATCAGGTCCAGCACCTCGGGGTTAAAGATGTAGATGCCCGTGCTGGCCGCAGTGGACTTGGCGTCTTCGGGTTTTGGCTTTTCTTGGAAAGACTGGATTTGGCCTTCAAAGTTGGCCACCACGATGCCGTAGTTTTGCACTTCGTCTATCGGCACATCCAAGGCCACCACGCTGGCAATGGCGCCTTTGGCTTTGTGCTCATGCAAGGCCGCACCAATGTCAAGGTCAATCAGCGCGTCACCACACAGCACCAGCGTGGGCTCGTCAAAAAACCCGCTGAAATCTTGGATCTTGCGCATGCCGCCGGCCGAGCCCACGGGTTTGGGCACCACGTCACCGTGTTCACGTACACCTTCGTACGAGTAGCCTATTTGCACACCCCAGCGGTGGCCGTCGCCAAAATACTGCTCAATCTTGTGGTTGTGGTACGCCACGTTGACCATGATTTCCACAATGCCGTGGCTGGCCATGTGTTCGATCAGGTACTCCATTACCGGTTTTCCCAAAATGGGAACCATCGGTTTGGGCAGGTATTTGGTTAGAGGGCGTACCCGCGTTCCCTGGCCTGCCGCCAAAATCATTCCTTTAGCCAAGGGAGGCTCCTTCGCGTTCGATACCGACTGCCAGGTCAGGCATCAGCACGCTGAGCGTTACCCGCAGCACGTTGGCGAAATTTTTTTGAATAGTTGATGTGGTGATCACAACTGAGCTCTAAAAAGATTAGTTTTCATCTTAGTGCGCGCTCATGACAGCACGATGAAAATGTACGGGTGTTGTGGGCGAATCAAACCTGTTGGATTTTTGGACCTACAACTGCACCATGGATACAGCGTCGCTGGATTGTCTTGTTGTTGCCGACGCTGATTTGCGCAGCGCTAGCGCTGTGGGCTACTTAATTTTTTGTCACAAATTCGCTATGAAGGTTTCGTATGCTCAGTTTCACATTGACTGGGTTGCCTGAGCAGTTTGAATTTTCGACCGGCCGCAGGCGCTGTTTGACAAGGCTGCTGTGTTGGTCACCCCGAAGCGCGTATTCATCGCGCAGCCCAGTTACGTTAATTTTTGGGAAATTCCTCGCTATGGCCACTTCGCTCCACACCGTGCCCCCTGCCGCACAAAAATCCCAATTGCCATCTTCGCCAGCGGTGAAACCCGCGACATTGTTCGCACTGATTGATCGTCAGGTCCTGCACCGCGACCACGCCATGTCGGGCTGCGCCAGCATGGGTACGCCATGATCCGAATCCACCAACTGGCCTATACCTACCCCGGTGCCAACACCAGCCCCATCACATTCCCCGATGTGGATGTGGCCCAGGGCACCGTGCTGCTGCTCAGCGGTCCCTCGGGTTGTGGCAAGTCCACCTGGCTGGCACTCGTTGCCGCCTTGGTGGCACCCAGCGCAGGCACGTTGACCGTAGCAGGGCAGC
>JBBRNS010000034.1:0-24140 GCA_038230175.1 Burkholderiales bacterium
CAATCGGATGCCCCAGCGCACACGCACCGCCATTCACATTGACCTTTTCATGTGGCAACCCCAGCTCTTTCATCAACGCCATAGGTACCACCGCAAAAGCCTCGTTCACCTCCCACAGGTCAACGTCACCCACACCCCAGCCCGCCTTGGCCAACACCTTGTGCGTGGCGCCCACCGGGGCCGTTGCGAACCATTCAGGTGCTTGTGCATGGGTGGCGTGGGCCACGATGCGTGCCAGCGGCGCGCAACCCAGTTGGGCTGCGGTGCTGGCCTTCATCAGCACCATGGCAGCGGCGCCGTCGTTGATGCTGGAGCTGCTGGCGGCGGTGATGGTTCCGTCTTTCTTAAACGCAGGCTTGAGCGTGGCGATTTTTTCCAGCCTTGCCTTACCGGGGCCTTCGTCAATGGACACCACCGCGTCGCCACTGCGGCCCTTGGTGGTAACAGGCGTTATTTCCGCCTCAAACGCTCCTGATTTGATAGCTTCTTGCGCACGCTGGACGCTGGCGGTGGCGAATTTATCTTGTTCGTCGCGGGTAAAGGCGTATTTGGCCGCGCAGTCTTCGCCAAAGGTGCCCATGGAGCGGCCAGGCTCGTAGGCGTCTTCCAAGCCGTCCAGCATCATGTGGTCAAAAATACGGTCGTGGCCTAGCCGATAACCACCGCGCGCTTTGGGCAACAGGTAGGGCGCGTTGGTCATGCTCTCCATACCCCCGGCCACCAGCACGTCGTGGCTACCCGCTAGCAGCATGTCGTGGGCAAACATGGCCGCGCGCATGCCCGAACCACACATTTTGCTAAGCGTCACCGCCCCGGCACTTTGGGGCAAGCCGCCTTTGAATGCGGCTTGGCGCGCGGGCGCCTGCCCCTGCCCGGCGATGAGGCAGTTGCCCATCAAGACCTCCGTTACCAAGTCGGGCGAAACACCGGCACGCTGCACCGCTGCCTTGATGGCTGCACCACCCAAATCGTGCGCCGCCAGGCTCGAAAAGTCGCCCTGAAATGCCCCCATAGGCGTGCGCGCCGCGCCCACAATGACGATGGAACCCAACATGACCTTCTCCTTGGCAGCGTACAAGCCCGCCGCTTTATATGATTGACGTTTACGTAAACGTCAATTGTGCCAGAGGGGCACCAGTCGTACTGGCGCCACGGTGCATTTCCGCTTTGCGTGGGAATCGGGTATGTTCGGCACTGTGCGTTTCCCTAGTCGCCCCTCCTAATCCGGATCCACCTATGACAGACCCATTGCCAAACCCTGCGTCATCAACCGGCCACGACCAACAGCCGCCGATGTACCAAGCGTTGGGCCAGGTCGTTCGGGCACTGCACGATGCGCTGACATCCGTAGGTGCAGACGGCGCTCTGGCGGAGGCTTCTGCGGAGTTTCCCTCCGCACGTGAACGCTTGCTGCATGTGGCCACCTTGACCGAAAATGCTGCCAACACCGTTCTCAATAAGGTTGATGAGACGGCGCCCTTGCAACGCACCATTGAAGTCAGCGCCAACCAATTGGCCAAGCAATGGGATGCGCAGGCGCTAGACGGCATGTCCAAAGAAAGCATGCAGGCGCTGGCCACACAAACGCGCCAGTTCATTGAAGCGAGCAAAGAGGCCAGCATAAAGACACAGCAAGCGCTGTCAGACATCATGATGGCGCAAGACTTTCAAGACCTTACCGGCCAGCTGATCAAAAAGGTCGCCACCCTGCTGCAGCGCACAGAAACCGACTTGCTCCAATTGCTCGTGAACAGCGCGCCGGCGGACAAGTTGGTATCCATCACCAGAGAAGAAGAGCTTGCCGGCCCTGGTGCGGTGGGTGCCGTGGCGATGGCGCAAAGCGACATTGACGCCATGTTGGCCGATTTGGGGTTCTGAGGCCCTCTCGATCCAGTGCGCCCAGCGCTTTCCGGCCCTATTTTCGGGCGCAGGCGCCGATTTCGCTTTTCATTTCCACCAGCAACACATGGGTTGGTGTGTCGCCGCTATTGGTGCCGACATGCGTCTGCGCGTTTGACCACATCACATCGCCCGCTTTGAACTCGCGGCGCAAGGTTTTTCCATCGGGCAAGGTAATCGTGCGCTTAAACGGCTCAAAGGCGTACAACACAAAGGCGGGGTGCTTATGCTGGTGGGTGGATTCGCCCGGCATGTCTTTGTAATCGAGCACCCGAACGCACTCGTTCTCGAAAATTACTTTGTATTTGTCACCGTCGGTTTGGGCTGCGTCCTGCGCTAGGGCCAGCGTGGGAAGAATCATTACCGCTAATAGAGTTAACTTCGTCAACATGGTGTCTCCAGTCGTGGGGTGCGTGTTTCACCGAAAGGCAAAGGCCGCCATGAAGGGTAGCGGGTTGAACCGGGATTTACAAGCACGCGGCAGTGCGCGCAGTGGCAACGGATGCGTAATTTCTCAGCCATGAAAAACAGGGCGGCAACACCGGTTGGCCATTAACCTAACTACAGAGCCTTCGCACAGCCCGCCGGTTTATAGACCCGCTCGATAGACGCCGGGTTATTGGCGAGCTTGTTGGCAGGCCGCCGCGGCCGGGTGACGAGCTCTCCGGCGCAGTTGGGACAGGTACCGCCAAGCGTGCCTTCGGCGCACGCCACGCAGAACGTACATTCAAATGAACATATGCGTGCTTCTGTCGATTCAGGCGGCAAGTCTTTGTCACAGCACTCGCAATTGGGCCTCAGTTGCAACATGGATACCTCCAAAAAAGTGGCACCCAAAGCTAACGCCGGGGATCAGCGGCTTGCATACGCGGCCAAGCCAACCGCCACACCTGGCACGACGCCCAGCACCAGCGCAACCCAGCCGTGCAGCAAATGGGTTAACAATCCCTGCGGACTCATTTGGCCCAATTGCATACAAAATCGCCCCCTAGCCCTTGCCGAATATGCGCGAGCCGCTCCTATAAAAATAGCACGAACTCGGCCGCGCCTCTTTCTTGCATAGCCGGTCGACAAACCGACGCTCTAAATACGCCCCAACTTGGGTCACATTTAAAGGGAACCATCCCTAAAGAGCGCCTGTATGACCCCACTCACCCAATGCTATCCCTGAATCGCCGTTATTGAGCGCACACTGGGTCAGCCGACCCGGCGCGCCCCGACCAAGGAACCCCATGCAAATTCGATTCGGCTACGAGCTAATCTACACCTGCCCACAGCCTACTCCCATGGTGCTGACTTTGAACGTGCACCATTCACGGGTGTCTGACCTAGTCATACCGGATCACTTGATCACCGAGCCCGCGCTGCCTGTAGAGTCGTACCGCGACACCTACGGCAACTGGTGCAGCCGCATCGTCGCCCCGGCGGGGGACACACGGTTGACAACCAACGCCCTCATCCGCGACTCAGGCCGCGTGGACGAAGTGGTGCCCCATGCCCAGCAAACGCCTGTGCAATTTTTGCCCGCTGAGGTGTTAATTTATCTGCTGCCCAGCCGCTACTGCGACACCGAGCGCCTGCTGCCCACTGCCTGGCAACTTTTTGATACGGCCCCGGGCGGCTGGGGCCGGGTGCAGGCGATCTGTGACTTTGTGCACGGGCACATACAGTTTGGTTACGCGCATGCCCGCGCCACCAAAACCGCGAGCGAAGCCTATAACGAGCGTGCGGGTGTCTGCCGCGACTTCGCGCACCTAGCGATTGCGTTTTGTCGCTGCATGAACATCCCTGCACGCTACGCCACGGGCTATCTGGGCGACATCGGCATCCCTGCGGTGCCAGCGCCGATGGATTTTGCCGGCTGGTTCGAAGCCTGGCTGGATGGCCGCTGGTACACCTTTGATGCGCGCAACAACGTGCCGCGCATGGGCCGCATCCTGATGGCCAGGGGACGCGACGCGGCCGACGTGGCGCTGACCACGACCTTCGGCCCGAACGTGCTCAAGAGCTTCACCGTGTGGGCCGATGAGGTGCCGGGATAGCAACTGTGGCGCATAGGCTGCCTCAAGGAGATTCGGGCGCGCCAGGAGGATTTAATTAGTCCGCCGCCTGCGCAACCGGATGCTTGCGCAGGCCGACTTCCATGACCGCAAACACGACCAGCGCAAGCACCAGCGGTGCAAGGTAATACATCGCGCGATAAGTGAGTAGTGCAGCCAGGATGTCGTTTCGTGGCATGACGCTACCCAACATGGCGACAAATACCGCCTCCAGAACACCAAGACCGGCTGGAACATGGGTGACGGCACCAGCGGCTGCGGCCAGCAACAAAACGCCGAGTATGTCCGTGTAGGCGACCTTCTGCCCGAACAGGGTCGTGATCACGGCAGCTAACATCAGCCAGTTTAGCGACGACAGCAACAGTTGCACCAGCGCCGTGCGACCCGACGGCATCGTGAAATGGAACCTGCGCCAATCCCAGCGCCGACCTGGCCTCCACGCACAAGCGGCCAGGTAGGCCAGCGCGACGAGTGGCAGCGCAACGCCCAGGGCTACCTGAGCCTGGTGGCCCAATCGCCAGTCGCCCGGCAGCGCAATGGGCGTCAACAACAACACGCAGCCGAGCAGCAACGTGTATCCGAGCCAGTTAGTCAGCACGCTCAGGCCATACACCTGCGCGATCACACCGTTGGTTAGGCCCTGCTGCGAATACAGGCGAAAGCGAAATCCGGCGCCACCCACCAGTGCTCCCAGGTTCAGGTTGAACACATAGGACACCCACGCAACTAAAAACACGCGTGGCACCGACAACCCATGTCCGGTCGTATTGCGACCGATCAAATCGAAGCTGGCGAACAGCAAGTGGCTGACGACCACAAGGGCAGCAGCCAGCATCAACGTGACCAGGGTATTGGCACGAACGGTTTTCAAGACAGCGCCCCATTCGACCTCGCCGCTGTACCGGACCAGCAACCATGTCACCACACAAAAGAACGCCAGTGTCAGGCCGCGGCGCACCCATGGCCACCAAGCGTATTGCGTCACGGTGTCATCCCGATTCATCGGTCGGTTCCAGGCCCAATGCGGCCGCCGGTACGGCGACCTTCCCCATCTGGCGAATCTTCGCGGCCCGATGCGGCAACCAGTTGATCCAGCGTGAAAATCCGGACAGCAGATGGAACAGAATGAAGCTGCGCACGGGCCGCCAGAACGGAAACTTTGACCCGGCAGCCTCAGGCTCGATAGCCGTGCATTGGTTGGTGATCAGATACTGCAGCCGTTCGCCCAGGTGGCGCGCGAACGCCTTGTCCCGGATCACCAGGTTGGCCTCCAGGTTCAGCGACAGGCTCGTCGGGTCCAGGTTGCTGGAGCCGACCGTGGACCAGGCGTCGTCCACCACTGCAACCTTGCCGTGCAACGGCCGATCACAATACTCGTAGATCTGTACGCCAGCGGTTTGCAGGTAGCCGTATAGCAGCCTGGCCGCCACTTTGGCAATCGGCATGTCGGGTTCACCCTGCAAAATCAGTGTCACCTGCACACCGCTTCTGGCGGCGCGCCGCATCTGGCGCAGCAGTCGAAAACCGGGAAAGAAATACGCGTTGGCCAGAACGACCCGCTCCCGTGCGGCGCGTATTGCCGCACGGTATTGCCGCTCTACGCCGTTGGGGTGCCGGTGGTTGTCGCGCGTCACGAAGATCATCTCGGCGCTACCCTGCGCGTCTTGCGCACGCACAGTTGGGCCTGCTGCCTCGGCGCCCTGGGCGTCGCGCGGGGCCGACCCGTCAGCGCTCGCCCGCACGAATCGGTGGATTTGCGCCACGATCGGGCCATGCACTTCCACCGCATAGTCCTGCTTGGCCTCGGGGCCGAAATCGCGCATGTGGTCAAACGAGAAATTGATGCCGCCCACAAATGCCTGCTGCGCGTCGACGACTACGATCTTGCGGTGCATACGGCGCAATACGTTGAAGCGCAAGCCCATCACACGCCTGGCAGGATCGAACACGCGCAGCCGCACACCGGCCTGTGTGAGCGCATCAACAAATGGTGGCGTGAGGTCCGACGACCCAAATCCGTCGACCAGCATATCGATGCGGACCCCGCGCCGCGCCGCGGCGATCAGCAAGGCATGTAACTCCTTGCCGATCTTGTCCTCAAACAGGATGAAGGTCTCCAAAATGATCTCGTCGCAGGCCGCGTTGATCGCGTCGAAGACCGCCGGGAAGTAGTCCTCTCCGTTCTCGAGCAGCCGCACGCTGTTGCCTCCGGTCCAGCGTGATGTGGGTTTCACAGGTCGATCTCCGCGGCCAGTGGTGCGTGGTCCGACAGATGCGACCACGGTTTGCGCGGCAGCACCATGGGTGCGTGGGCGCCCGCGCCGCGCACATAGATCCGGTCAAGCCGCAACACCGGAAACCGTGCCGGAAACGTGCGTACCGACTGCCCATACACCATCTGGAATACCTCTTGCAATCCGGCGCCACGCGCCAGATGTGCATTTGCCCTTGAGCGCCAGTCGTTGAAGTCACCCGCCACGACCAGCGGCGCGCCCGCGGGCACTTCATCATTCACCATGGTGCACAGCATATCCAGCTGCCGGCGGCGGTGATCTTCGCGCAGACCCAGGTGCACACATACCGCATGCACGTCGCCGAAACCCGGTACCACCAGCGTGCAGTGCAGCAACCCGCGCCGCTCGGGGCCTTCAATCGAGACATCACGGTTCTGGTACCGCACGATCGGGTACTTGGACAATACCGCGTTGCCATGGTGGCCCTGCGGATAGGCCGCATTGCGGCCGTAGGCGAACTCGGGCCACATTTCGTCGGCTAGAAATTCATACTGCGGCATGGTCGGCCAGTCGGCATGGCGAACCGCATGCCCGGCATGGTCACCGTGCACTTCCTGCAGGAACACCAGATCGGCCTGTACCGCGCGCACCGCGCTGCGCAACTCGGGCAGGATGAACCTGCGATTGAGGAAACTGAATCCCTTGTGCATGTTCACCGTCAATACGCGCAACGCGCGTCGGGGCGTCTGCGCTGGCACGGCCTCGTCGCTAATTTTTGAGAAATTTGTCACCCTAGCCTTTTACCATTGGATGACTAGGAGTTCAACCGCATGCGGTCAACGATCCCCACAAAAAAGTGGCCTCAAAAAGGCGTTCTACTCTTGAGTCGCTGGCCGAGTCGCCAAAGAAATTGCGCCCCGCGGCCCGTTGCGGGCCCTGTAAACCGCCCTTAAGCCGTCCAGGCGGCTTTGGCTTCCCACGCCACTACCCACTCGGGCAGGTCCTTTGCGGGCATGGGGCGCGCGATGCCATAGCCCTGTGCCAGATCGCAGCCGATGCTCAGCAGCAGGTCACCGTGGGACCGGGTCTCTACGCCCTCGGCAATCACCTCGCGCTGAAACACCTTCGCCAAGCTGATCACACCCTGGACGATGGCCAGATCGCCGGCTTCCTCGGTCATGGTGCGAACAAAGCTCTGGTCGATCTTGAGCATCTCAGCGGGAAGATGCTTGAGATAGGTCAAAGAGGAATACCCGGTGCCAAAGTCATCAAGCGCAAACATCACGCCCAAGGCCTGGCACGCCCGCATGGTGCCAGACACCTTGGCAATGTCCTCCAGCGCACTGGTCTCCAGTATTTCAAGGCGCAGCCAATGCGGTGGCACGCCAGGGTGCGCCGCCAACCGGGTGGCGAGTCGTTCCGTAAAATTGGCCTGCTGGAGCTGCAGCCCACCAATATTGACGCTGACGTGCATGTCCAGCCCTTGTGCATGCCATGTGGCCATTTGCGCCAACGCCGTGTCAATGACCCATTCGCCCAAAGTGATGCTAACGGGATGGCCTTCGATGGCGGGCAGAAACAGCCCTGGGGGCAGCAGGCCCCGCTCGGGGTGCATCCAGCGAATCAGCGCTTCGGCACCGGTCACCTTGCCGGTACGCATGTTGACCTTGGGCTGGTAATACAGGACGAATTCTTTCGACAGCAGAGCGGCGCTGAAGCGCTGCACCGCTACTTGCTGGCTCTGAATCGCGGCATCGTGGGCCACGTCGAACAGGTGGTAACGGTTCTTGCCCGCTTGCTTGGCCAGGTACATGGCCTGGTAGGCATGGCGCGCCAGCACATCGGCGTCCACATCGTCTTGCGGAAAAAAGGTCACCCCAATACTGGTCGACACCTGAACCGCAGGATGGGGCTCCACCCCCGCCACTACCACCACCTCCTGGCCAACCGCCAGCGTGACCGGCAGGGCGGCGGCGACCAACAAGTCTTCGATGATCGAGAGACAGTCATCGGGCTGCGAGAGACCCACCAGAACCACCACAAACTCGTCCCCCCCGACGCGGGCCAGGATGTCGCCCTCACGCAAGAGTCCCTTAAAGCGGGCACCCACGGCGATCAACACGGCATCACCGGCCTCATGCCCATAGGTGTCATTGATCGTCTTCAGGTTATCCAGATCAAGATACACCACGGCCAGCACTTGCTGGCTCAGCTGGCATTGGGTAATGGCCAGGCGCAACTGGTCGCCCAGTAACCGGCGATTGGGCAGGCCCGTCAAAGTGTCGTAATGGGCAATGTGTTCGAGTTCGCTCTGGTGCGCCTTGCTCGCGGTGATGTCGGAAAACAGCGCCACGTAGTGCTGCGTCAGGCCCGCTTCATCGCGCACCGCGCTGATGCTCATGGCATGCGTAGCCACCGCCCCGCTCTTGTGTCGGTTCCAAATCTCACCGCTCCAGTGCCCCTGCGTGGTGATGTCGTGCCACATGGCGGCATAAAACGCCGAGTCATGCAGGCCTGACTTCAGCACGCAATTGGTCCGGCCCAGGGCGTCATCACGGCTGTAGCCTGTGATGACCGTGAACGCGTCGTTCACCTCAATGAGGCGGCCCGTTGCGTCGGTAATGAGGATGCCTTCGCGGGCATGGGTAAATACGCTGGCAGCGCGCTGTTGACGGCTCTTGGACAAGGCCTCATTGGCCAGAAAGTGACGGTAACGGGATTGGTAAAGCAACAAAGCCAGGGCCGCCATCAGCGAGATGCCCAGCGACGTGACGCTCACCACCCCCACGTCCCGCCGCCAAGCCGCGTAAACATCATCCAGGGGACGACTCACCATGACACCGAGCGGATGGTTCGTGTGCAAGTCGGTGAGCCGCACGTCGCGCATCGCCATCATGCGTTCATCGCCGGTCAACCGCACCGGGCCAGAATACACATTTCCTACCAGCCCACTATTGGCGGCCTGCGCTAGGAACGAACCGGGCCCGGCCATGCTCTGCCCGATGAGATCTCTGCGATCCAGCGGCGCAACAAGAAATACCGTGCCATTGCCGTGGTGAACCTCCGCCACCATGTTGGGTGCGTACAGCACCGACGCCAACACGGTGTCGAAATATGTGGGGTCCATCAGCGCCGCCACCACCCCCGCAAATTCGCCTTGCGGACCGACCAACATGCGCGAGACCGCTGCGCTGTAAGTCCCCAAAATAGACTTGAACGGTGGCGAGACATACAAGGTGTCGGCACTGGGGCGCTCTTGAACGGCGCGAAAGTAATCCCGGTCGCTGAAATTGCGCGTCAGGCCCCGTAGCTCCGCCCGACTGGACGCCTGAATGTGCCCGCGCGCGTCAACCACCACAAGAGACTGAATCATCGGCATGGCTTGGTCAATGATGTGCAGTTGATCATTGAGCGCGTCACCGCCAATGCCATTTGTGATACCGGTGCCCACATTGTGCAAGGTCTGACTGATGGACTTCAGATTGCGCTCAATGCTCGCCTCCACCACCGAGGCCGCCGCCATCAAACGATCCTGCTCCTGAAGGGACACATTCACCCGCAACCCGTTGATCCTGACAGCCACGGCCACATACACCACCAGCGTAACCAGTGCAAAAATCATCCAGTGCTTTTGGATAGGCGTAAATCGACGGTATACAGTTTTCATGGCTAGGTGTATTTGATCTGCGTTAGTTCCTAGAGCAGTTTTTTGACCCCTCTGTTGACATATCGCAAATGTGATGTCGAAGTCCCGAGGGTAACGTTCTTATCGTCGCGCTTCAGATACCGCTTTGAAAAACCTTCATTCCAACCGAGCAGGCTGAGCCAGCGACGGGCTTGGTAGCAGTGCAGCAAATGCTGGGCTCGCGTGGCAGCCTGCCCGGCCTATACCCGATTGGGGGCCACTACGGGGGGATGCGACGCTGCTTAATCTGCTGCGGATACTGCGGATACTGCGGACGAATTTTTAGTGCCAAATGTGCTGCCAGCCACCATGGAACTTGCGCAAGCAGCTATTGAATTAATAGCAACTGGAGTGCCCCGCCACGGGGGTTGAGGCCACGACCCTGACTTGCGCAGACGCAGCGATCGCTGCAGAGCGTCGACATTTCAGGCGAGTGGCAGCCGCTGGCGCACGCAGCGTAAACGACCGCTGTGTAGCGGCGAAAAACATGACGGACTACTGAGGGTTTTGCTGGCGGTTCTAATGGGGTGAGTTTCCGAGCAAGAAAAAAGGACCGCATACCGTGTTAAAGACCATCGGCCAAAAGGCTAACCAGTTCATCCACTCCCAATCCAATGGCGGCATTGTTCTGGCGGTGGCCGCCGTGCTGGCGCTCGTCATCAGCAACTCGCCCTGGAGTACGGTCTATGAGTCCTTTGTCAATTTACCAGGAGAAGTGCGCATCGGGGGCGATGGCCTGGTGCTGGCCAAGCCGCTGGTGGTGTGGGTCAATGACCTCTGGATGGCCGTGTTCTTTTTTCTGGTCGGCCTAGAGATCAAGCGCGAGATGGTGGAGGGCGACCTCGCCACGCGCCGTCAGGCGATGTTGCCGGCCGGTGCGGCGCTGGGGGGCATGCTAATGCCCGCATTGGTCTACATCGCCATCAACCAGGGGGATGCCGTGGCACTGCGCGGCTGGGCCATTCCCGCCGCGACCGACATTGCCTTTGCATTGGGCATTCTGGTGCTGCTGGGCAGCCGTGTGCCGGTATCGCTCAAGGTGTTTCTGACGGCCGTGGCGATCATCGATGACTTGGGTGCGATTTTTATCATTGCGTTCTTTTATACAGAGAACCTGTCACCCCTCATGCTGGGGGCGGCCGGCCTCGGCGGCTTGGTGCTGGTGTTGCTCAATCGCATGCGGGTGACAGCCATTGGCCCCTATGTGTTGGTGGGGCTGGTGATCTGGCTGTGTGTACTCAAGTCGGGCGTGCATGCCACCCTGGCCGGCGTGATCACTGCGCTGGCCGTGCCGCTGAGTGACGGCAAGGGCGGCTCCCCCTTGAAGCAGACCGAACAGGCGCTACACCCCTGGGTCGCCTTTGCCATATTGCCGATGTTTGCGTTTGTGAATGCCGGCGTGTCGTTCAAGGGCATCACATTGGGCACACTGGTTGAGCCCCTCCCGCTGGGTATTGCTGCGGGCCTGGTAGTGGGCAAGGCTGTGGGGGTGTTTGGTGCCGCTTGGCTACTGATTCGGTGGGCTGGGGCGGAGTTGCCGTCCGGCGCCAATTGGATGCAGTTTCTCGGGGTCTGTGTGCTGTGCGGTGTGGGCTTTACCATGAGCCTGTTCATCGGAACCCTGGCCTTTGACGGGCAGGGTGCCGCCTATGTGACGCAGCTCAAGATCGGGGTTTTGGCCGGGTCGCTGATCGCGGGCGTGCTGGGCTCTGTGCTGCTGCTGCGCGCCTCCCGCTGATCAAAAAAACGGGGGCTCGGGCATTGCAAGGAGCTTGTTCACATCCGTCTGAGGCGCCTCAAGCTGGAAAGTCGTCGACCTGGATCACCTTGTCGGCGGCTTGCAGGTAGGCCAATGACAGTGTCGGGTTGGGCGTGCCCTGGGCCGCTTCTTCGAACGAACGGGTGCGCCGCACCACTTTGTTGAGCGCGTTGGTGGCCTCATCACCCAGTTGGGCTGCAAGGGCCATTGCGTCCATCAGGTCCACCATGCCGCCGCTTTGGGGCCTGCTGACATCCGGGCACAGCCGCTGCACCACGGCCGCGTTCTCGCGCAGCAGCTTGGCCAGCGCCAGCATCTGCACGTCACGCAACGGCGCCAGGTGGGCGGTGCGGCTGAGCACCAGGCGGCCAATCAGCCGACGCCCGGGTGTAGGCAGGTTGGCGTACAGGTCGCGCATTACCTCTTCGGCAGCGTCCAGCTGTACGCGCAGGGCGGCTTGGGCCAATGGCAGCATGGCCGGGTCGGCCTCCATCGTATAACGCCAAATGCTGGCGCTGGCCATGTAGAGGTGTGACAGGCAGTCGCCCAGGCGGGCCGACAGCAACTCCATGCGCTTGAGCTTGCCACCCAGCAGGCCCATGGCCAGGTCGCATGTGAGGGCGTACTTGGCACTCAGGCGGGCCAGCATACACGCCTCTTTCGCCAAATCTTTTGGCGGCGTTCCGACCAGGGGCGCGCCAAACAAACTGCGCCACAGGTTGCGCAACACATGGGCGCCATGGCCCAGCAAGGCCTTGCCCAGGGCTTCGGTGTCTTTCTTTTGCACCGCCTGCATCTCGGCCATCACGAAGGGGTGGCAGCGCACCGCCCCCTGGCCAAAGATGATGAGCGAACGCGTGAGAATGTTGGCGCCTTCCACGGTGATGGCGACCGGCATGTGGCGGTAGGCTACTGACAGCATGTTGGACGGGCCGTTGCAAATCGCCTTGCCACCCAGGATATCCATGGCATGGTTGATCGAGGTGCGTCCTGCTTCGGTCAGGTGCACCTTGAGGATGGCACTGGCCACGCTGGGCTGCTCGCCCTTGTCCAACGCGGCGGCGGTGAAGCGCCGCGCGGCGTCGGTGGCATACAGCTGTACCGCCATGCCTGCAATGGTGCCCGCGATGGCATCGAACTTGCCAATCGGCATGCCAAACTGTTCACGCACCTTGCCGTAACCATTGGCCACAAACACCGAACTTTGCTGAGTAGCAGCACCCAGTGCGGGCAGCGAGATGGCGCGGCCCGCAGCCAGGCTTTCCATGAGCATGCGCCAGCCCTGGCCGACTTGCTTTTCGCCGCCAATGATCCAGTCCATGGGCACAAAAACATCGACGCCCTCAATAGGGCCGTTCATGAAGGCGCTGTCCATAGGTCGGTGGCGTCGACCGATTTGCATGCCCGGCGTGGGCACCGGAATCAGCGCACAGGTAATGCCGAGATCGCGCTCGCCTTCTGGGCGGCTTTCATCTCGCGCATTGAACGCCAAGCCCACCACGGTGGCGACCGGCGCCAGCGTGATGTAGCGCTTGGAGAAAGTGACGCTAAAGCCGCGCACGGTCTGGCCGTCGATGACTCGGGTGGTCAAGATGCCGCGGTCGGGCATGGATGCCGCGTCGGAGCCCGCGTAAGGCGAGGTGAGACCAAAACAGGGCAGATCCCGGCCATCGGCCAAACGCGGCAGGTAATGTTTCTTCTGCTCGTCGGTGCCGTAGTGCAACAGCAGCTCAGCAGGGCCCAGCGAATTGGGCACCATGGCCGTGACGGCTGCCGACACATTGACGGTTGCCAAGCGGGTCACCACGGCAGCATGGGCAAAGTGGCCGAACCCCAGACCACCCCATTCTTTGGGAATGATCATGCCAAAGAAGCGCTTGTCGCGCAGGTATTGCCAGACTTCAGGGGGTAGGTCGCGCGCGGTGTCGATGGCGAAGTCATCAATCATGCCGCACAGGGTGTGCACCTCGTTGTCGAGGAATGCCTGCTCTTCAGTCGTCAGCTTGTTGGGGCCGCAGGCCAGCAGGGCATCAAAGTCGGGCCTGCCTGCGAATAACTGGCCTTCAAACCCCACCGTGCCCGCTTCGAGTGCTGCGCGCTCGGTGTCACCCATGGGGGGCAAGGCTTTGGCAAAGGGCGCCATGGCTAGCCGACCAACAAACTCAGCAATCGACATGTCTATTTCCTTGAAGGTGATGGAAGCAGTCTAACGACTGGCACTGCAGCTGTTGCGCACCAGTGTCGATACAGTACTGGGCCGACGCTTAGTCGGCTGCGCGGGAACTGGAGCGTGCCAGCGTGTAGGTCAACCCGACGCCGAAGGTTGATGCCGCGTTTTGGCGCACCAATGGGCTGGCGTTGTTGGCAGCCCCTTCGAGCGATGCCAGGCGGGCAAAACCAAAAATCCGCAGGTCTGGCGTTACGCCTTTACTGATATTGAGCGACAAGCGCGACATGATCAGCCCCCCTTGCGCCGCGTATGCCGGACGCACTGCCGTGGCATAAACCGGTGCCACGCCATAAAAGGTATCGGTCAGCCGCGGGTCACCAAACACCAGCCCGGCCGATGTGCTGTAGCGCAGTCCGCCCGTCGACGTGCGCTCATAAATCAACTCGGGCTCCAGAGAAAAACCCTTGTCCTTCAAATTGTCGGTAAGGTCAAAAACCCCGCGCAGCGCCAGCTCCGCGCGCCAACGACCATTACCCGGTGCACTGCCCAAGTTCCACTTGATCCGGGGGCCAAACTCGACCAAGGTACCCAAATCGGGCATGCCTTTGCGGGCCTCGATCGCATTGGAGTTGGAGCCAAAGGCACCCGAAAAACCCACATCCAGTTCCATGGATTCGGTCTTAACGGCCCTCACACCCAGGTTTCCCCGGTCGGCCCGCAGGTATTTGCCGCGATAGATGAGGTACGGCAGCGCCAGGGCACGGTCAATCATTTGGTTGGACCCTGGGTACGCCTGCTGGGACAGACCGACACCAAAGGCGCCCAGATCCCACAGGGGCAGGGGCAGTGCCTCCGTTTCCTGGGCGTATACCATTGCGGGCGCCAACAGCGCCGCGAGGGTCATGGAGATTGCGGCAGGAACGGTGCGGTGTGTGGTCATGCGCACATTCTCGCCAATAGGTTCAAACTTGACGCAGACTTTGGCAGAGGCCACACATCGATCAAGGATAGAAAATTCAACCGCATAGGGCTGAGAAGCACAGCCCTACCCCGCTCGTCCCACCAAAGAAAGTAACAACCACCATGCCCAACACGAACCAATACACACCACCCACCGTCTGGACCTGGGACGCCGCGAACGGCGGCGAATGGGCCAAGATCAATCGCCCTATTGCCGGCCCCACCCATGAGGCCACCTTAGCGCGCGGTAAACACCCCTTGCAGTTGTATTCGATGGGAACACCCAATGGCCAAAAAGTCACCATCTTGCTTGAAGAGCTGTTGGCGCTGGGCGTCAAAGGCGCGGAATACGACGCCCACCTGATCCGAATCTCCGAGGGCCAGCAGTTCTCATCGGGCTTCGTCGACATCAACCCGAACTCAAAAATACCGGCACTCTTGGATACCGAGACGGGTAGCCGTGTTTTCGAAAGCGGTGCCATTCTTCTCTACTTGGCCGAAAAGTTTGGGCACTTCTTACCCAAGGACACGGCAGCGCGCACCGAGGTCATGAACTGGCTCTTCTGGCTGCAAGGTGCGGCGCCTTACCTAGGCGGTGGGTTTGGGCACTTTTATGCCTACGCGCCCGAGAAATTTGAATACCCTATCAACCGTTTCACCATGGAGGTAAAGCGCCAGATGGATGTGCTGGATCGGGAGTTGGCTGAGCACCGATTTTTGGGCGGCGACGCATACACCATTGCCGACATTGCAACCTGGCCCTGGTACGGCAACCTGGTTCTGGGCGAAGCCTATGGCGCAGGCGAGTTTCTGCAAGTCGAAAGCTACAAAAACCTTCGCCGCTGGACCCAAGAGATTCTGGCGCGCCCGGCGGTCCAGCGCGGACGCATGGTTAACCGCACCTGGGGTGAGCCGTCCGGGCAGTTGCATGAACGCCATGATGCATCGGATTTCGACCTAAAAACCCAAGACAAACTGGCGCCATAAAACCCTGTTTTAAGAGCCCCCAGCCGCTGTAAACGGATGTAAGCCGTCCGTGTGCATCAGTGGTCCCAACGGATGCGCTGGGCTAGGCGATCAAAAGCCATGTCAACGCTGACAGCCAGCAGGCCCACCAACAAGGCGCCTTGCAGTACATAGGCGGTATTAAAGCCCGACAACCCCACGATGATGGGCGAGCCCAGCGTTTTGGCACCCACGGTGGAGGCAATAGCCGCCGTGCCGATGTTGATGATGACTGACGTGCGCACGCCTGCCAGCCACACCGGCAGCGCCAGCTGCGCGTCAACCTGGCGCAATGTTTGCCAGGGCCCCAAGCCCAGTCCGCGCGCGGACTCTTGCACGTCAGGTGGCACAGCGTCCAGTCCGGCAAGCGTTGCTTGCAACACGGGCAGCACCCCAAACACGGTGAGCGCCAGCAAGGCGGGTCCTTCGCCAAAACCCACCACCGGCACGGCCACAGCCAACACGGCCACGGGGGGAAAGGTCTGACCCATGGCCGCAACGGTTTCTAGCAACGGGCGAAACGCACGGCCACCGCGACGGGTAGCGGCAATGCCAGTCAGCGTACCCAGCAGCACGGCAGCCGCGCTGGACACCACCACCAGGCCCAGGTGGCGCCACAGCAACTCGGCCAGCGGCTCTTGCAGGTAAATAGGGCGCGGCAGCTCTGGAAACCACGCGGCAAACAGCGGCTGGCTGTGGGGCAAGCCGTAGGCCAGCAGCAAGAGCAGGAGCACTGTCCAAGGCAGGCGGTCATGCAGCAGGCGCGCGGCCAAGGTGTTGCTAGGCAAAGAAGCTGGGGCTGACTCAGCCATGGCTGGGCGCCAGCAAATGGGCGGCGTGCACGCTGCCTTGCAACTGGCCTTTGTCGTCGTACACCGGCAGGCTGGTCACTCGGAGGGCGGCCATGTGCGAGATGGCTTCGCGCACCGTGGTGTTCAGTTGCAGTGGGGATTGGGTGGAACTTGCCGGTGCGTTGCCGTCTGACAAGGCGGGACGCAGATAGTCAGCCACAGTGCGCAGTGACAACAGCTTAAGGCCCATGTCCGCGCGGCCCAAAAAGTCGGCCACAAAGTCGTTGGCGGGGTTCTGCAGTAGCTCCAGCGGCGTCCCAACTTGGACGATGCTGCCCTGCTGCAACAGCACGATGCGGGTGGCCAGCAGCAGGGCTTCGTCGATATCGTGTGTCACCAGCACAATGGTTTTCCCCGAGGCGCGGTGGATGCGCTGCAACTCTACCTGCAGGCTGGCGCGTGTCACCGGATCCAGCGCGCCAAAGGGCTCGTCCATCAACAACACATCAGGGTCGGCCGCTAGCGCGCGCGCCACGCCCACTCGCTGCTGCTGCCCACCCGAGAGCTGGTGCGGCATACGTTGGCGGTACTGCGCAGGCGCCATGGCAAACAGCGTCAGCAATTCGTCCACGCGCTCTGTGATGCGCTCGGCGCTCCAGCCCAGCAGCTGCGGCACAGTGGCAATGTTGCGTGCTACCGTCCAGTGCGGGAACAGGCCCACCGACTGGATGGCATAGCCCATGCGGCGGCGCAGGTCTTGTACGTTGAAGCTGTAGATTTCTTGCCCGTCCAGCAAAATGCGGCCGCTGTCGTGGTCCACCATGCGGTTAATCATCTTCAGCGCGGTCGATTTGCCCGAGCCCGACGGCCCCAGCAAAACCAGTAGCTCGCCACGGGCAATTTTTAAGTTCAGGCCAGTGATGGCGGAAACGCCCGCGTAGGCCTTGCTGGTGTTGTCAAAAGTAATCATGCCGCGCGGTGGTTGGGTGAACGGGATGCAGGGTTTAGCGGCGTTAAGACCTTGAAGGCGGCGTCGGCCAACACGGCCAGCAACACGATAGGCACGACGCCCAAGATGACCAGCTCGTTGGCCGCGCTGAACAGGCCGTCAAACATGATGCTACCCAGGCCGCCCGCGCCCACCAGCGCGGTGACTGCGGCCAAGCCAATGGTTTGGACCACCGCTGTGCGCAGGCCCGCCATGAGCACGGGCCAGGCCAGTGGCAACTCCACCTGCCAGACGATGTGCCACGGGCCCATGCCCATGGCGCGCGCGGCAGTGGTTACCGCAACCGGCACGCTCTGCAGCCCCGCCATGGCCGAACGCACGATGGGCAGCAGCGCATACAACAGCAAGGCCAGCACCGCAGGCGCCAAGCCCACACCGCGCACGCCCACGCTTTGCAGCCAAGGCCAGTGCGCTGCGGCCCAGCCCAGTGGGGCCATCAAGAGGCCAAACAGGGCGATGGAGGGAATGGTCTGGATGATGTTGAGCACCGGCAGACTCCAGCGCTGCAAGGCGGTCCAGCGCACCAGCGTCCAGGCCAGTGGCCAGCCCAGCACCACCGCAGGACCGCAGGCCAGCGCCACGATCTGCAAATGGCGCAATACAGCCGTGCCAAACACGTCGCGCCGGTTGGCAAATTCTTTGAGAATAGACAGCTCGTTGCCCATGCCACTGAGCAGCGCCAGTACCATGGGCATGGTGGCCAGCGCCACTGCCAGCAAGTGGTGCCGGGGTGCGAGTCGCAGGCGGGCAATCGCATCCAAGCAGGCCAACCAGGCCAGTGCCAGCAGGCTCCAAAAGCCCGCACCCAGCGCGGTTCGATACCGGGGAGATTCGGTCAGTACCACCGTATCGGCATGGCGCGCAACCAGCCACCACAGCACAGGTAAGGCACAGGCCAATGCTGCGGCCAACAGCACTTGGGGCGCCCGGTGCCGCCGCCCGGCGGCAGCCAACATCAGCAGCGCAAAACCCAAACCCAAGGCCAGCGCGCACTGAGGACCGGTCAGCAAGTCGGTTATGCCAACGCCTTCACCCGAAAGCAAGCGGTTGGGCGCCACGCGCACCATCGGCAAGGCCCATGCAGCAGCACAGGCCAGAACCAGACACAGGGCCAGTACAGGCACTGGGCTTATTTAGGCAACAGCCCCTTGCTGCGCAGGTAGTCACCCGCAGTCTTGCGGGCATCTTCACCGTCCAGCTGAATGCGGGCATTGAGCATTTGCAGGGTGGGTCCGTCCAGCGACTTGAAGACGGGCGCCAAGATGGTGGCAATGGCAGGGTAGCGTTTGAGCACTTCTTCGCGCACCAGCGGGGCCGGCGCATAGACCGGCTGTACACCCTTGGGATCTTCCATCGCCACAAGGCCTAGTGCGGCCAAGGGGCCGTCGGTGCCGTAGGCCATGGCAGCGTTCACGCCGGATGTTTTCTCGGCCGCGGCCTTGATGGTGGCCGAGGTATCGCCGCCAGCCAGCACCAGCGCCTGGTCGGGCTTGAGCTTGAAGCCGTAGGTCGCCTGGAAGGCGGGCATCGCATCAGCGCGCTCCATAAATTCGGCCGAGGCAGCCAGCTTGAACGCACCGCCACTGGTAATGTATTTACCCATGTCGTCCAGCGTGCGCAACTTATTGGCGGTGGCCACATCTTTGCGCACGGCAATAGCCCAAGTGTTGTTGGCGTTGGCCGGCTCAAGCCAGACAATTTTGTTGCGCTCGTAGTCCATTTTTTTGGCTAATTCGTAGCCCGCGCGCAGGCTCTTCCAGGCCTTGTTGCTCTCGTCGCCCAACATAAAGGCGCCGTTGCCGGTGTACTCGGGGTAGATGTCAATTTCTCCGGCCAGCAGCGCAGTGCGCACTACTTTGGTATTGCCCAGCGAGACCTTGTTCTCGGTCTTGATGCCATTGGCTTCCAGCGCCAGCACGATGATGCTGCCCAGCAACTTGCCCTCGGTGTCAATTTTTGAGCCTACGCGCACCGGGGCTTGGGCCTGGACGGCCAGGGCGGTGAATGCGCTGAGCAAGCCTGCACCCAAGAGCAAGGCGTGGCGGCGGACGAGGGGAGTGATCGGCTTCATGGCGGTTCCTAAGGGTCGGGTTGGCAGAGGGCAAAGCATAAGCCAAAGCGTAAAAACCATGGAGCAGCGCATTGCGCGTGGCTGTGGTGCAATCTTCGGGCAACAACAGGGCCCCATGAAAGCCATCTGCAAAGGAGTGCAGATGGATGTACAGAAAGACCGCTAGCCCTCGCAGACCCTGCGCAAGCAGCTCCTATTTCAATAGCACTCTTTCCCGTTCAAACCCCGCCATCAAAGCCCGACAGGCTTGCTCCGGGTCAGCGGCTTGGGTAATGGCGGTAATCACCGCCGCGCTGGCCGCACCGGTGGCGGCCACCTCGGCCACGTTGTGCACGCCAATACCTGCAATGCCCACCACCGGCAGCGGCAGCAGGTGCGCCCAGTAGCGCAGGTTGTCCAGGCCCTGCGGAATCCACGGCATGTCTTTGCTCTGGGTGGCAAAGATGGGGCCGCAGGCAATGTAGCTAGGGCGTAGGGCCCAGGCACGGCACACCTCCCAGTAGCTGTGGGTGCTGAGCCCTAAGCGCACACCGGCGCTGCGCAGGGCATTCAGATCGACTTGCTCCAAATCCTCCTGCCCCAAGTGCACGCCGTAGGCACCGTGCTCCAAGGCCAGTTTCCAATGGTCGTTGATGAAGAGTTGTGCGCCGGGGGTGGCGCGGGCGATGGCGATGGCTTCTTTGATCTGCGCCGCCAGAGTCGGCTCCAGCGGGTCTTTGATGCGCAGCTGCACGGTGCGTATGCCACTGGCCAAAACCCGGCGCACCCATTGGGCCGAGTCCACTACGGCATAGACACCCAATGCGACATCACTGAGGGGTGAAAATTGGCTTTGCGCCTGCGGTTGGTTTTGCAACCACGGCAGGTTTGCACTGTGCTGGTCAAAGTCTGACAGGGCCTGCACAGGGCCTGCGCCCTGCCCCGCTGCGTAGGCATGTCGCAAGGCGTGGGTGGTCGCCATTTTGGCCAGGACCACCGCGTCGGCGACGCAGTAGCCACTGGCCAGTGCGGCAGCAGCGGTGGAGGCAAAGGTGCAGCCGGTGCCGTGGTGGTGCGGCGTATCCACCCGGGGCAGCGTGAGCCACCCACGGGCTTGGTCGCAGTGCAGGTAGTCGCTGGCCAGCGCGGTGGGCTCAATTTGGCTGACCCCGCCCAACACAGGGTCCGCTTGCACATCACCGCCGGTTATCACCACCGCGAGTTGGGAGTAACGCTCATGCAGTGCGCGTGCTGCAACCTCGACGCCACCGGGCGGCAAACCCTGCAGCCCCAACAAACGGGCAGCCTCGGCGTGGTTGGGGGTGATCAGCGTTGCGCGCGGCAGTAACTCGGCCACATAGGCTTGCAGCACCTCGGCGCTGGCAAAGGTGGCGCCGGTGGTGGCGCCCAGCACCGGGTCGACCACCAGGGCGATGGTGTGGCCGTGGGCGGCGGCGGCTTCACGCAAACGGTCTACCCAGCGGCACACCACCTGCACGTTTTCTACGCTGCCCAACAGTCCCGTCTTGATGGCTTGGGGCGGCATGTCCTGCGCCAGCGCGGCGAGCTGGGCGTTGAGCACTTCGGCGCTCACCGGCTCTACCAAGGTGACGGTTTGCGAGTTTTGCGCGGTGATGGTCGCCACCACCGTGCAACTATGCACACCGAATGCGGCCAGGGCTTTGAGGTCGGCCTGTAGGCCCGCGCCGCCGCCCGAGTCGGACCCGGCAATGCTCCAGACGACCGGGCGCGTGCCAGGCACTACCACTGCATTTTTAGTGACAAATGTGCTTCTAGCCCTCATAGAACGTGCGCAAGCAGCTATTAAAGTCATAGCAGAATGGGATAGCCCGCCACGGGCGTCGAGGCCACCGCCATGTCTTGCTTGGCCATGACGCCCGCCTCAAACGCGAGGCGGCCAGCTTCAATACCCAGCTTGAAGGCACGCGCCATACGCACCGGGTCGATGGCTTGGGCGACTGCCGTGTTGAGCAGTACGCCGTCTAGCCCCATCTCCAGGGCTTGCACGGCGTCGGACGGGCGGCCAATGCCGGCATCCACGATCAGCGGCACACCCGGAAGGCGCGCGCGCAGGGTGCGCAGTGCACCGGGGTTTACCAAGCCTTGACCCGAGCCAATGGGTGCGCCCCAGGGCATGAGGATGGTGCAGCCCACGTCCAGCAGGCGCTGGCAGCTCACCAGGTCATCCATGCAGTAGGGGAAGACTTCAAAGCCGTCTTTGGCCAATTGGCGGGCGGCTTCTAGCAGTTCAAACGGGTCGGGTTGCAGGGTGTGGGCGTCGCCAATGACTTCCAACTTGATCCAGTTCGTGTCAAACAACTCACGCGCCATGTGGGCCAGTTGAATAGCCTCCCGTGCGGTGTGGCAGCCGGCGGTGTTGGGCAGCAGGTGGGCGCCGGTGGCTTTGACCATGGCGAAGAAGTCGCCGCCCGAATCTGCCGCACCGGACCCAATTGCCGCACCGCCGTGGGCCAGTTGGCGGCGCAGGCCCATGGTGACGACTTGGGCGCCGCTGGCGGCTATGGCTTGTTGCAGGATGTCGGGGGATGGGTAAGCGGCCGTGCCTAGGAAGAAGCGGCTGGTTAGGGTGCGGCCGCCAATATGCCAAGGTTTCGGTTCTAAACAACTGGGGGGGCAAGCGTTCTGCTCCGTGTCCCCCGCCCGCTTTGCGGGCTCCTCCTTTACCTGCGCAGAACACTCGCCCCCCCAGTCTTGTGGCAACTTAGTCATGCGCTCAGCCTCCTTCGATGGGTTGAAAAGTGACGACGGTGTCGCCCTCGCACAGCGGCGTTTGTGTGCGCAGGGTGCGGGGGACGAACTGGCCGTTGACTGCTGTGGCCACTGCATTGGGGGCTACGCCTTGGGCGTCGACCCACTGCGCGAGCGTTTGGGCGGACGTGGTTTGTGGTGCGCCGTTGACCTGGACGGTGAAAGTGGGCTCTCTACTCTCCCCGCGCTCACCTGCTCCGCGTGATTTGTTTGCCCCAAGGGTGGCATTCATGCTGTCGGCCAGCCGGACGGCGCTTGTTGCGCCGACTGGCATTTTTTCGTTGTTCATAAACTCAATTCCTGAACGGCCTGCTCCACCAGCGCCGGGGCCAAAAGCCAGCCGTGGCGGTACAGGCCGTTGATGCGGGTGCAGCCGCTGGTCTGCTCCAGCAGCGGCAGGTTGTCGGGTAGCGCGGGGCGTAGGTTGGTCTCTGTGTGGATGACACGCGCTTCCGATAAGGCTGGGATAGCACTGTGGGCGGCGCTGAGCAGTTCTAGCGTGCTGCGCAGCGACACGGCAGAGCGGTCTTCGCTTTCGATCTCGCTGGCACCAACTACAAAGTGATGGTCTTGCCGGGGCACGATGTAGACGCTGTGGCGCGGGTGCATGAGGCGCAGGGGGCGCGACAGAGACACCTCGGGCGCGTGCAGTAAAAAGATTTCGCCGCGCACACCGCGCACAGGCAGTTGGGGCTTGGCACCCACGCCGCGCACGTCGAATACATGGTCAAAGTCGTGGGCTAGCTCAGGCTGAGCCGCGTTGGTGGTTTGCACATGCAATACACCGGGCTCCACGCGGGCCACATGGCGGCCCCAATGCCACTGCACGCCTTGTCGCGTGGCCTGCGCATGCAGCGCATGCAGGGTGTTGTGCACTTCGACATACCCCTCGCTGGGCAGCAGCCAGGCCAAAGAGGGGCCGTGCACGCTGGGCTCTAGGGTGGCCAACGCGTCCACCGCCAGCGCTTCGGGCTGGTGCTGGGCGTCGGCCTTGGCTTGCAGCAGGCCCACCAAGCGTTGGGCAGCGCCTGCGTCGGCGCGGTGCGCCACCAAGAGGCTGCCGTCAAAGTGGCATAGGTTTGGCCTACCCAGGGCCTGCGCTATGCCGGGCCAGAGCGCGCAGGAGCGCAGCCCCATGCGGAAAACGGCTTCGTTGCCCCGGTCTAGCTCGGCCACGGGGCTGAGCATGCCAGCGGCCGTCCACGCTGCGGCCTGCGTGCCAGACGTTTCACTCGGCCCGGCGTCGCGGGCGGGGTCAAACACCTCCACCGCGTGCCCTCGGCTGCTGAGCTCTAGCGCCAGCAGGCGCCCGAGCAGGCCCGCGCCTGCTATGCCGATGTGCATGCTGCTCCCTCCATTGCTACTTGCCCGTTGACGCTGATCGACTAGGCCTTGTTGATGGGGATGTAGATCTCGCTGCCCTGCTTCTTAAAGGTGTCCGACATGGTTTGCATGCCTTCGGCCAAAGCCTGCTCGTCTGTCACACCCAAATTTTTGGCGTATTCACGCACCTCTTGCGTGATCTTCATGGAGCAGAACTTGGGGCCACACATGGAGCAAAAATGCGCCACTTTGCTTGAGTCCTTAGGCAAAGTTTCGTCATGGAAGTTGCGTGCCGTGTCCGGGTCCAGCGACAGGTTGAACTGGTCCATCCAGCGGAACTCAAAACGCGCCCTGCTCAGAGCGTCATCCCGCGCCCGCACGCCCGGGTGGCCCTTGGCCACGTCG
>JBBRNS010000035.1:0-23573 GCA_038230175.1 Burkholderiales bacterium
AGGCCTGTGCACCCTGGAATCGGATTGCGTCGACCAGGCACGCACGCTTGAGAGCGTCGAAAGTGCGACCAATAGCTTAGCCTCCGAGAATTTGAACAAGGGCGCGCGCGCGGCCGGGTTAACCGACGCCATGCGCTTACGCAAGCGCACCCTGATTGAAAAGATACTCGCCAACCATCGCGAAATACGCCACTTGACCGAGGCTTGGATGGCGCACCTGTCGGGGCTTCTTAACCAAGCCCGCGTCGAGCGCCAGTTGTCGATGGCCTATGGCAGCCATCAATAGGCGCATCAAGTAAGCAAACAAGCAGTTTTTTGTGATTCGCACCCTTCGGTGCGACTGTCGATGAGTAAAAGCGCTTACTTCAAAAGGCATCACGAGCTTCTGTGCTCGTGTATCAGGGCGTCACACTTGGCGCACTAGGGCCGTTGTAGGAATTTGCCTTACACGCACCGGTTAAACCACCTACACCCCAAACATCCAAACACCGATTTAAGTTTATTGCTCCGAGTTCCAGAATCAAGGCCATGGTGAACGGCATCGCAAATAGCAGCCAAACACCACTTAATTCAACCCATCAAGCTTGGAGCCCCACATGACCAACGAACAGATGCTGACCGAAATTCGCGAAGCCAATATGACGTACCTGATGCTGGCCCAAAGCCTGATCCGCCAAGACAAGGGCGAGGCGCTGTTTCGGCTGGGCATGTCAGAAGAGTCTGCTGACCTGATCAGCGCTCTGTCCCCTGCACAGGTCATGAAGATTGCTTCTAGCAACATGCTGCTGTGCCGCTTCCGGGTGGACGACGACATGGTCTGGAGCCTGCTGACCAACCACAGCGCCAACAAGGTCGACAACGACGCCACCAACAAGCTGCATGCCAGCATCTTGATGACCGGGCGTTACGCCGAAGCAATGTGAGTTTAGAAGTTAGCTAGATAAGAACCCAGGAGCACGACCATGGCCACCAAAAGCGTATTGAACGATTCCAAACAAGTAGAGCGTGCGGTTGCACTCATTAACCTAGGCGCCCGCCTGCAGGTGCTGGAGAGTGAGACCGACTTGTCCTACGAGCGTTTGCTGCGCCTGTACAAAGAGGTGGCAGGCCGCTCCCCCAGCAAAGGCCAACTGCCCTTCTCGACCGAGTGGTTCCTGACCTGGCAGCCCAATATTCATGCGTCGTTGTTTCAAAACACCTACGAGTACCTAACCAAGGTGAGCGCAATGGACGACATTGACGCCATCATGAAGGCCTACCGCTTGTATACCGAGCAAATCGCCGCCTGCGGTGTGGAGCCCCTGCTGTCGGTCACCCGCGCCTGGCGCTTGGTGAAGTTTATTGACAACAACATGCTCTCCATGACCAAGTGCTGCAAGTGTGGCGGGCACTTTGTGAGCGAGGCTTACGAGAACTCGCGCCACTACGAATGCGGCCTGTGCACCCCACCAGCCCGCGCGGGTAAAGGCGCGGCAGCCGGTGGCATATTGCTGCACTAAGGCAAAACTTCCAGGCGCAGAGTGCTACTAATTTAATAGCTTCTTGCGCAATGGCTACGAGGGCTAGAGGTCAATATGACTTTAAAAACATCACCCCGAGCAGGGACCTATAAAAAGTTAAAGACCCGGCGTACTTCGACGATATGATGGGTTTAGGCCCCAAAAAGCCATGCTCATTAACCCTTAAAGCCTCGGGCTCCGCTGTCACAATGCGCCTATGTTTGTAATCGTTGGCTGGTTGGTTATTCTGGTTTGCGTCTTTGGCGTGTACATATTCCACGGTGGCAACATCTTGGTGATTTTGCATGCCCTACCCTTTGAGTTGATCACCATTGGTGGCGCCACCATTGGCGCGTTTCTAGCCAATAACCAAATGAAAGTGGTCAAAGCGACCATGAAAGGCCTGGGTGAATGCTTCAAAGGTAGCAAATATTCCAAAGCACGCTACATGGAGCTGATGGCTCTGATGTATGACATCCTACAAAAAGCCCGCAAAGAGGGCTTGATGGCAATTGAAAAGGATGTGGAAGAGCCGCACGAGTCCGAGCTATTCAAAAAATACCCCACCGTTGGCCACGACCACCATGTCGTCGAATTTATTACCGACTACCTGCGCATGATGGTCTCGGGTAACCTGAACGCCCACGAGATCGAATCGCTCATGGACAATGAAATTGACACCCACCACCACGAAGCACACGCCGCCGTCGCGGCCATTCAGCGTGTTGCCGGCGGCCTACCGGCATTTGGTATTGTGGCTGCGGTGTTGGGGGTAGTGAACACCATGGGATCAGTTGGCCAGCCACCAGCGGTGCTGGGCGGAATGATTGGGTCGGCCTTGGTGGGCACGTTTTTAGGGATTTTGCTGGCCTATGCGTTTGCCGAGCCCCTGGCGGGAATACTGGAGCAAAAGGTTGAAGAAGGCAGCAAAGAACTACAGTGTATTAAAACAACGCTACTGGCCAGCATGCAGGGCTATAACCCATCGACCGCAATCGAATTTGGACGCAAAGTGCTCTACTCGACGGAGCGTCCCACGTTTGTCGAGTTGGAAGGCTATGTCAAAGGCAAAAAATAAGCCCATGGAGCGTTAATCATGGCGGGCGACGCAAAAAAACTCCAACCGATCATCATCAAGCGGGTGAAGAAGGCTGGGCACGTGGCCCATGGCGGCGCATGGAAGATTGCCTACGCCGACTTTGTTACCGCCATGATGGCGTTCTTCTTGTTGATGTGGCTGCTGGGCAGCACGTCCGAAGGCGACAAAAAAGGCATTTCAGACTATTTCCAATCGCCACTGAAAGTGGCGATGCAAGGCGGCACGGGTGCGGGTGCCAGCAATAGCATTATCAACGGCGGGGGCAGCGACCTTACGCAAACCAGCGGCCAAACCAAGGGCGGCAGTGGAACCGACCGCAAAGCCAAGAAGGCGGCGGGCGAGAAAACCAAGGCCGAGACTGCCAAGCGCGATGCAGATGTGCTTGCGTCCTTAAGTGCAAAAATTGCGGCGGCCATTTCAAGCAACCCAAAGATGGCGGAATTCAGCTCGCAAATTCGACTTGAAATCACGCCTGACGGCCTACAAATCCAGATCGTGGACGAACAAAAACGCCCCATGTTTGACAGCGGCAGCGCAACTTTGAAGCCCTACATGCGGGATATTCTGCGTGAAATCGGGTCTGCGCTACTCGGTGTTGACAACAAAATCAGCCTCGACGGCCATACAGACCGCGCCCGCTACAGCAATGCCAACGCGGGCTATAGCAATTGGGAACTGTCGGCCGATCGGGCAAACGCGTCGCGCCGTGAGCTTGCAGCGGCGGGCATGCCAGACGACAAACTGATACGGGTGGTTGGCATGGCGTCGAGTTTGTTGTTAGATCCAAACAACCCATTGAGTGCCAGCAACCGCCGTATTAGTATTTTGGTGATGACCAAAGCAGCAGAAGAGCGACTTGTGGGCGAGAATCAGGGGGGCGAGGGGGAAGTGGCAGAACCCAACCCCGCGACAGCGACGGACGTTGGACAATCACTGCGTTGATTCGGCAAAATTTAGGTCATACTTAGAAATATACAAATACACCCGGGAAAGGGTTACCAATGGCAAAAGAATTGCGTTTTCTGGTTGTTGACGATTTCTCCACCATGCGGAGAATTGTTCGTAATCTGCTAAAAGAAAGTGGTTACGCAGAAGCGGATGAGGCAGAAGACGGTGTTGTAGCCCTGCAAAAGCTGCGTGGGTCGACTTTTGACTTCGTAGTCAGTGACATCAACATGCCCAACATGAATGGGTTTCAGTTGCTGGCCGAGATCAAGAAGGACGAAAAACTCAAGCATCTTCCGGTGTTGATGGTGACGGCTGAGGCGCGCAAGGAAGACATCGTTTTGGCGGCCCAGAGCGGAGCTGCTGGCTACATTGTTAAGCCCTTTACCAAGGCCACGCTAGAAGACAAGGTCAACCACATCTTGACCAAAAGCGGTCTGAAATAGGGGGTTGGCCGCCGCGGCCAACGACATCCTCCTTTGCACCCCGACACCCGGTGCCTGCGGCTGCATGTCTTGTAGTTCGCCCCCCCCTGACTGGCTTTGACCGACAGCAACCGTTTGATCCAAACATGGAGCAAACCGGCTTGTCGGTTGGGCGCTTATAGGGGGCTATTTCCCCTGCTATTTAGGCTTTAGTTTTAGAAGTCGCTCGCGACAATGGTGGCAACTTCATCGTTAGACCATCATGGACAAAGGCAGCCAAGACCGCAATTTACCCGCAACCGAGCGCAAGCTGAACAAAGCACGTGAGGATGGGCAAGTCAGTCGCTCGGAAGACTTAAAGCATCTGGCCGTACTGGGAGCTGGCTCAATGGGCATTTTGGTGTTCGCCCCAGTGTTATTCGAGCGCCTGCAAGACAACATGGCGCAGCAGATGTCCTTCAATGCCGCGTCCGTTATGCAAACAGACACCATGTTGACCCAACTATTTAACGGAACGGCCATTGGTCTAGCGGGCTGTGCGGTGTTTGCTGCCATTTGTGCGGCGTCTGCCATTGCTGCAAACGTGGCATCGGGTGGCTGGGTGACCAGCTTAAAACCAATCACCCCTGACTTCAGTCGGCTCAACCCGCTTTCTGGTTTTGCCAACCTCTTTAGCAAAAAGAAGCTGATCACGGTAGCCAAAATGGTCCTGCTAACCACCGTTTTGTTTGCTATCGCCGCGTCCTACCTCAGCTCAGGGATGCAGACCCTAGCAACGCTGTCACTACAACCCTCGAGTTCCGCCATACAGCAACTGACCCAGTGGATCACAGGCGGCCTGGCGCTAATGCTGCTGGTGCTGTTTATGGTCGCGATCGCGGATGTTCCGCTGCAAAAACTTCTCCACTCGGGCGAAATGAAGATGTCGCACCAAGAGGTAAGGGAAGAGGGAAAGCAGAATGACGGTGATCCACAAATCAAGGCAAGAATCCGCCAGAAGCAGCGTGAAATGGCGCACAAAAGCAGCGTCAACGCCGTGCCCAAAGCGGACTTTGTGGTCATGAACCCCACCCACTATGCCGTTGCCATACGGTACGACGATTCCTCCATGGGGGCACCCCAGGTGATCTCCAAAGGCAGTGACCTCACCGCCATGCGAATTCGAGACATTGCCAACCAGCACGGCATCCCCGTACTGCAGTCGCCCATGCTGGCCCGTGCCCTGTATGCCAACTCGGAATTGAACCAAGACATTCCGTCCGCCCTGTACACCGCGGTGGCGCAGGTTTTGGCCTATGTTTACAAGCTGCGCGCCGCTATCCGCGGCGAGGGTCCTATGCCGGGGGACGTTCCCTCGCCCTTTGTCCCGCCCGAACTCGACCCCCATAACAAGTTAACAAAGGCCTCCGCGTCATGAATGCCTCCCTAAAAAACTTGCAACAGTGGTACGCCAATAACTCCGGCGTCGTACAGGGCGCCGCAGCGCCGATGCTGGTGGTCGCCATTTTGGCGATGATGGTGCTGCCACTGCCCCCAATCTTGCTGGACGCCTTCTTCACCATCAACATCGCGGTCGCACTGATGGTGATGATGGTGGCGGCCTACATGATTCGCCCACTCGACTTCTCGGCATTTCCGTCCGTTTTGCTGCTCACCACCTTGATGCGCTTGTCGCTCAACGTGGCATCGACCCGTGTCGTATTGCTCGAAGGCCACACGGGTGCTGGCGCTGCGGGCGCGGTGATTGAGGCGTTTGGCCACTTTCTGATCGGTGGCAATTTTGCAGTGGGCCTGATCGTATTCGCCATCTTGGTGGTGATCAACTTTGTGGTGGTCACCAAAGGCGCCGAGCGGATTGCAGAGGTGTCCGCCCGCTTTACCCTAGACGCCATGCCCGGCAAACAAATGGCGGTGGATGCAGACCTGAATGCGGGTCTAATTAACGAAGCCGAAGCCAAACGTCGCCGCGCCGAAGTGGGCGAAGAGGCCGAGTTTTTTGGCTCCATGGACGGTGCCTCTAAATTTGTCCGGGGCGATGCGGTTGCGGGCATCCTGATTTTGCTGATCAACATTGTGGGCGGTTTTGCCATTGGCATCCTCCAGCATGACCTTACCGCCTCGCAAGCCGCCAACACCTACATCCTGCTGGCTGTCGGTGATGCGTTGGTGGCCCAAATTCCCGGACTGCTGATTTCCGTGGCAGCAGCCATGGTGGTGTCGAGGGTTGGCAAAGAACGAGACATTGGCAAGCAGATCATTGGCCAGATGTTTGTATCTCCCAAGGTCATAGGCATTACCGCCGCTATCATGTTTATTCTGGGCGTCATTCCCAACATGCCACACCTGGTATTTCTGAGCATTGCAGCCATTTTGGGCTACGGCGCATGGGTATTGGACAAGAAGCCGCTACCGGTCGACCCTGAGGCAGCCGCACCTGCCCCTGCCTCGGATGGTGATGCGTCGTGGGACGACTTGCAGCCGGTTGACCAATTGGGCCTTGAGCTGGGCTACCGCCTGATCGCACTGGTCGATAAAACCCGCCAAGGCGACTTGCTGACCCGCATCAAAGGTGTTCGCCGCAAGTTTGCCCAAGAGGTCGGGTTTTTGCCGCCACCGGTGCATGTCCGGGACAACCTCGAACTCAAGCCCAGCGCCTACCGTATTACCTTGCGCGGCGTGATTGCGGGCGAGGGAGAGGCATTTCCTGGCATGTTCCTAGCGATCAACCCCGGTGGAATCACGACACCCCTGATCGGCACACCAACAACCGACCCGGCATTTGGCTTACCCGCACACTGGATCGACCAAAGTCAGAAGGAAGCGGCACAAATGACCGGGTTTACCGTGGTTGATTCTGAGACTGTCATGGCCACCCATTTGTCACACTTGATGCAAGTGCAGGCCTCTAAATTGCTAAGCCGCACAGAAACCCAACAACTCGTGGAACACGTAGCAAAGTTGGCCCCGAAATTGATTGAAGAGGTTGTTCCCAAAATGGTGTCTATCGCCGTATTTCAGAAAGTGCTGCAATTGCTGCTGGATGAATCGGTCCATATTCGGGACATCCGCACCATCATTGAGTGCATGGCCGAAAACGCCACGTCGACCACGGACCCGGTCGAGATTGCGCGCCGGGTGCGCGTTGCACTGTCTCCCGCCATCGTTCAGCAAATCTACGGCCCGACACGGGAGCTCAACGTCATCGCGATTGACCCGGCTCTGGAGCGCTTACTGGTGCAGGCCTTGGGCAACGCAAACGGCCCCTCTCTGGACCCCGGCGTTGCCGACATGCTAACCCGCACTGCGGCTGAAACAGCCTTAAAGCAAGAAGAAATTGGTGTACCAGCGTGTTTGCTGGTACCCGACCAGATTCGCGGTTCTATTGCGCGCCTGGTGCGCCGCATGGCGCCCCGACTGCAGGTTTTGTCCCACAGCGAAATCCCTGAAACCCACACCATTCGCATCGGTCCTATTCTCAGAGGTGCTACATCATGAACATCCAACGCTTCTCCGCTCCCACTTCCCGGGAAGCCCTGGCCAAAGCACGCATGGCCTTTGGCGACGGAACATTAATCCTGTCGAACCGCCCAACTGCCAATGGCGTGGAGGTTGTCGCCACGGCTGAAGACGCCCTCGACGCGTTTGCGCAGAAGGACGAATCTGCCAGCCACAAATCGCCTGGAAAAAAGCCGCAAGAGGCGCCACCGAGCTACCGTGAAGTCGCAAGTGAAGTCGAGGATGACGCAGCCCAATTGGCAATGAGTACGCTCTCGTTTCAAGACTATGTGCGTGAGCGCATGCTGCGCCGCAATAGTGAGACTGCTACACCCCAAGCAGAGGCTCCAGCAAAGCGAGAGCCCGCACAAGAGCGCACTCGCCCCAGTAATCAGGACCGCACCATGAACGCTGCACCGGCTCCAGCCCCGCGCGCGGTGGCACCGGCGGTTCGAAAAGCGCCGAGCGCGCCCGCCGCGAGTGCTGGCGTGAGCCAAGGTATCGCCAGCGAGTTGCACGCCATGAAGGAGCTCATTGAAGACCGGTTTAATACACTGAACTGGCTGGGGCAGGCGCGCCAAAATCCGATCCAGTCCAACCTGATGCTCAAGCTGATTCGCGCAGGCTACTCCCCTACCCTGTCGCGCGCTATTCTGGAGCGTATGCCGCAAGAAATGGATGCTGCGGAGTCCGTCCGTTGGGTGATGAGTGTGTTGGAGCGCAATATAAAGACCGATGCAACGGGCAGCACATTGGAGGACGAAGGTGGCGTGTTCGCCATGGTGGGCTCCACCGGCGTTGGAAAAACAACAACGGCTGCAAAGCTCGCCGGCTTGTGTGCACGTGCCCACGGCGCCAACAGCGTTGGGCTGATCACTCTGGACACCTACCGCGTGGGCGCCCACGAGCAGCTCAGGGCCTACGGAAAAATGCTGGGAGTAGTAGCCCACCTCGCACACGACCGCGCCGCATTGAAAGACTTGCTGGGCCTGCTGTCTAACAAAAAAATGGTGCTCATTGACACCACCGGCCTGGCTCCACGAGACCCTCGAAAACGTGAAATGATGGACTTACTGGATCTGCCCGAAGTCAAGCGGCTGTTGGTGCTGAACGCCAGTGGCCACGGAGACACCTTGGACGATGTGGTCACCTCGTTCAAGCAAAAATCCCAGCAGCAGGTGATCTTCTCGAAAGTGGACGAGGCGGTGAAAATTGGCCCAGCTATTGATGCAGCCGTGCGCCACCAATTGGTTGTGCGGGGCATCACTACCGGGCAGCGTGTTCCCGAAGACTGGGAAGTTGCCAACGCTGCCAAGTTGGTTGCCATGTCGATGCGCAGTGCGGGTCACTCGCCCTACGACCCCAAAATTGGAGATCTGGGCTTCCTCTTTAGCCACTCCACCGGGGGGGCGTTTAACCAGGGGCATCTGGATGCATGAATCCCCCATCAACCAGGCTTCCGGGCTGCTGGGCCTCTCTCGCCCATCAGCACCGCGCATGATGGCGATGGTAGGCCATGGGGACCCCAAGGCCGAACTGCCCTTGCTGTGGCGATTGTGCTGGACCCTGTCTGACATGGGCTACCCGGTCACCGTGCTGGACGCCACCACTTTTGAGACGGACGCCACCCCAGGTCTGGCGCACCGCATGGGCGAACCGTATTGGCATGGCGGCACAGCCGCAGATGCACCGGCATGGGACATCATTCCAGCGGGTCGGGCAATTCAAGCGATGTGCGGAGTACCTTCGCCGCAGCCACACTGCCACGATGTGCTGGGGCAATTGTTCCCGCGTGAAACCATTGTCATCTTGTACAGCCGCGTGGAATGGCTGATTCCGCTGCTCGGCGGCTGTGGTGCTACGCCCTTGCTTGCGGTATCACCAAACCGAGCATCTTTGCTCAGCAGCTACCAGGCGCTAAAACGCTTGTTGATCAATGGTAAATTAAGGCCTACCATTGCCAGCATGGAGCCCCAATCACGTGATGAGGCTGACTTCACCTCCGAAGAAGCGGGTGTTGCAAGCTTGGGTGAGTGTGCCAAAAACTTCCTAGGCTATGAAGTGAATTCCGTGCACATCGCTGCGAATGGCGACAGCCCACACAACAATGCAGACATGCAGCGGCTGGCGTTGCGATTGGTCGAAAGCGCAGTACTACTCGGCGTCGATTCGACAACTTTAGAGCAACAGGTTATAAGCAACCATTTGTTGTGCATGGACAGATTTGTCGGGAGTCACTGATGTATACAGCAAAGGGGCAGCTTGATCGCAATGCGCTGATCAAGCAATACCAACCGCTGGTGCGCAAACTGGCGCACCACATGATGGCGAAGTTACCGCCCAGCGTGGAAGTGGACGACCTGATTCAGGTCGGTTTAATCGGCTTATCGGACGCATTGACTCGGTTTGAGTCCTCGCAAGGGGTTCAATTTGAAACCTTTGCGACGCAGCGCATCCGCGGGGCCATGCTCGACGAATTACGCGGCAACGACTGGATGTCTCGCAGTTCCCGTAAGGGGCAAAAGGACATTGAAGCGGCCATGCGTCGGGCGGAGCATCGGCTTGGACGACTGCCTTTGGAGTCTGAGATCGCAGCCGAAATGGGCATGTCACTCACCGATTACCAAGATTTGTTAGGCAAGGTGCGCGGCACGCAACTGGTGTACCTGGAAGACATGTCCCGCAACGGCGAGGACGACGACAGCTACCTAGACCGCCACGTCGCCGACAACGCAGCCGACCCCATGAATATGCTGCGTGACCAACGTTTGCGCACATCCTTGGTCGCGGCCATCAAAGCCCTGCCAGAGCGTGAGCAGTACATCATGAGCATGTACTACGAACAAGACATGAATCTGAAGGAAATCGCTGCGGTACTCGACGTCACCGAATCCCGCATTTGCCAGTTACACAGCCAGTCTATTGCCCGCCTCCGGGCAAAAATGCGCGCACACTGAAGAGCCGACTGGCTAATTTAAGCCAATGCGCTGAGCACCCAGGATGGGCCTTCGGCCCCACCCCACCTCCATGAGAATTATTAGGCGGACAGCACCTTGAATGCGCCCGATTGGCGCATGGACGCGCCATACGTTTTGGCTTGACCCGCATAGTTTCCCTGGGGCGCGTTCGGAATGATGGTTTCAAGTGCCCGGTCCACATACGCGGACCTGCGCAACAGATTGCTACGCAATAAGGGAAACACACTTGCCAAGGTTTTGATGCGCGCCGCACGCGCGTTCGACTGGAGGCTGGTGCGCCCGGCTTCATCGGCCATCTGAAGCAGCTCAACGGCCAACTGCTGAAGGGCCACGCTGGCCCTTTCGACGCCCTGATGACCTCCATCCAACAGCAGCGTACTCAATTCGTTGAACTGTTGTTCTATGCGGTCCAATTGCCCATCCAATGTTGCGGTTGTCATGTCAGGTCCTTTGTGCGTTTAAACATACACAGGACCGACTCACACTCAATTCGTAGTGCGGTTGAGCATTTCCTGTGCGTTGGCGAGCAATTTGTCCGCAATCGCCTCTGGGTTGACCACGTAGCTGCCATCTTGAATGGCCGCCTTGATCGTCGCAACCTTCTGCGTGTCGATGCTGGCCCCTTCGCTGCGCCCGGTTTTCTCCAAACCACGGGCCAAGGTAGACACGGTCACCGCAACCCCAGAGGAGCGCGCGCCCTGCGTCGCTGCGGACGATGCAGCGGCCGATGCAGTTGACGGCACGTTTTGCGCAGCTTTTTGAGCTGAAGCTGTGTTGCCCTGCTGGACTGGAATGGAATTGTCTGGTGTTTGACCGATTTTCATGGCGTTCTCCAAAACCACAATAGGTGTGGCCTCGTGCCAATGTTATCGACGGCTCCGCAGTGGACTTTAGAACTATTTGCATGAAAACCATCATAAATTTCGGTTTATAAATCGATTTGCACTGTTCGCCCATCCAGTACCACACCCATCGTAACCCGGCCATTTTCCATACGAACCCTGGCGGACTGACCTACCACGCCAGGCGAAAGGGCCTGCGCGTCGGATGAAATTTGGAATCCGATGCCTTGTGCGACAACGCGAACGGGCGCACCAGCCTGAAACACCTGCGCAGGCTTCACCATGCCCAGGCGCAGGGTTTGTCCGGTCACAAGGTTTCGGGTTGCCACCTGCCCGACCCATGCCTCCCGCTCACCCAGCACCGGGTTTGTGTCTTCGGCCCAATTCACTTCGGACTGCACAACATCGGCATCGGTCATGACAACGCCCGCCCCCACTTGGCCCTTAACAACCCATGCGGGGCCGTACGCATTGATCAACACCGGCATGGTGACGCTCCAGCGCACCGGGCCTTCGACGCAGCGCAGGCCAACCTGGGTCTTGCCCCAAAGGCGTGCACCGAACGGCAGGTAAGACTCCACCTTGTCGCAAGGCGCCAGTTTGAGGCGGCGATCCATATCACCGACGACCGCCTCCATCCGGAGCGCGGAGCCATCGGCGCCCAACACGGTGGGTAACTCTTTAAGCAACCATTTCTGCGCAACTTGCTGGTAGTGTGTGTTTTCCCCGCCTTGGGCAAAAGCAGTCCCGCCACACGCCACTGCAAAAAGCCCCACGGCGGCGCTGACCACCATACGCTGCGTTGATTTCCAAAAAACTAACATCACGCTACTCCTCGCATTGCCACACCATACCCATACACACCGTGTAGCGCAGGTTTTGGACCCGTGAACTATGGCACTCCAAATATCTGTCAAACGCAGCAAAAGCCGCGCTTTTCCGGCCATATTTCAACGCTAAAAAATTAAAGTTATTTCCATAATCACCGTACGTCCATCGCTTTGCCCCCTGCAGTGCGACAGGCAACTTTGATTCAAAGGTGATTTATGTTTGCTAATTTGACCAACGCACTAGACTTTCAATCGAAAGCTCTGGTCGTGCGCGCCGAACGCCAACGCCTCATTGCCAGCAACATTGCCAATGCCGATACACCCGGCTATGTGGGGCGTGACCTCAACTTCAAAGCTGCAATGAATGCAGCCACGGGTGAAAACAACCTGTCACTGTCGCTCAGCGCCCCTTCGGGCAGCACGCAAAGCGGCATCTCGGATTCGCGGCATATCCCCTTGCAGGCCAGCACAGCCAGCCTAGGCGGTACGGCCCTGGGGTATACGGTGCAAACCCAGCCCGCCATGGATGGGAACAGCGTCGACATGGACCGTGAGCGCGCCAATTTTGTGGATAACGCGGTGCGCTATGAAGCCACTCTGCGGTTTATCAATGGCCAGTCCAAGACGCTCTTGAGCGCCATTCAAGGGCAATAAGCCCAACCATAAGGTTTCGGAGTCACACCATGTCCATGTTTTCCATCTTTAGCGTTTCCGGCAGTGCTGTCAGTGCCCAGTCGCAACGGCTAAACGTCGTAGCAAGCAACCTGGCTAATGCCGATGCCGTCGCGGGGCCGGACGGCAAAGGCTACAAAAGTCGGCAAGTGGTATTTGAGACGACACCCATGGGCTCCGACGCCTCGTCGGGCGTTCGGGTTAGTGCTGTCAATGAGAGTGACGCACCCATGAAGCGGGTACACAACCCCTCGCACCCGTCTGCGGATGCGGATGGCTACGTCACCCAGTCCAACGTCAACCCAGTCGAAGAGATGGTGAACATGATCTCCGCTTCTCGCTCCTACCAAAACAATGTCGAGGTCATGAATACCGCAAAGACACTGCTGCTTAAGACGCTACAAATGGGCCAATAGGCCTGAGTAAAGGAATTCAATATGACCACCGCTGTAAGTTCCGCCACAAACGCCGCAAGCTTGACCGGCTCCACGTCCATCGCAAAAACTGCACAGAGCGACGCGAACGCCTCTCAAGACCGGTTTTTGAAGTTGCTGGTTGCTCAGCTGAACAATCAAGATCCGATGAATCCGATGGACAACGCCCAAATGACCAGTCAAATGGCGCAGATCAACACCGTTACCGGGATTCAGCAGCTCAACGAAACGGTGAAATCACTCGGAACGCAGTTCAACGCCATGCAAGTTTTGCAGGGTGCCTCCCTGGTTGGACACGACGTATTGATCAACGGCAATACGCTTGCCATCAACGGCGGCGTGGCAAAAGGCGCCATTGACCTACCCACCAATACCGACAAGGTGGCGGTTCAAATTATTTCGCCAGGTGGGCAGTTGCTCGACACCATGAACCTTGGTGCCGTAGCGGCGGGTCGACACGATTTTCAATGGGATGCTTCCAATTACACCGGAACCGGCAACCCAAGCTTCAAAGTGATTGCGAGCAATGGCGCCCAAACAGTGGCGGCCACATCACTCGTTCGCGACACCATTGTCTCCGTGGGCAACACGGGGGCAGGCATGAGTGTGCAGCTCAAGGGCCGCGACCCAATTGCCTACGACGCCATTCAGTCCATTATGTAATTAGCCCCCATTAACGATAGGAAAACACCATGAGCTTTCAAACAGGACTTTCCGGCTTAAACGCCGCGAGCAAGAACTTGGACGTCATTGGCAACAACATTGCGAATGCCAACACGGTCGGGATGAAGTCGTCTCGGGCGGAATTTGCGGACCTGGTCGCATCGTCGATCGGCGGCGGGGGCGGGGGCGGCTCCGCCGCCGGCATTGGGGTTGCGGTAGCAACTGTGTCCCAGCAATTTACCCAGGGCAACATCAACATCACCGGCAACAACTTGGACGTTGCGATCAATGGTGGCGGCTTTTTCCAAGTCACCAAAACCGACGGTACTACCGGTTACACCCGCGATGGTCAATTTAAGCTAGACAAAAGCGGCAACATCATTACCAACACTGGCGCTAACGTGATGGGTTACACCACCGACTTGCTGGGCGTACCCACTAGCATCACCCCAGTGAAAATGGCGGTTCCCACTGGCGCGCCCATCGCGGCCAGCGCCACCACAGCCATCACCGCAGAATTTAATCTGGATTCGCGTGCCGTGGTCGCAGCAACTGCAACGCCGCCGACCCCCCGCACGACTTACGGTACGTCCATCACGGCGTATGACTCTCAGGGCGCACAGGTGCCGGTGAACTTGTATTTTGAGCGTGTCGCATCCACGGCAACCGATAACTGGGACGTTTACGACGTCGCTGCGGCTGGCGTCCCACTTTTCCAAATGCAGTTTGACGCGACGGGGAAACTCACTTCGCCGGCAGCAGCACCCACGCTGACCATTGCGACGCCTTCACCTGTCACACCCAGTATCAGCGCCACCTTGGACGTATCCAAAGTCACCCAATTCGGCAGCAGCTTCAATGTCTCAAACCTCACACAAGACGGATACACCTCGGGCGAGTTGACGGGTGTCACCATCTCACCGTCTGGCACCATTACAACGCGCTACTCCAATGGCCAAACACAAGCCCGCGGCCAAATTGCTCTGGCCGGGTTTCGCAATGAGCAAGGCCTCAGCCCGGTCGGCGGAGGCGAGTATCTAGAAACCTTTAAATCTGGCCAGCCACTTCTGGGCAACCCAGGGGTTGGAAAGTTTGGTGCACTTAGGGCGGGCGCGGTTGAAGAGTCCAATGTGGACCTCACCGCCGAACTGGTCAACATGATGACCGCGCAACGGGCCTACCAAGCCAATGCGCAAACCATCAAGACCCAGGACCAGGTGTTGTCCACTTTGGTGAATCTGCGTTAATTCGCACCCTTAACCCCAACCGAGCAGCGTTATGGACCGTTTCATCTACACCGCCATGTCGGGTGCCAACGCGGCGGCAAACCGCCAAGCGGTCTTGTCCAACAATTTGGCCAACGCATCGACCGATGGTTTCCGAGCGGAGCTTTCAACCTACCGCGCGGTGCCGTTGCGAGGCGAAGGCGCCACCACACGCGTATTTGCCGTCGAGGCCACTGCGGGCTATATGGACAAGCCGGGGCCTGCGCAGCGCACTGACCGTGCGCTGGATGTGATGACCAGCGGTAACAGTTGGTTTGCGGTTCAAGGACTGGACGGCACCGAAGCCTATACCCGCAACGGTCATTTTGAAGTGTCGTCGCAGGGCGCCCTACAAACGAGTAATGGTCTGCCCGTACTCTCCAGCGGCGGCGCACCCATCAACGTCCCGCTTGGCGCCGAAGTGAGCATCGGACACGACGGGACGATCAGTGCCAAAGTGGGCAACCAACCCGGCAGCGCAGTTGGCCGCCTGAAGCTGGCAACTCCGACTGGCGACGACCCCCTGCGACGCGGCGAAGACGGCCTCTTTCGGGCCGAATCTGGCGACCCGCTGAACAGTGACGAAACGGCCCGTGTTCACGTTGGCGCACTGGAAGGCTCCAACGTTAACACCATTGAAACCATGGTGGGCATGATCCAAACCGCGCGCCAATTTGAAACCCAGATGCGCCTGCTACAAACGGCCGAGTCGAATGACCGCTCGGCAGCCCAGCTACTCGGCATGCAAGGCTGATAGGCCGCCGACACACACCCCAAGGACAACACCATGATCAATTCACTCTGGATCTCCAAGACCGGCATGGAAGCCCAGCAAATGCAGCTGGACGTTATTTCCAACAACCTGGCCAATGTGTCTACTAACGGCTTCAAAAAATCGCATGCGGTCTTTGAAGACCTGATGTACCAAAACCTGCGCCAGGTCGGCTCCAATACATCCGAGCAATCCACCCTGCCCACGGGTTTGCAGGTTGGCCTGGGTGTGCGTACGGTGGCAACCAGCCGCAATTTGTCGCAGGGCAATTTGCAACCGACCAGCAACAACCTGGATGTGGCGGTTCAAGGAAATGGTTTCTTTCAGCTGACAATGCCCGACGGAACCACCGGCTACACACGTGACGGCGCGTTTCAAATCGACAGCCAGGGCCGTATGGTCAACTCCAGCGGGCTGCCCTTGTCCAGCAATATCACGGTGCCGTCCAATGCCACCAACGTCGCTATTGCGCAAGATGGAAAGGTCACAGCAACCATTCCTGGCACAACAGCGCTGCAAACCATTGGCACGATCACGCTGGCAAGCTTTATCAATTCGGCTGGCCTGGAGCCCAAAGGCCAAAACGTCTATGCCGAAAGTGCCGCTTCAGGGCAGCCTAACGTAGGTAACCCCAATGCCAACGGCCTGGGCTCACTCATGCAGGGGTTTGTTGAAACATCCAATGTCAATGTCGTACAAGAGCTGGTCACCATGATCCAGACCCAGCGCGCATACGAGATGAACTCCAAGGCCATTCAAACCTCTGACCAGATGCTGCAAAAGCTCGGACAGCTGTGAGGTACACCGTGAGTCACCAACCAAGCTGCTCCCACCCCCGCAGCGCACCCTTGTGCCGTGCCATTCTGATGGCGCTGGGCTTGAGCCTGTTAGGAAGCGCCTGCCAGCAGTTGCCGCAAAAAGTGCAGGTCGATTTTGCAGAGCCAAAAATTGCCCCCGCACAGCAACCCACCACCGCAGTTTCGCAGCCGCCCACTGGCAGCCTGTTTCGCGCAGTAAGCTACCGCCCTGCGTTTGAAGACCGCCGTGCGCGGCAGGTGGGTGACACGGTGACCATTCAAATCGTGGAAAACGTCTCCGCCAGCCAAAAGTCAACGTCCACCGTCAACCGCAACACGGACAGCTCCACCGCCATCACCCCGCCGTTTCCGGGCCTTTTGGGTGCCGATTTGATCAACCTGAACATGGCGACCAAGTCTGACAACAACTTTTCAGGCAAAGGGGGCACCGAAAGTGCCAACACGTTCGCTGGCTCAATCACGGCAACCGTCGTCGAGGTACTCAACAACGGCCATTTGGTGGTCACTGGCGAAAAACAGATTGGTGTAAACCAAAACGTCGATGTATTGCGCTTCTCCGGCACTATTGACCCCCGCCTGGTGCAACCGGGCAGCGTCATCAGTTCTACCCAGGTGGCAAACGTGCGTGTCGAGTCGCGCGGACGCGGCGCGCAGGGTGAGGCCCAGACAGTTGGTTGGCTTTCTCGGTTCTTTTTAAGCTTTAGTCCTTTCTAAAGTTATCCAGAATAGTGCCGAGGGATAACTGATCTACCCAGATCAACCCGAACACCAACTCAGCACATGAAAACCTGGACCTTTCTGGCGAAAAACACCAGCCTTCGGCACCTGGCTCATCTGTGCCTGGTTGGGTGCTTGGTGTTTGCCGGCGCCGCCCACAGCGCCCGCATCAAAGAAGTTGCCTCGATCGAAGGCGTTCGCAGCAACCAGCTCACCGGATTCGGTTTAGTGGTCGGACTGGACGCCACAGGCGACCAAACCATGCCCTACACCACCCAGGGCCTGAGCAACTACATGCAGCAGCTCGGCCTGACACTGTCACCCGCGTCACTGGCCCAATTGCAGATGAAAAACGTGGCTGCGGTGCTGGTCACCGCCCAATTGCCGCCGTTTGCCCGCCCCGGACAACTGCTTGACGTCAGCGTGTCGTCTTTGGGCAACGCCAAATCACTCAAAGGAGGCACCTTGATTTCTGCGCCCTTAAAAGGTGCCGACGGTGAGGTTTACGCCATCGCCCAGGGAAACCTCATTGTGGCGGGGGCAGGCGCCTCCGCTGGGGGTAGCAAGGTCCAGGTCAATCACCTGAGTGTGGGGCGCATTCCAGAGGGTGCACAAGTAGAGCGCGCGGTCCCGACCTCTCTACAAGAGGGCGCAACCATTAATCTGAGCCTGGAAGCATCGGACTTTCAGACCGCTCGCAAAGTGGCACAGGCCATAGACCGCAAATTTGGCAGTGGCGTAGCCCAGGCGCTGGATGGGCGCACGGTTCAGGTCAAGGCCCCCCTCAATCCCAACGACCGCGTGAACTTTATCGCGGAGATGGAAGAGCTGCCCGTCGACGCCAGTATTGCGGCGGCCAAAGTCATCATCAATGCACGCACGGGCTCTATCGTCCTAAACCAGGCCGTCACCCTCAACCCCTGTGCCATCGCACACGGCAACCTGTCGATCAGCATCACATCGACACCGGTCATCAGCCAACCCAATGCGCTCTCCACCGGCGGCCAAACCGTGGTATCTGAGAAAGCCAACATCCAAATCCAACAAGCGCCGGGGAAGCTGATTCAGTTGCCAGCAGCCGCACAATTGGCCGACGTTGTAAGGGCGCTCAATTCCTTGGGCGCCACACCGCAGGACCTGCTGGCCATATTGCAGGCCATCAAATCCGCCGGCGCGCTGAACGCGGAGCTTGAGGTGATCTAACATGGCCTACTCCCCGATCAACAGCCTGTCATCCGTATCTGCAAGCCGTGGGCTGGCGGCGGACGCCCAGTCGCTGGGCGCGCTCAAGCTTGAGGCGGGAACCAACAGCCAATCGGCCATCAAGGAAACGGCCAAACAGTTCGAATCCTTGTTTATGCGCGAGCTCATCAAAAGCATGCGCGAGGCCACCATGAAATCCGGCATGCTGGACAGCCCAGGCGGAGACCTGGGTGCTGACCTGTTGGACCAGCAGTTGGCGGTGCATATGTCGGGACAACCCGGAGGGCTGGGTGACATCATTGCGGCCCAGTTGAGTCAACAAATGGTCCCAAAAAACAAAGACCTGACGCCGCCCAACGTAAAAGCTGCAGATAACCTGCATCCCCAAACGCGCGCGGTCTCTGCGCCCTCCGCGCGAAGTGGCGCCAAGGCGCCAACCGAAATACAAACCCAGTTTGTTCAAAAACACGCCCAAGCGGCCCGCGAAGTCGAACGCAAAAGCGGGCTACCAGCGGGATTCATGCTGGGCCAAGCAGGGCATGAAACGGGCTGGGGCAAGCACGAAATCAAGAGAGCAGACGGGACCGCCTCGCACAACTTGTTTGGCATTAAAGCTGGCGCCGGCTGGACGGGCAAGACTGCGGAGGTGACCACAACTGAATACATCAATGGCGCGCCGCAAAAGCGGGTTGCCCGCTTCCGCGCCTATGACTCTTACGCCGATGCCTTCAAAGACTACGCCCGCATGATCAATGAAAGCCCACGCTACGCCAAAGCCCGGGAGCAAACCGGATCGGCCCACGCGTATGCCAGCGGTCTGCAAAAAGCCGGTTACGCGACCGACCCGGACTACGCGACAAAGCTCAGCCGCGCGATCGACACCACCTTGGCGATTCAACGCGTCCAGGTTTAATCGGAAATCACCATGGGCATTCTTAACATCGGCGTCAAGGCGCTGCAGGCCAACCAAGTAGCGCTGCAAACGGCGGGCAACAACATTGCCAACGTCAACACGCCGGGTTACTCGCGCCAAAGCGTCGTCTTGCAAGCGGTTCAAGGGCAATTCACCGGCGGCGGATACATCGGCAAGGGCGTCGATGTACAAACCATCCAGCGCAATTTCGACACATTTCTCACGCGCCAATCGACCTTGGCCGGCGCAACACAAGCGGCCGACACAACACGGGCCAACAAGCTTACGCAGCTAGAAGGCCTGTTCCCGACCGGCGCCAATGGTTTGGGCGCATCCATTAACGGCATGCTCAATGCGTACTCAGACATCGCCAGCGCGCCTACTGACCTGACGGCACGCACCGTGGCCTTGACCCGTATGGATGAGACTGCCGCCCGGATCCGCAACACCTCGCAACAAATTGACGATCTGCAGCAAGGCGTCTCCCAAGAACTGGCGCAAAAAGTGGATTCCATCAACAGCATTGCCAAAAGTATTGCCAGCGCCAACGACCAAATTGCCCGTTTGAATGGTAACGGCCAACCCGCCAATGACCTGCTGGACCAACGTGACCAGTTGATACGGGACTTGAACCAATATATTCAAACGACATCGATACCGGCCAGCGACGGCACGGTCGGCATATTTATAGCGGGTAGCCAGTCGCTGGTGCTGGGGACAACCGTGTCGCCTGTATCGCTGGCTAAGGACTTTGGCAGCACGTTTAACAACAAGCTGGCCATCACCGGCAATGGTGTGACGACCCTTTTGGACGAGAACTCTCTCGGTGGCGGTGAAGTGGCCGGTCTGCTGCGGTTTCAAAACACCGACCTTGTCGAAGGGCGCAACATGCTGGGCCGCCTGACTATGGCCATCAGCACCGAGATGAACACCCAGCATGCACTGGGTTTGGACCTGAACGGAAACCCCGGCAGCAACGTATTTACGCCGATCACGTTTAGCGCAGCAACCGTTTTGACGCCGGTGGCACCAGCACAGATCAACACCGGTGCGACGACCCTCGCTCTGACGATCAGCGACACCAGCAAATTTGTTGCGTCGGATTACGAGGTTAGCTTTAGCAACGCGACCCAGGGTGCAGTAACCCGGCGCTCCGACGGCGTGGTGACCGCGTTCGATTTTAGTGTGACGAACCCGGTGGTCGTTGACGGTATCAACATTACCAAAGGTGCGGGTGTTGCCGCAGCCGGTGACCGGTTTTTGCTCAAGCCCTTCAGCACTGCGGCCACCAATATCAGCCGGCAGTTCTCAGACCCACGCTCCCTGGCGATGTCGAGTCCGGTTGCGGGCAGCATGGGCACCAGTAATAGCGGCAACCTGCAGCTCGCATCTTTGACAGCGCGCTCCAATGGTGCGTCGCTCACCGCCGCCCCGGTGACTCTGACCTTCACCGGGCCCAACAACTACACCCGCAGCGACCAAGGCGTCACAGTGTTCACCTTTACGCCCGGCGTTGCGATTGAGGGCGCTGTTCCGGCTACAACACCCGCTTCACAATGGTCACTGGTGCTACAGGGCGTCCCACAAGCGGGCGACACCTTCACAGTCGACAAAAGCACAACTTTGGCCGCGCTGGGCAAGCTGGACCCCAAACTAAATGCCGGCAATGCCACGGCCATGATGAACCTGCGCGACGTCGCCTTATTCGACGGCGCCGCGTTGAGCGACGGCTATGCCAACTTGATTGCTCAGGTAGGCATCCGTGGCCAAAGTGCCAGTTATGCCGCAAACGTGTCCACCTCGATTGCGTCCAATCTGGAAACGGCCCGTACCGGCATTTCCGGCGTCAACCTGGACGAAGAAGCGGCCAAGCTGCTGCAGTTCCAGCAGGCGTACCAAGCCTCTGCGAAAATGATCCAGATTGCGCAAAACATTTTTGACACCTTGATTCAGGGTCTGCGCTGATCGCGCAGACACACCAGGAGTTAGCCCATGACAAGCGCCTCTTTTTCCCGCCTCGGTACCGCCAATACCTACGATGCCGCGCGTAACAACCTGATGACCCGGCAGACCAATTTGGCCAACGCGCAAGAGCACCTCACTTCGGGTAAACGCGTCACAACAGCGAGCGACGATCCGGCCGCAGCAGCCCAGATCGAACGCGCGCTTACCCGAATTGCACGCATCCAAACCGATCAGCGCGCGCTAGAAACCCAAAAAAACGCTATCACCGAAGCTGAGAGTTCCTTGGGTGATATCACCGAGGCACTGCAGAGCTTTCGCGAACTGGTGATTAGCTCGTCCAATGTCGGCTATGGCGCAGTCGAACGCAAGAGCGTTGCAAGCCAACTCAGCGGCTTGCGCGACCACATATTTTCCATTGCCAACAGCAAGGGCACCAATGGACAGCCGCTTTTTGGTGCCTTGGCCAGCGCATTAACTCCGTTCGTCGGTCCACAAGGTGTTGCGCCCGACTACACGTTCAACGGCTTGCCCGGACAATTGTCGAGCTCTGACGTCGCCATTCCCATCGCACTGGACGGCGATAGCGCCTTCATGCTGCAACCCAAACGCGACGGCGCCTACCACGTCGGCATCGCCCCGGCTACTGCCACGCAGGCCCTAACAACGGACACGGTGTCCGTAACCAATGCCGCCGCAGTCTCGGGCGCCAGCTACGCGATTGCCATTACCGCAGTAGACACGACGACAACCCCCGGTACCACGGTGGTGTCGTACAACCTGACCGCGACGCCACCGGGAACGGTGACCGCACAAATTGCACCCGGCTACCCGTCCAACCAACCGGCCAATATTGCAGTCACGGGTATGGCGGGTTTGGCCCTGACCATCAAGGGAGCACCCGCCGTCGGAGACACAATAGCCGTCGCACCCAACGTCAGTCTGTTCAGCACACTGGACAATGCTATCCGCGATATCGGCAGTGCTGCCAGCAATAGTGCCGTGACTCAATCGCTCAGCCAAGCCCTTGGCAACATCGACATTGGCATGGCACGCATATCGGCGGTGCGGGGGCAGGCAGGTGACTTTCTGAACCGCGCAGACCATATCAGCACCGATCAGGAGAAGCGCGGCATCCAGCTCGAGATGGACCGCTCCAAGGCCGAAGACCTAGACATGGTCAAAGGCATCTCCGACTTCCAACTCCAGCAGACCGGTTACCAGGCTGCCTTGCAGTCTTACGCGCAGGTGCAAAAGCTGTCTCTCTTCAACTACATCAGCTAGCGCCATGACGTCGTCGGTTCTGGGCAGCGTCACCCTTGGCTACGAGGCCATCTGGAACCGGTGGCGCAAGTGTTCGGGCGTGCGGCTGTTTGTCGAAGCCGATAGCACCAGTGCCGTCGATGCCCAACACCTGTTAGCCGCCATTGCTGAGCTATGGCCCGAATCGGCGCCGCAGCTCATGTTGCAGGTGCGTTCGCAGTCGCTGCTCTCCGGCTTGCTGGAGCACGCACCGGCCAAGGCATTGCAACTGGAGATTGCCGCCCCTTGGCTAGAAGACCCGCTGATGGCGGGCCGGGTTCGCAAGGCACACCAACGCGGTGTGCAACTGGTCTGGAGTGGCGACGCGGGCCAAACCCCTTCCCCAGAGGTGGCCGGATGGTTTAGCAACACCCTGCGCATGCTCACGCCGCAACAGGCTTTGTGTGCGCTGCGGGCTTCGCTGCGACAACACCAAGACGGCGGTTTGGGGTCGGTTGGCGCCGCTACCAGCCCTGTGGTTTCCGGTAGCCATTACCAAGGCCTAGCCAGCCAGGCGCTGGTCGAACACGCTCTGGACCGCCAAGGTGTTGCAGGCGTTGCCGGCTGGCCTTCCGAAGAAATCTTGCATGCCTACCGCTTCCCACTACTGTCCGGTTAAAAGTCGAACAAAATCAACTGGTTACAGATGGGTAGGGGGTCAATTTGGGATCGATCGGGCTGCAAGGCGCATGACAGCTGGGTTTTCTCAAAAATAGAGACCGACAAAATCTGTAGACAA
>JBBRNS010000036.1:0-23513 GCA_038230175.1 Burkholderiales bacterium
AAAAGTACTTTCGATCCCCATCGCGGTAGGGAACATCCAGGTTTTGGCCCGTCACTGCCAGTTCCACCTTGTTACTACCAATCTTGAATGCCTTCGCCACGCGAATGTCGGTTCGCCCCATGGAGAAAAGGTTATCGGCACCATTGGACATGAGGGCCGTTTCATCGGTACGTTGATGCATTAAAGAGACTGTGTAACCCGAGTCGAAACTATGCATCACTGCAACGGCTCCGGCGTACCGCGGCGAACCATGGGCAACCCTAAAACTATGGGTATCGTAGACGGACGCTGCTTTCGCTACCCCGGAGATATCGGTCCAAGTGTGGCTCGTAAAAATATGGGTTGACTTGGTTGGGCGCCACGTGACCTGCAGTTCTGATCCGGTGATGGTGTAGTTATCTTGGTTGGTGTAGTCGAGGGGTGACGCCAGGCCCGACGCGATGCCATCGGTGATACGCTCGTTAAACATCCTTAAATCTGCACTAACGCCCTGAAATGGCAGGCTCAGGTTGTAGCCCAGCTCATGCGAATTGATGCGCTCAGGCCCCACATTGCCCGTGGCATCCACCGTAGTTTGCAGGAACCCGCCGTTAAAGCCGTAATAGCTCACACGGGCATACTTCTCATAGGCGCTGGGCGGTCGAAAACCATTGGAAAGGCCTGCGCGCAGCGTTTGCCCGTCGGAGATATGCCAATTGACCATGATGCGGGGCGAAGCCGAGTCTCCCCCGATATCACCGTGCTCCGCCAACAAACCGGCATTCAAAATCAGGGCTGGGCTCATGCGCCACTCGGCATTGCCAAACACCCGCACAAAGTCTGTTGTCACCTGCCCGCGCCCATCAAAGACGGATGGAGAAACCACCTGCTCGCGTCTAAGCTCCGTCCCCCACACAGTGCGCAGCGTGGATGAATTGCGAACGGTGTATTGCAAGGTCGCGGCATCGTTATAGTCCTGCCCACTAAAGTCCAATGGCAATCCGAAGTTAGCGGGACCAGCACCGTTGCTTAAATAGGGGAAACGATCGGTAATCTGGTTCTCTGTATGGGATGCGGTAACAACAAGGTCTTGGTCAAATCCCAGCGACCTACTCCAGTCCAGTTGAACAAAGCGCGACCCCAAGTAACGCATCCGCCCGTTGTTACCGACATCACCCGGTGTTCCCCGTCCAGCGTCAATATTCACACCACCAGCGCGTACAAACAGATCTTGTCCGAGTTGTGGCGTGAAGTGGCTGGAGAAATTAAACCGGTCTATTTGGTTTTTGCCAAACGCACCACGTAAACCTTGGTCTCCCCGCGTGTCAGCGCTGATACGGAATGTGGCCTCGGGGCCACCCCACCCCAACCGCGCACTGGCGTCTGCCACAGCGTTGTCTCCGCCAGTGACGCTGCCGGCTGCGCCCACGGTTTCGCGTACGTCACGCGAAATAATGTTGACCACGCCCAAGAATGCACGCGCACCATAAGCTGCAGAGTTGGTACCCCGTAAGACTTCAATCCGCTCAATGTCGTCTATCGCAAGCGTTTGCAGGCCAACACCGGCGGACCCCATCAGGTAGTCCGAATACACAGAGCGCCCATCAACCAAGACCTGCAACCGATTGGAAAAGTCGTCGCTGCGGCCGTGGTAGCTGGCCATCGGGGCATCGGTTTCAAACGATGTAGTAGTCTGAAACCCGGGCACAAATCGCAGCAGGTCGACCACATCGCGAGCGCCCGTCATTCGAATAAATTCCCGGTCCAAAATCGTGACTGCACCTGGGGTTTCGTCGAGACGCTGGGCCAAACGCGACACCGACAACACAATGGGCATTTCCGCAAAGAAATCTTGCTCAGACAGAGCCGACGCTGGCGCGCCGGTTTCGGCCAACGCACATGCGCTAGAGAGCGAACAAAAAATAGCGAGGAGTGTCTTCATGGTCTACCGGTGCTGACTGGCAGCGAATATGTCTTGGAACCCCATGGATTTTGCACTGTAGTGCGTAGCAAATTCTCCACAGTGGGTGGACAATACACCTATGACCGATCGATCACCACAGCGGGTTATCCCTTTATTAGACCAGCGCCACCACGCTGCTTCGACTCTGACTGCCGTGACCGGCGGTGACCAAGCTTTCATTGCACAGGGATTTCTGGCTGACGCATTGGGGCGAAACCTGCGTGATTTACGCATCAGCGTGACCGACCGATGCAATTTCCGATGCAGCTATTGCATGCCCAAGGAGGTGTTTGACAAGGACTACCCGTACCTGCCGCACGCGTCATTGTTGTCCTTCGAAGAAATCACCCGCATTGCCCGGCAATTTGCCAACCACGGCGTCCAGAAGATCAGACTAACCGGGGGTGAACCGCTGTTGCGCAAAAACATAGAGGTTTTAATTGAGCAGTTGTCAACATTGCGCACGGCCGATGGTAAGCCGCTGGACCTGACCCTTACGACCAATGGATCCTTACTAGCGCGCAAAGCAGTCGCGCTCAAAGCGGCGGGCTTGCATCGGGTAACGGTCAGCCTAGATGGGCTGGACGACACGGTGTTTCGGCGCATGAACGATGTGGATTTTCCCGTGGCGGACGTGCTTGCCGGCATACAGGCCGCACAAGCGGCGGGCCTGGGCCCAATCAAGGTCAATATGGTCGTGAAACGAGGTACCAATGACCAAGAAATCTTGCCGATGGCACGGCACTTCAAAGGCAGTGGCATTGTGCTGCGTTTCATTGAATACATGGATGTGGGTGCCACCAACGGTTGGCGCATGAATGACGTGCTGCCCTCTGCCGAGGTGATTCAACGGCTTCAATCCGAGCTTCCATTGGTTGCGCTAGAGCCAGCCCACCCCGGTGAGACAGCACAACGCTGGGGCTATGCCGATGCCAGCGGCGCCCACGACCCGCAGGCAGGTGAGATTGGGGTCATCAGCAGTGTGACGCAGGCCTTTTGTGGCGACTGCAACCGCGCCCGCCTCTCCACCGAGGGGCAGTTGTACCTGTGCTTGTTTGCCAACCAAGGCCATGATTTGCGCAGCCTCGTGCGGGGTACAGCCAGTGACGATGACCTGGCATCGGCGATCGGCCATATCTGGACGGGGCGCAAAGACCGCTATTCCGAGCTGCGCGGGAAGATGCAGGCGGACACAAACCCAGGCACACGCCGGGTCGAAATGAGCTACATCGGGGGTTGAGGCGCTGCCTTCCGGCAGACACTCGGCTCAGCGCTGACGCAAAGCCTGCTCGACACCCATATTGGCCAACAAATCGGCACGCTCGTTCCCCGGATCGCCCGCATGGCCCTTGACCCAGCACCAATCAATAGTGTGCCCGCCATGGGCGACCCGTTGGTCGAGCTGCTGCCAAAGGTCTACGTTTTTGACCGGCTGCTTGGCCGCGGTTTTCCAACCCTTGGCTTTCCAACCGGGTAGCCACTCGGTAATGCCTTTAAGCACATACTGGCTATCGACATACAAAGTAACGCTGCAAGGGCGCTTGAGTATGGCCAGAGCTTGAATCACCGCCACCATTTCCATGCGGTTGTTGGTCGTTGCCAACTCACCACCAAACAGCTCTTTCACCGAGCCATCACTTGATCGCAGCATCGCACCCCAGCCGCCAGGACCAGGGTTCCCTTTGCATGCACCATCGGTGTATATAACAACGTTCGCCAATTGTGTTTCCTATTCAATGCTTATCTCAGCGTCTGGTTCTTGGCGGTGCGCGCGGTTGGCCACAGCGATGGGCTTTTGCGCGCGTACTGGGAAGGTATTCCAGGCCGGCTCTAACAATCGCATACCACGCACCCGTTTGACCGCAACGATGAAATATGCCGCGCCAAAAATCGGCCACCACCGAGACCCTGCGCGGTCCATCCATTCAAACTGCTGCAACCAATGCTCGCTGGTCACACTGGGGCGGTAGCATCCGAACTCACCCACCTCGATTTCAAAACCGAGCAAACGAAGCCAATCGCCCAGACGCCAATGGCCAATAAACTCGCCACCATCGGGCAGAAACAACTTTCCAATTCCGAGTTTGCGGTATAGATGCCCACGGCGCTGGCGCAGTCCCCACAGGCTTACCGGGTTCAGCCCGCAAATCACCACACGACCTTCGGGCACCAACACGCGCTCCACCTCGCGCAGCGTGGCATGCGGATCGCGGCTGAATTCCAGCGTGTGGGGAAGCAGCACCAGGTCCAAACTGGCGGCGGGAAACGGCAGTGCCGAGAAATCACACTGAATCGCAGCGCGTTGGAGTAAGGTAGACCCCTCAGGAACAGGACGCTCTGTCGCTAACCACTGGTGGGGCATGCGGTTTGCCCGCAAGCCCTCCAAAACAGGCACACCGAGTTGCAGCGCGTGGTAACCAAAGATGTCGGCCACTGCGGCATCCACCTGATTACGTTCCCAAGCCAGTAAATAACGGCCGGCAGCCGTCTCCAGCCAGTCCTGCAAATCTATAATTTGATCGCTCATGAAGTTAATACCGCTACCTGCCTTTGCCGACAACTACATCTGGATGTTGCACGACCAACAGCACGCGTGGGTGATTGATCCGGGAGACGCACAGCCCGTCATGCAGGCTCTGCAGCGCGAGGGCGTCAAACTCCAGGGTATTCTAGTCACCCACCACCACCCGGACCATACGGGCGGGGTTAATTTTTTGAGGGACGCCACAGGCGCACCAGTGTACGGCCCGGCATTTGAGGCCATGCCTGAGCCATTGCAACGGGTGCAGGGCGGCGATACTGTGTCTGTGCTGGGCCTGACTTTTCAGGTGCTAGACGTTCCCGGGCATACAGCCGGACACATTGCCTACTATGGCGTCGCTGCACCCGACGATCCCATTTTATTTTGCGGCGACACCCTATTTAGCGGCGGTTGCGGGCGCTTGTTTGAAGGCACACCCGCCCAGATGCAGGCCTCACTGGAGAGCCTGGCAGCGCTGCCAGGTGCCACCCGCGTCTGCTGCGCCCACGAATACACGCTGAGCAACCTGCAATTTGCCCTTGCGGTAGAGCCGGAAAACGCTGCACTGACACAATATATGAACCGTGCGCAAGACCTGCGCAAACGCGGGCTTGCGACCCTGCCGTCCCACATTGCACTAGAGCGCGATGTGAATCCTTTTTTACGCAGCACACAACCCGCCATAGTGGCCTCGGTCCGTGCTTATAACGCCCAAGGCGTTGAACGCGACGGCGTCTTTGCGACGCTGCGCCAATGGAAAAACGAATTCCGATGAATCTTTTCAAGATCTCTTGCCTCGCCACGTTGGTGTGGCTCGCGGGGTGCGCCAGTACCCGTTTACCGGCCGATGTCGCTGTCCGCGATGCGACGTCTGCCGGCGCCGCCACCGGTGACGGCATCACGCTGGTGCCAAGTCGTGACATCAGGCGCCCGTCGGCGAAACCGATAAGTACGCCAAACCCAGCCACCTCACCGGCGGCGTCCGGTGCCGGCCTCGTGGACCGTACGCCATTGCCACCGGGCGAATTCCAAGTTGCACCGTCTCGCATGGTCATGTCGCTTGCACCGCCTGTGGACCTTTGGGACCGTATTCGACGGGGCTACGCCATGCCGGACCTGGACAACGAATTGGTGCACGACCGCGAGCAGTGGTATGTGACCCGACCAGACTACATCTTCCGCATGACTGACCGCTCTAAGAAGTATCTTTTCCATGTGGTTGAAGAACTGGAGTTGCGCAACATGCCGACGGAGCTGGCCTTGCTTCCCTTTATTGAAAGTGCATTCAACCCGCAGGCAGTCTCGAGCGCCAAGGCTGCGGGCATGTGGCAATTTATGCCTGCAACCGGAAAGTATTTCGAACTGAGGCAAAACGCTTTTCGTGACGACCGGCGCGACGTGCTGGCATCGACCCGCGCCGCCTTGGACTACCTACAAAAGCTGTATGGCATGTTTGGCGACTGGCACCTGGCTTTGGCCGCCTACAACTGGGGTGAAGGCAGTGTGAGCCGGGCCATTGCGAAAAACAAGCGCGCAGGCCTTCCCACCGGGTACGCAGACCTGAATATGCCGATGGAAACCCGCTTCTATGTACCCAAATTGCAGGCCATCAAAAACATCATTTCGCAGCCAAGCGCTTTCGACACCAAGCTGCCGCTGATCGAAAACCACCCCTACTTTCAAAGCGTCACGATTCGCCGAGACATTGACGTGGAGGTCGCTGTCCGGCTGGCCGAAGTGTCGATGGAAATCTTCAAATCCTTAAACCCGTCCATCAACCGCCCAGTCATTCTTGCGGCCGGAACACCGCAAATTTTGCTGCCTTGGGATAACGCTGAAATTTTCGAAAACAACATCAATGCCTTCGCGGGTGGGCGCCTTGCAAGCTGGACGGTATGGATGGCGCCCAGCACCATGCGCCCAGCCGAAGCGGCCCGGCGCGTGGGCATGTCTGAGGCAGACTTGCGCAGCGTCAACGCCATCCCGCCCCGCATGGTCATACGCGCTGGCTCATCCTTGCTGGTACCGCGCACTAGCCGCAGCACCGTTGACGTTAGTGAGGCCGTTGCCGACAACGGACAGCTCAGCCTGGGGCCTGAAATGGTCCTTAAGCGCACCGTGATTCGGGCCCACAAAGGTGACAGCGTTGCCAGCATCGCGCGCCGCTACAAGGTCAGCGCAGACCAGGTGGCCCAATGGAACAAATTGCTCAGTAACAGCCGCCTCAAGTCCGGTCAATCGGTCGTGGTCTATGTGTCGGTCAGTGCGACGGGCAGTCGCCACACGTCGCGCAGTGTCAAATCTACTGCCAACCGCAAAGCGCCTTCAAGCCAGGCTGCAAGTCGAACAAGCAGCGCAAGAAAAGCCCCGATAAAAAAGACCACCACCAAAAAGCCGGGCAAAGCGCGTACGACCAAGCGTTGAATTCAGCGCCGGTCTACCAAGGCGTGGGCAATCGTGCCCAAGTCCACATATTCGAGTTCACTGCCAGCTGGAACGCCACGCGCAAGGCGCGTCATACGCAGCCCGCGGGCCTTCAACGCTTCGCTGATGACATGGGCGGTGGCCTCACCTTCGGCGGTGAAGTTGGTGGCCAGAATGACCTCGGAGACCTCACCATCAAGCGCACGGTCGAACAGCTTTTTCAAACCAATGTCGTTGGGCCCAATGCCGTCCAGAGGACTGAGCTTGCCCATCAGCACAAAGTACAAGCCTTTGTAAGCGCCGGTGCGTTCTAAGGCAGACTGGTCGGCTGGTGTCTCCACCACACACAGCGTGCTATGGTCGCGTCGTGGGTCTAGGCACGTGTTGCAAACATTTGCCTCGGTAAAGGTATGGCAGCGCTCGCAATGGTGCACGGAGCCCACGGCATTTTGCAAGGCCCGCGCGAGTACTTGTGCGCCGTCGCGGTCGTGCTGCAGCAAATGAAACGCCATGCGCTGGGCCGACTTAACGCCTACGCCAGGCAGGCGTTTGAGCGCCTGAATCAAGACGTCTAGGGCGTGGGTATCGGCCATGTACCTAGAAGGGGAACTTCATCCCTCCAGGCAAGCCCGGCATACCTGCGGAGAGCTTGCCCATCTTTTCACCCGACAGGTCTTCGGCCTTGCGCACGGCCGCATTGAAGGCTGCAGCCACCAAGTCTTCCAGCATGTCTTTGTCGTCCGCCAGCAAGCTGGGGTCGATGGTGACGCGCTTGACATCGTGTTTGCAGGTCATGGTGACCTTGACCAAACCGGCCCCGGATTCACCGGTGACTTCGATATTGCCCAGCTCATCCTGCGCCTTTTTCATGTTGTCCTGCATGGCTTGCGCCTGCTTCATCAGGCCAGCGAGTTGTCCTTTGTTGAACATGGAATTCCTTTGAGTGTGTGAATAAAAAAGCGATAACGCCCGTCACAGGGCCTTGATGGAACCGGGCACAATTTTCGCGCCAAAGTCCTGCATCATGCTCTGCACGAAGGGATCATCAAAAATAATCTTCTCGGCCGCCAACAGCTTCTCCGCCAACGCGGCCTGGTTGCGCCGACTCGGGCTGTCAGTAACCCGCCCAATTTCGATGCTGAGCCCGACACCAAACCCGGCTGCCTGCAGCGCGCCAGCGAGCCGCTCGCGTGTGCCTGTTTGGTTCAGCGACTCGCGCTCGACCCGCAGCACCCATTGGTCGGTATCGCGCGCCACCAATTGCGACTGCAAGGCCAACTCGCGCACCATGGCGTTAATCGCCTCGGCCGCAACCAGCTGCTGCACCGTGGCATGCCAAAAATCTCCCTCCCCGGTAGGTATCAGGACGGGGGCCGCCGCTTGCATGGGTTGATCGGCGCGGGACTCGGTGGCCATATGCACCGGAATTGCTACAACTTTTGTAGCTGCTCGCGCAGTATTGGCGAGGGCTACAGGGCTATTTTGCTTAAAATTTGGCGTCACAGCCAAATCCGACACGTCCGCTTCCGGGCTGCTTCGGACCGCGTGCGGGCCAGAGTCCCGCACAGGCAAGTTCTGCCCTGGCGGTGGAACCAAAGCGGCGGAATCAACCGGATCAGCGGAATCAGCGGAATCAGCGGGATCGTCATCCCACGGCTGCAAGACCGGTGCCTTCGAGCTAGTTATCGGCGTTTGGACTTGCCGAGCAACGGGTGCGCTTGGCAAAACAACCCGCGCCGTGGCGGTTACCACCGCATCGGTGCTATTTAGAGTTTTTTTTTCCGCCAGCGGCGATGCGCCATTGGGCTTAAACGCCAGCAAGCGCAGCAGCACCATGGTGAGGGCCGCATATTCGTCAGGCGCCAATCCCAAGTCGGCACGCCCATGCAAGCAGATGCTGTAGAGCAGTTGGGTTTCGTCTTGGGGCATCAGAGCCGCCAGGCGCGCCGTGTCGGCGGCATCGGGGTCAGCGTCGTCTTGGCGTGCCTCGCCCACCACTTGCAACACGGCCATGCGCCGCAACACGGTTGACATTTCTTCCAGGGTCGACGCGGCACTCAGTCCATTGAGGCGCAGGGTCTCAGCGGTTTCTACCACCGCCTTGCCATCACCCAATGCCAAGGCCTCAATCAAACGAAAAACGTAGGATCGGTCCACGCTACCAAGCATGAGGCGCACAGTTGCCTCTTGCAACTGCCCCGCCCCAAATGAGATGGCCTGGTCGGTCAGGCTTAAGGCATCGCGCATGGAGCCCCGGGCTGAGCGGGCCAGCAAACGCAGCGCTTGGCCCTGCACAGGCACCTGCTCGACTTCCAGCACCTTGGCCAGATGCTCGCAAATAGTCTCGGGGGCCATGGGCCGCAGGTTAAATTGAAGGCAGCGCGACAAAACCGTAACCGGTACTTTTTGCGGGTCGGTTGTGGCCAGAACAAACTTTAAATACTCGGGCGGCTCTTCCAGCGTCTTGAGCATGGCGTTAAACGCCGTGTTCGTCAGCATGTGAACCTCGTCAATCATGAAAACCTTGAAGCGCCCCTGCACGGGCTTGTAGACCGCCTGCTCCAAAAGAGCCTGCACTTCGTCAACGCCCCGGTTGGATGCCGCATCAAGCTCGGTGTAATCGACAAAGCGGCCAGAATCAATGTCCTTGCACGCTTGGCACACGCCGCAAGGTGTTGCCGTGATGCCCCCAGTGCCATCGACCCCCACGCAATTGAGCGATTTGGCCAAGATGCGCGAGACCGTGGTCTTGCCCACACCGCGCGTACCGGCAAACAAATAGGCGTGGTGCAAGCGCTGGGTGGTGAGCGCGTTGGTCAGCGCCTGTACGACATGGTCTTGTCCCACCATCTCGGTGAAATTGCGAGGGCGGTACTTGCGGGCGAGCACGAGATAAGACATAGCTGGATTCTACGGTGTTGCCTCCGGTACAATTGGCAGCGACGGGCCTTCCCGCATGGTAAAGCGGCCAACCGGGTCAGATGGGGAACCAAGCAGCCCTAACTGTGGAGCCAGTGCCGGGGTCAAGGCTCGTCACCTTACATTTCTAATTCACCGCTGTGCCGCGTACGCGCGCACGGCGCGTCGCACCATCCACGTTGTGTGGTCCCAACGCTCCAAAACACAGTAGTATCAAAAGGTAATCCACGCGCCAACCGACCACACCACCGATGCAAGACCGGACCCCCTTAGCTGTGAAGCCTCTCAGCCATCCATTGGGGACTGTACTGGCAGTGTTTTTGGGATCATTGGCCTTGTGCGCAGCGCTTATCGGGGCTTTAAAGAACAGCACCGAACACCGTGAGCGGGTGCGCATAGCAGCGCTGGCAATCAGTTACGCCGACACCATACAGGCCGCCACGGAAAACGTTGTATCAGCCAATTACACCCTCGCGGACTTGGTGCGCCAAGGTGGAGGGAATGTCCCCGACTTCGAACGGGTGGCCACTGCGTTAATAGCTCATAGACCCGGGTTGTTAGCACTGGCCTTGGCGCCAGGGGGAGTCGTCCAGCGCGTCGCCCCCATGATGGGCAACGAAAAGCTCATTGGTTTTAACCCCAGCCTGGAGTCCGACCCTGCACAAGAATCTCGCTTGGCGCAAGAGACCGGTCAGCTGACGCTCACTGGTCCCGTTCCACTGCGGCGCGGTGGCATTGGCGAAATCGCACAATTACCCGTCTTTCTAAACAATGCCCAGGGTACGCCGCAATATTGGGGCATGGTAATGGCGGTGGTACTTGTACCTGAAGCGCTTGAATCTGCAAAACTAGACCAGCTGGCCGCCCAAGGCCTTGGCTACACACTTTGGCGCAGCCGTCCAAATACAAGCGAGAAGCAGGTGATGGCGGGCTCCAGCACTTCGCCGCTGGTCGCACCGGTGAACCAAACGGTAGCGATGGCCAACGGACAATGGACCCTGTCAGTCGCACCCACAGAAGGGTGGGCTGCGAATTTCCCGTGGGCTGTGTACTCCGCGATGGCGCTGGCATTGAGCACGTTGGTGGCCTACACCACCAAACTGCGCCGCGAACTGGGGCGCAAAAAAAGCAATCAAAACGATCTGATCACCCAACGCGACAGCCAAATTTCAGCGTCCCAAGACGATTTGCAAGCGACTTTGGATGCCATTCCCGACATGATTCTGGATCTTGGTCTGGACGGCACCTGCCACGCCTACCATGCGTCGCGAACCGACACAACGTTTCCGCCATCCGAGACTTGGCTGGGAAAAAACATTGCGCAGCTGTTGTCGCCTGAGGCTACGCGCGGAGTGATGCTTGCGTTGCAGCTGGCAGACCGCACAGGTTATGCCAAAGGGCATGAGTTTTCTTACCTAGCACCCGACAACGTGCTGCACTGGTTTGAAATGTCCATCACGCGCAAACAGGACTCCCCGGCTGGCGACAGTCGTTTTATTGCACTCACCCGCAATGTTAGTCACCGCAAGCAAACCGAAGCCTACTTGCGGGTGGCTGCGGTCGCGTTTACATCCCATGAAGGCATGGTGGTCACCGGGGCCGATGCAAAGGTGCTGCGGGTCAACCCCTCGTTTACCGAGATGACGGGCTACAACGCCGCCGATGCGGTCGGGAAGAAATTGGATTTTCTCTACTCCGGTCGGCATGAGTCAACCTATTACGACAACATCCAACACAGTGTCGAACAAACGGGCGCCTGGCGTGGCGAACTGTGGAGCCGGCGCAAAAGCGGCGAGGTTTTCCCCAGCCAATGCACCATCACGGCGGTGTTTGACGACGACGGCGTGGTCACCAACTATGTGCACACTCTGACCGACATTACCCAGCGCAAAGCGACCGAAGACGAAATCAACAAGCTGGCTTTTTACGACCCCTTAACAGACTTGCCCAATCGGCGTCTGCTGATTGACCGCCTGCGCCAGGCCATGGCCCTGAGCAGCCGCAACGGGCAGGTGGGCGCGCTCTTGTTCATGGACCTGGACAACTTCAAGACCCTCAACGATACGCTAGGCCATGACATGGGCGACCTGTTGCTGCAACAAGTCGCCAAGCGGCTGAGCGACAACGTGCGCGAGGGCGATACCGTCTCGCGCCTGGGTGGTGACGAATTTGTGGTGATGCTAGAGGAGTTAGGCGAAGACCAAGACGAAGCCGTCTCCTTAACCGAAGCCATTGGCGAAAAGGTTTTGGGTTCTTTCTTTTTGCCCTTCCGTTTGGCCGGGCTGGACTACCAAATCACGCCCAGCATTGGCGTCACCCAATTCCTGGGGCATAAGGACACCACGGACGAATTGCTCAAACAGGCCGACTTGGCCATGTACCAAGCCAAAGCCGCAGGACGCAATACCGTGCGCTTTTTCGATCCCACCATGCAGTCGGTTGTCACCGCCCGCGCGGCGCTGGAGGGTGACATTCGCCAAGGCATCGCCAAAGGCGAATTACTCCTGTATTTCCAACCCCAAATCGACCGTGAAGGCCGCACATTTGGCGCCGAGGTCCTACTGCGCTGGCCCCACCCGGTGCGGGGTATGGTACCGCCCAACCACTTCATTCCCCTGTCTGAAGAGACCGGGCAAATTTTGTCTTTAGGTAACTGGGTTCTCGAAACGGCCTGCCAGCAGCTCACCGAATGGGCCAAGCAGGGCGAAATGGCACACCTGACACTGGCTGTCAATGTCAGCGCCCGGCAGTTCCGCCAACAAGATTTTGTGCCCTACGTGCTGGACTTGCTCGACTACACCGGCGCTAACCCCATCCGCTTGAAACTCGAGCTCACCGAAAGCATGTTGGTCCACGACGTGGAGGAAACCATTGGCAAGATGAGCGCCCTGCGCGAACGGGGCATCAGTTTCTCGCTAGACGACTTCGGCACCGGGTATTCGTCACTGTCGTACCTCAAACGCCTGCCGCTGAACCAGTTGAAAATTGACCAATCGTTTGTGCGGGATCTGATGACCAACACCAATGATGCGGTCATTGCCAACACCGTCATTGCGCTGGGTCACAGCCTGGGCTTAAGCGTCATCGCCGAGGGTGTAGAAACGGTAGCGCAACGCGACTTTTTAGCCGCACATGGGTGTGACGCCTACCAAGGCTTCCTATTGGGTCGCCCCATGCCTTTGGCAGATTTTGAACACCACATCACCCACGCGCAATAACGCTGGTCAACCCATGTCAACGCCACTACCCCCCACCATCCAAGCCACCGTACCCATGGGGATGGCGCGGCAGGCCATACTCAATGCACAGCAGTCCATTGTGGGCTACGAGCTGTTTGACCGCTCGGTGCAAGTAGACCACCACACGGGCGCGACCGACGCCAAGGCCCTATTCAACTTTCTGTCCAGCGACGACGCCGAATCCTTGGCCGGCAAAAAGACCCTTTTCGTCAACTGCACCCATGAGAGCCTGGCCGGAGGCCATTTGGACCTGGTCGCGCCCGAGCGGGTCGTGCTAGAGATTGCGTCCTTACCAGCGCACCAAATGGACCAGATCGCCAACCGACTCCCCAGCCTGGAGGGCATGCGGCGCAAAGGGTTTCAACTGGCATTTGATTCTTCGGTGCTGACGCCGCCGTATGAAAGCTGGCTCGCGCTGGCGGACTTCATCAAATTTGACCTCACCGCTCTAAGGCCGGACGCGCTGGCGGCTTTGGTGCTGCGTGCGCGCAGCGCGTCCAAAGCGCAGCTTATTGCTGAAAAAGTCGAAACCCAAGCCCAATACCAGCAACTCACAGCCCTAGGCGTCTCGCTGTACCAGGGCTACTGGTTTGCCAAGCCAGTGGTGGTCAACGAGCAGACGATACGCCCAGCGCAAGCAAACATCCTGCAACTCATAGACCTGGTGCGCAAACAGGCTAGTACCGACCAAATTGAAGACGTTCTCAAGCGGGACCCCACCCTGTCGTTCAACCTGCTGCGGTTCATCAATTCGGCTGGTTTTGGCGCGCGCTCCGAGGTCACCTCGTTTCGCCATGCGGTAATGCTTTTGGGTTTAAACCGGCTATTCAAGTGGGCCGCGTTATTGATGACGACCACACGCTCCGGCGACGTTGCGCCCGCCGTGGGCAGCACCGCAGTCGTGCGTGGCCGTTTGATGGAATTGCTGGCCACGGATGTGTTGCCCGCACAAGAGCGTGATAACGCATTTGTGGCCGGCGTTTTCTCGCTTTTAGACACCATGCTGGGCATGCGGATGGAGGCTGCCTTGGCAACACTAGCCCTGCCAGACTCGGTGACTCAGGCGCTGCTGCACCGCTCTGGCCCACTGGCGCCTTTGTTGAACCTGACCATCGCCTGCGAAACGGCAGATGACGCCGCATTTGCGGATGCCATTGCTGCCTTAGGGCTCAATAGCAACCAGGTCAATTTGGCGCACCTTCAGGCTTTGGCGTGGGCTGAATCACTGGACAGCTAAACGCGCTACCCATCCGACTTTAGCCCCGTGGATGGTGTTGGGCGTGCAAGGCTGCTAGCCGCTCACGCGCGACATGGGTGTAAATGGTGGTGGTGGAAATATCTGCGTGTCCAAGCAAGAGCTGCACCGCGCGCAAATCGGCGCCATGGTTGAGTAAATGGGTTGCAAAGGCGTGGCGCAGCGTGTGGGGGGACAGTGCCACCCGAATGCCAGCGGCCAGTGCGTATTTCTTAACCACCATCCAAAACATGACCCGTGTCATGGCGGTGCCCGCCGTGGCGCCGCGAACGGTTACAAACAAGTCATCGGTCTGCTTACCGGCCAACAACGCGGGGCGGGCACCCGCCAAGTACTGTGCCAACCACTGACCCGCCATCTCACCAAAGGGCACCAAGCGCTCTTTGCTGCCCTTACCCATCACCCGCAATACGTGGTCGTTCAAGCCCAGGTTGAGTGTTTTGAGGGTCACCAGCTCGCTGACCCGTAGGCCACTGGCATACATCAGCTCCAGCATGGCGCGATCGCGCACACCCAAGGCCGTGCTGGTATCCGGCGCCGCCAACAAAGCCTCGACCTGTGCCTCGGTGAGGGTCTTGGGCACGCGCAAGGCCTTTTTTGCCGATTGCAGCTTGAGCGTAGGATCCAGCACAATCATGCGTTCACGCAGCGCCCACCGGAAAAATCGCTTAAAAACCGTCAGGCGCCGGTTTGCCGTAGTGGCCTTGGTTACTGCATGGGAGTCGGCAAAGTAAGCTTGCAAATCGAGCTCGGTAGTCTGCATCAAATGGGTTGAACGCAGCGCCAGCCAGGCGCCAAACCCGCCCAGGTCGCGCCGGTAGGCCGCGAGCGTGTTGGAGGACAGCCCATCCTCCAACCATAAGGCGTCAAGAAAAGTATCGATCGCCGCCCCGTCGTGCGCGGCGACGGGGCCCCGTAGTGGCGCCGTGCGCGTCAATGCGGCTTCCAAGCCTTGGCATACGCCTTGGCCTTGGCCCGCTGCTGGGGTGTCAAGGTCGGCTCAATTAAAGCGCGTTTGTTGGCAGCCTCTTTGTGGCCCTGCGCGCTAGACAGTAACAACCAAAAGTAAGCCAACTCCGCATCTTTTGGAACACCACGGCCAATCATGTACAGCAGACCCAAACCATGCTGACCATAGGCATTACCTTGGTCTGCGGCCTTGCGCAGCCACACGACGGCTTGGTGGTCATCTTTGGCGACGCCCCGACCGGTGACATGCATCAAACCCAGATTGACTTGGGCGCTGGCGTAACCTTGCTGCGCCGCTTTGCGATACCACGACTCGGCTTGCCGGTCGTCTTGGGGAACACCACGGCCATCAAAATACATCTGGCCAAAAATATACTGGGCATGGGCATCGCCCTGCTCTGCCGCTTTGCGGTACCAGTCCACGGCCTGTTGCTCGTCTTTGGGAGAATCCGCGGCGGCGTCTTGATCGCCGCCCTTGGCCAACTTCATGAAGGCGGCAAAGGCAACCTTGTAGTCCTTGCGCTCATAGGCATCCAAGGCCTGCTCAAAAGTTTGGCCATAGGCAAAGCCACTGAGTTGGAGCCCTAATGCGAACAACACCGAACCTAGCAAAAACCTCATGGACCCACTCCGTTGACTGCCTGGCACCGATACTAGCGCCCAATGGCATTTGGAAACGAGAAAATGCGCCGATTTTTCCCGCCACTACCTACCGGAGCAAGATCCATTGGACGTAAAAAAGCCCCTGCTTCACATTTGAAACAAGGGCTATCCTGTTGGTAGGCGCGATTGGACTCGAACCAACGACCCCCACCATGTCAAGGTGGTGCTCTAACCAGCTGAGCTACGCGCCTACAGTATTCGAGAGGCCGAAGTATAGCAGTATTTCTTACCCCGACTTTTCACGCCAAAGGCTTCGCCAACATAGCCCATAATTTCAATTGACGTACACGTAAATCACACAACCAACACACAGGAGTTATTCATGGAAATTGCAGGCAAAGTATTCATCGTCACCGGCGGTGCGTCCGGTTTGGGCGAAGGCACCGCACGCATGTTGACAGCCAAAGGCGCAACCGTCGTCATTGCCGACATGCAGGTCGAAAAAGGCGAAGCCATTGCCAAGGAATTGGGCGGCGCATTCGTCAAATGCGACGTGAGCCAGGAAGCCGACGGCCAAGCCGTTGTGGCCAAGGCCGTGTCGATGGGCAAGCTGATGGGCTTGGTCAATTGCGCTGGTATTGCGCCCGGCGAAAAGACCGTGGGTAAAAATGGGGCACATGCGCTGGCAACCTTTACCAAATGCATCACGGTCAATCTGGTGGGCAGCTTCAACATGATTCGCCTGGCCGCCGAGGCCATGGCCAAAAACGCGCCTGAATCCACCGGCGAGCGCGGTGTTTTGATCTCGACCGCCTCCGTCGCAGCGTATGACGGCCAAATGGGGCAAGCCGCCTACAGCGCATCCAAAGGTGGCGTGGTCGGAATGACGCTGCCCATCGCACGGGACTTGGCCCGCAACGGCATTCGCAACATGACCATTGCACCAGGCATTTTTGGTACCCCCATGATGTTTGGCATGCCGCAAGAAGTGCAAGACTCGCTGGCTGCGGCAGTGCCCTTCCCGTCGCGCCTCGGTACACCCACCGACTACGCCAAACTAGCCATTCACATTTTTGAGAACGACATGCTCAATGGAGAGGTCATCCGCCTTGACGGGGCCATTCGCTTGGCACCAAAGTAAATATCTGGGGGGGTGCGACCCCCTCAAACCGCAAACCCATCGTCGGCGGCGATCACCGCGCCGTTGATGAAATGGCTTTGGTCTGAGCACAGCATCACCAGCAAGGCGTCCAGATCTTGGGGTTGGCCTACGCGCTTGCGTGGCAGCATCTGCACCAACTTTTGCCCAGCATCAGTCTGCCAATGGTGGTGGTTGATTTCGGTGTCGATGTACCCTGGGCAAATGGCGTTCACATTGATACCAAACTTGCCCCACTCCAGTGCCATGGCCTTGGTCATCTGAATGACGGCGGCCTTGGTCATGCAATAGGCACCAATTTTTGGCAACACCCGCAGGCCTGCCATCGAGGCAATGTTGACAATGCGCCCTCCGGTGTAGCTGCCTGGTGCTGTACCAGTGGCCCGCGCCAGCATGCGTTTGCCCACCTCTTGCGCCACAAAGAATGCCCCTTTGACGTTAGTGTTGAACATGAAGTCGTAATCTTCCGGCATCACGTCTTGCAGGCGCTGGGTGGTGCTCACGCCGGAGTTGTTCACCAAGATGTCGATGGAACCTACTTCGGTCTCCACATGGGCCACGGCCGACTTGATGGACAAATGGTCGGTGACATCCAACTCAATCACATGGGCGTCACCCCCTTCCGCGACGATGGTGGCGCGCAGGTCCTTGAGCCGATCAATACGCCTGCTGGCCAGCACAACCGCAGCACCGGCTTGCGCCAGGGTGCGTGCGAACTGGGCACCCAAGCCGCTGGAGGCGCCGGTGACAAAAGCAACACGGCCCGACAGGTAAATGTTTTACGACATTTAGATAACCTCCACAAATAACAAAAAGAACGACCGTACTATTGGTAAATGATCAGCGCATAAAATGTGGCGCATCTCCGGCAAACCCGCGACGGTTGTTGGCAGAATCCCCTAGTGGCCCATTATTAAGCGAGACGCAACATGACAAACGAGGAAATTCTGGCCCAATTTGGCCCCCGCGAAGCAATGGAGTACGACGTGGTCGTCGTTGGTGGTGGCCCGGGTGGCTTGGCCACCGCCATTCGCCTGAAGCAACTGGCAGCCGAAAAAGGCAAGGACGTATCCGTCGTGGTGCTGGAAAAAGGCTCTGAGCCCGGCGCACACATTCTGTCGGGCGCCATCATGGACCCCAAGGCACTGACCGAACTCATCCCCAACTGGAAAGAACTCGGCGCGCCGCTGAACCAACCCGTCACCGATGACGCGTACATCTTCTTGGGCGAGAAGTCGAGCTTTCGGGTGCCGAACATGTTCTTGCCCCCATTTGCGCACAACCACGGCAACTACATTGTGAGCCTGGGCGCGGTCACCAAGTGGATGGCTGAACAGGCCGAGGCGCTAGGCGTCGAAATATTTCCCGGTTTTGCCGCCGCAGAGGTGCTGTACAACGCCGATGGCTCGGTCAAAGGCGTTGCCACGGGTAACCTGGGCGTGGGCAAAGACCACCAGCCCACCGAGAACTTCCAGCTGGGTATGGAATTGCTGGGCAAGTACACCGTTTTTGCCGAAGGCGCGCGTGGCCACTTGGGCAAGCAACTCATTGAAAAGTTCCATCTCGATGAAGGACGCGACCCCCAAAGTTTTGGTTTGGGCATTAAGGAGCTGTGGGAGATTGACCCCGAGCGCCACGAGCCCGGCTTTGTCATGCACACCGCCGGCTGGCCGATGGACGAGAGCACCTATGGCGGTGCTTTTCTGTACCACCTGGAAGACAACAAGGTCGCCATGGGTTTTGTCACCGGTCTGGGTTACACCAACCCTTACCTGAGCCCGTTTGAAGAGTTCCAGCGCTGGAAGCTGCACCCCAATGTGCGCTATTACCTAGAAAACGCCAAGGGTGAAGTCACCGCCAAGCGCCTGTCCTACGGCGCCCGTGCGATCAACGCCAGCGGCCTCTCGGCCCTGCCAAAGACCGTGTTCCCCGGTGGCGCACTGATTGGCTGCAACGCGGGCTACCTCAACGTGGGCCGCATCAAGGGCAGCCACGCCGCGATTAAAACTGGCAAGCTGGCCGCTGAAGCCGCTTACGATGCCATCGTCGCAGGACGCCAGCACGACGAATTGTCGGCTTACCCAGAAGCCTTCGAGCACAGCTGGCTGCACACTGAGTTGAACAAAGACCGCAACTTTAAAAACTGGTTCAAATATGGCCTGACGGTTGCCACCATGATGAATGGTTTTGAGCAGTTCGTTCTGCGCGGCCACATCCCGTGGACAGTGCGCCGCGACAAGCCTGACCACGCCTACCTCAAGCTCGCATCCGAGTGCAAACCCATCGTCTACCCAAAGCCAGACGGCAAGCGAACTTTTGACCGCCTCTCAAGCGTGTTCATCAGCAACACCAACCACGAAGAGCAGCAGCCCGCCCACCTGACGCTCAAAGACGCGTCGATACCTGTCCAAATCAACTTGGCCAAATATGCGGGGCCTGAAGCACGCTACTGCCCGGCGGGCGTGTACGAGTTTGTCAAAGGGGAGGACAACACCGACCGGCTGCAGATCAACGCCCAAAACTGCGTGCACTGCAAAACCTGCGACATCAAAGACCCCACGCAAAACATCGTCTGGGTTACACCCGAAGGCGGCGGCGGGCCTAACTACGCGGGCATGTAAGCCGCATCGGGCGCGTTTGCCGTATTTAAAAGGGGCCCTCGGGTCCCTTTTTTTACGCTGCTTGCAATGCCTCGCGGTCCAGTTCTTCGATACATGCGAGCATTGCATTTCGGCATTGCGCCATGAGGGCAGGAATATCTTGCGCTGTCAGACCCTCGGTGGGAATCGGCGCAAGGGAACGCATAACCAGATTGCCACTGCGCCAGCGGTTGAGCTGCATGGTCTTGCGGTAGCTGCTGCAGCACAGCGGCACGATGGGGACACCGGCGGCTATAGCCATCTGAAAGGCACCTTTTTTGAATGGCAACAATTCTTGGCCAAAGTTGCGTGTGCCTTCTGCGAACACCCAAATCGACGTGTCCTTATGCTGCATCGTATCGGTGGTCTTAAGCATGGACTTTTTGGCCTTGAAGGCGTTGCCCCGATCAATCAGGACATTGCCCGCCAGCCAATACACCTGGCCAAAAAACGGCACCCATTTCAGGCTGGTTTTACCCACCGAGACAGTGCGCTTGGGCAGCACACTGCCAAAGATAAACAGGTCGTAATTCGACTGGTGGTTGGCCACAATCACGCAAGGCCTTGGCTGCGCCACCATGCTGGCCACGTCGGCGCGCAAAGGCAAACCCAAGATCCAGCGCGCCGGGATCGAGTAGATGCGCCCACACACTCGGCTGTTATCCGGGTTGAACGGGCGGCACAGAACGATGCACAGATTGACGCAACCGGCCAAGATGAAGTGAACGCCCAATAAAAGCAGTCGAATAATGTGCAGCAAAGCAATAACCTTGATAAACCAACGTGACGCCACGCCGGCAAAGGGTAAACAGAGAAGGGGCTGTGATTCTGCCCCACAACGCACAGTGCTCTGCCAACCGGTGTCGCACCGGCAATAGCGCCCCAGCGTAAACCCCCAAACCGCGGGCCTGTCTGCTGACCGCGGTGCCGGCTTGGGTAACCCTGGTTTAGAATCGCAAGGTCAGGAGAGCGCGTTCCCCGAGAACGCCGCCGAAGGCGCAAGACCGCTGATTGCAGCAGTCTGAACGCTCAGGCAAAAGGACTGACAAGCGGTTTGCGGCAGCGATGCAGCCGACCGATCCCCACTGGAGAGAGGTGCCCGGCCCACAAAAGCCCAGCGGCACCCACCGAAGGAGCAACCCGCAGTCTGCACACCCTATGGGTGGCCCGCAGCCCCGGCGAATCTCTCAGGTAAAGCGGACAGCGGGGGCAGCCCAGGGCGTGTGCAGTGTGCGTGCGCCTTGGATCGTGTGTTGCCCCCAGGCTTTTTTGCCCTGCTTTTTTCGGAGACTGCATGTCCAACCCCAATAACACGGCTTCAGCCCCCTTGCTGACCACCCCTTTGAATGCGCTGCATGTTGAGCTGGGCGCGCGCATGGTGCCGTTTGCAGGCTATTCAATGCCAGTGCAATACCCCGCTGGCCTGATGGCCGAGCACCACCACACCCGCAACGCGGCCGGTTTGTTCGACGTGTCCCACATGGGCCAGTTACGTTTGGTGGGCCCGGACGCGGCAGCCGCGTTTGAGACCCTGATGCCGGTGGACGTGATTGACCTGGCGGTGGGCAAGCAGCGCTACGGCCTGCTGCTCAATGAGGACGGCGGCATCATCGACGACCTGATGTTCCTCAACCAGGGTGATGACACGATATTTGTCATTGTGAACGGCGCTTGCAAGGTGGGCGACATGGCCCACATCCAAGCCAAGATCGGCGCGCGGTGCCAAGTCATCCCCATGCCTGAGATGGCATTGCTGGCGCTGCAAGGTCCGCAGGCCGTAACCGCCCTGTCGCGCTTGGCGCCCGGCGTAGAAAAACTGGTCTTCATGACCGGTGGCGAATTCACCATAAACGTGGGCACGCAAAAAATCAAGGTGTTTTTGACCCGCAGCGGTTACACCGGCGAAGACGGCTTCGAAATATCCGTCCACAACGACCACGCCGAAGCACTGGCCCGCGCCCTGCTGGCCCAACCCGAAGTCAAACCCGTTGGCCTGGGTGCACGCAACTCGCTGCGCCTGGAAGCCGGCCTGTGCCTGTATGGCAACGACATCGACACCACGACCCACCCGGTCGAAGCCAACCTGCTGTGGGCCATGCAAAAGGTGCGCCGCAGTGGTGGTGCACGCGAAGGCGGCTTCCCCGGTGCTACAAAAATACTAGCTGCTTGCGCAGACTTGGCGAGGGCTAGCGTGCCAAAAGGCACTAAAAAACGCGTGGGCTTGGTGGCGCTGGAGCGTATCCCGGTGCGCGACCACACACCGTTGCAAGACGGCCAGGGCAACCCCATTGGCGAAGTCACCAGCGGCCTGCTGGGCCCCACCATCGACAAGCCCGTGGCCATCGGCTATGTGGACGCCGCATTCAGCGCGCTGGGCACCCAGGTGGTGGCCATCGTGCGCGGCAAGCCGGTGCCCATGGAAGTGGCGGCCATGCCGTTTGTACCCACGCGCTATTTCCGGGGCTGATGCCTCCGACTGGCGCTGCACGCTTACCCCGTTTCTTTTTTAACCACACCTTCACAACCATCCTCAGGAGTTTTTCCATGGCAATCCAGTACACACCCGACCACGAGTGGCTCAACGTTGAAGGCTCAATCGCCACCGTCGGCATCACCCACCACGCGCAAGACGCGCTGGGCGATGTGGTGTTCGTCGACCTGCCCACGGTGGGCAGCACCTTGGCCATCAAAGACGTAGCCGGCGTGGTCGAGTCCGTCAAGGCCGCTGCCGACGTGTACATGCCGGTCACCGGTGAAATCACCGAAGTGAACGAGGCCCTGCGCGCAGACCCTTCATTGGCCAACAGCGACCCCCTGGGCGCTGGCTGGTTCTTCAAGGTCAAGCTTGCCAACCCGGCCGAACTCACAGACCTGATGGACGAGACCAGCTACACCGCTTTTTCTGCAACCGCCTAAGCAACATCTGTTTTGGGCTGAGCCTGTCGAAGCCCACCGCCGTTTTCTGCCGTTTCGCCGCCCTTCGACAGGCTCAGGGCGAACGGCCGATTGAGTGACCCCATGCCCACCTCTGCCCCACGCCCTACCCTTGCACAGCTGGAAAACGCCAGCGAATTTGTTGCCCGCCACATTGGTATTGATGCGGCCGATGAGCAGCTAATGCTCAAAGCCATCGGCGAGACGTCGCGCCGCACGCTGATCGACAGCATCGTGCCGCGCTCGATTGCGCGCACTAGCAAGATGGACATCCCGGACGCCATCACCGAGGCCGCCGCGCTGGCCGAGCTCAAAAGCCTGGCTGACAAAAACCAGGTGTTCAAAAGCTACATCGGCCAGGGTTATTACGGCACCCACACGCCCGGCGTGATCCTGCGCAACATTTTGGAAAACCCGGCCTGGTACACCGCCTATACGCCCTACCAGGCTGAGATTTCCCAGGGCCGTATGGAAGCCCTGGTCAACTTCCAAACCATGGTGTGCGACCTGACCGGCATGCCCATGGCCAACGCGTCGATGTTGGACGAAGCCACCGCTGCCGCCGAGGCCATGACCCTGGCCAAGCGCAGTGTCAAAGCCAAAGGCAACACATTCATCGTCGGTGGCGACTGCCACCCCCAAACCATTGAAGTCATCCAGACCCGCGCCGCGCCGCTGGACATCACTGTCAAAGTGGTGCGCTCCACCGATGAATGGCATGCAGCGATCGCACAAGACGACTACTTCGCCGCCATCAAGGTGATGGCGCTCAGCATTTATGACTGGTGCGGCGTCGAGGCTGGTTAGCGCGGTTCGGCCAACCGGCGGTGTTTCCCGCCGCGGCCCTACAGGTATTGTGTTCCCAAACATAGTACCATAGCTTGGATTGCGGCTGCTCAACACAGCGAG
>JBBRNS010000037.1:0-23434 GCA_038230175.1 Burkholderiales bacterium
GAGTCCCACCACCAACGGCGAAATTCCAAATGACAGCGCCAACCGCGATGCACCCCGCACCAGCAGGTCAGCACCGCCCACCAGCGCAGCAAGGCCCGCAAAGAAAAGTAGGAAATGGGTCACACCAAGCTCGCTAAAAAAAAGTGGTGCAGTGTGCCCGTAATTGTCTGGGCTTGGAAGCTGTGGGGTATTTAGAGGCCTCCCCCTCGACGCTGCTGGCGGGGCTGGTGATGGGCGCTTAACGCCAACACCATGTGCATCACGCAGCGGTTTTGTGCGCTGACTTTGACATTGCTTCCCCGCGCTGTGGGGAGGGGTCGGCGATGATCAAGTTGTAGATGCCCGGGCGCAAGACCGGGTCTGCTTGCACCAGCTTTTCAAACGCACTGCCGCGAATCACCGTGTAGCGCCTGCGGTTGTTTTTGACAGGCATGGGGCGCCAACCCCGCTCGAACAGCCACTTCCACAAATCGTCATCAATGGTGTGTTTGACGCGAATCCGCTGGGCATCTTTGACAATGCTGCATCCGGGGGTCGGTTTGCCGTTGGCTGGGGGCGGCTGACGCTGCCTGCGTATCCCCGCCATGGTTCTTGCGCGGTCGATGAATGTGCGCCATAGGTGCATAAAAGCCATTCTTTAGTAAAAAAAGTAGTGTGGGTTCAAGCCTGCAACGGACGGCGTAGGGCGCTTAAAAAAGCGCAAACCCCATTGCAGAAGCTGTAAGTAAGGAGTAGTAGGTAACCAGTTGCGCCAAGTCTAGTAAAACTGGCTGCAAAATCAATATGCAGCGCTGGGCCACGCCGGAAATTGGCGCATCAGGACCACGCATTGGCACGCAAAGGGCATCGAGGCCTGATCCGGCGCCCAGCGGCACGGTTTAAAACCGCTCGTGGCCCGCCAAATACCGCCATTGCCCAGCGGGCAGGTCGCTCAAGGCCACGCGGCCTATGCGAATGCGGCGCATGCTCACAATCTCAAGCTTGGCGCGCTCACACAGGTGGGCAATCAAACCCCGGTGCGCGCCTTTGATGGCAAAGCGCAGTTTGCTGCTGCCCTCCGTGGTGCTGTTGATGCTGACCTTGGTTTGCGGCAAATCGGCGTCGGAGTCTTGCAGGCGGTTGAGCAGGCGCAGCGTTTGTTCTGACACCTCGCCTGCCACTTCCACAATCACCTCGTGCTCCATTGAGCCCATGTCCTCTTCCAGCTTGCGCTCCACACGCCAATCTTGGGTAAACACGATCAGTCCGCTGGCGGCGTTCTCCAGCGGCACAGTGGCGGTGAGCTGCTTGAAATGGCGCTGCAGCATGCGAATGCCGGCCGGGTCGTCGGCCACGTGGTTGGCCGCCACCAGCAGGGTGCGTGCATCCTTAAATCCTTCGCGCCGCGTTTGGCGGTTGAGCTTGGCGAGCGACTCTTCGGTGCCATCCACCCAGTCGTCGGGCTTGTGCAAGATCAATGTGATGGAGCCCAGCTCTAGCAGGCTGGCGTTGGGGTCTATGGTGATGCTGGCCTGTGCGCCCACCCGAAACTGCGGCTCTTCTACCACTTGGCCCGCCACCCGCACCCAGCCGCCTTCAATGTATTGCTCGGCCTCGGTGCGCGAGCAGGGCACCATGGCCGCCACGCGTTTGGACAGGCGCTCGCCGCTGGCGTCTTCCTTAGGGGGTGCGTCGGGCGCGCTGGGTTTGGTCCGAAGGGCGGTCACGGGCCGCATGCGGGGCTTGCGCGCGGCCTTGGTGGAAGGAAGCTGGGGCGGCATGCCCGGCGGTTGGGCGTAGGGGCGTGCTGGCGCGTCGGGCGCAGGTGCGGGGCGGGTCGCCCGTGGGGGGGCTTCGCGGGGCGCTAGCTTCAGTGTCTTTTTGGGGGGCGCAGTGGTCATAGGGTCTTTAAAGCGGCAAGGCGTTCAACATGGGCCATCAGGGATCGTTTGGCCACCGGCCAGATGCGCGGGTGCACGTCGTCGTAGGCCAAGGGTAGCCATTCGTCCAAACCGCCCTGGGGGTTGGCTTGGATCACAGCGCGTATTTTCGCCTCCCGCGCAAGGCGGTGGGTTTTGAGATGGGCAATGGCCCCCAGCGCACCATCCATCGGGTGGCCGTGGGCCGGCATGATGAAGCGCACACCGTGCGTGGTGCAGGCCTGGGCGAGGGCGTCTAGGGAGTCTAGGTAGGCCGTCATATTGCCGTCGGGCGGGTCAATGACGGTGGTGCTGCCGTTCAAGATGTGGTCGCCGGAGAACAACAGGCCGTCTTCCACCAACAGCAGGCACACATGGTTGGCCGCGTGGCCTGGGGTATAGATGACCTGCAGGGTATGGGTGCAGGTGGTTGTCCCAGAATTTGATGCCAAATCGGCCTCTAGCCCTCTAGAAACAAGCGCAAGCAGCTCCTGATTTTGTAGCGCCCGGTCGGGGGTGAAGGTGCTGGCTGCCCGCGCAGTGGGGGCCGATGGCAGGCCCAGAATTGGGGGCGGCTGCCTACTGCTTGCGCCCTGGCTACTTGCCCCGCTTTGGCACAGCGCCTGCAGCGGTGCGGCGCCCGGCGAATGGTCGGGGTGCGAGTGGGTGCACACAATCATCACAATGTTGCCGCCGGTGCCATCTGGGTGCTGCGCGGCTTGCCACAGGCGCTGCACATGGTCGGCATCGGCCGGGCCAGGGTCGATGACGATGAAGCCGCTGAGCGCGTCGCCCACCAAATAGCTGTTGGTGCCGGGGCCGGTCATCACGCCGGGGTTGGGCGCGGTCAGGCGCAACAGGTTTTTGAGCAAGGGCACCGGCGCGATGGTTTGCCAGTCGCCGGGTGGGGGCAGGGGGGAGTCGGGGATGCCGGTGGGCAGTATTTGGGTGGGGCGGACCATGGGGCCATTTTGCAGCCAAACGCACTGCCGCGATAATCCGACCATGCGAATCCAATTCACCAAAATGCAGGGTGCGGGCAACGACTTTGTGGTGCTCGACGAGACCCGTGGCCGCCTGGGCCTGAGCGTGGCGCAATACCGCTTTCTGGGCGACCGCCACTTCGGCGTGGGAGCCGACCAAATCTTGAGCGTGCGCCCCTCACCCGGCCCCGGCATTGACTTTGAATACGCCATCCACAACGCCGACGGCGCCGAAGTCGAGCAGTGCGGCAACGGCGCGCGCTGCTTCGCCCGCTACGTGCGTGACAGCGGCCTGACCGACAAAGACGCGCTGCGGGTTCAAACCATGATGGGCGTGATCGAGCCGCGCCTGACCCCAGACGGCCGCGTCACGGTGGACATGGGTGCGCCCATTTTTGCGCTAGAGCAGATTCCATTTGACGCTGCGGGGTTGCAGCCGCAGACGGTAAATTTATGGCAAAAATGGCCTCTAGCCCTCACAGAACGTGCGCAAGCAGCTACTGATTTGATAGCGCCTGTGTGGCTGTCGCCCGTCTCCATGGGCAACCCGCACGCAGTGCTGGTGGTGGACGATGTCGACACCGCACCGGTTAGCACCCTGGGCCCACTGGTGCAGCAAAGCCAGCGCTTCCCGCAGGGCGTGAACGTGGGCTTCATGCAAGTGCTGGGCAGCAGTGCCGTGCGCCTGCGGGTGTTTGAGCGCGGCGTGGGTGAGACGCTGGCCTGCGGCACCGGTGCCTGCGCCGCCGTAGTGGCTGGCATTCGCCTGGGCTTGTTGGACAATGCGGTCGATGTGCACACCCGCGGCGGCGATTTGCACATTGCCTGGGCCGGTATGGACGCACCTGTCATGATGACCGGGCCCGCCACCACAGTTTTTCACGGCGAAATAGATCTGCCAGACCACTAGGCCGCAAGGCCAAACCTTATGACACCACCGAACGACACCCTGTTGACCAACCCCATCACCGAAGACGATATTGCCAATTACCTGGTCAATACGCCGGACTTTTTTCAGCGCCACGCGCTGCTCTTGTCTACCGTGCAGTTCACCAGCCCGCACAGCCACCGGGCGGTCAGCCTGCAAGAGCGCCAGGCCGAAATGCTGCGCGAGAAGATCAAACTGTTAGAGCAGCGCATCATGGAGATGATCCGCAACGGCACCGAAAACGTCATGCTGTCGGACAAAGTCTTGCGCTGGGCGCTCACCCTGTTCCAGACCACCGACGTGCAGCAAATGCCCGACCAAATTGTGCAAGGCATCCGCCACCAGTTCTCGGTGCCTCAGGTCGGCATTCGGGTGTGGGACGTGGCGCCAGACCACTTGGGCCAGGATTTTGCATCGGGCGTGAGCGACGACGCCAAGCTGTTCGCCAGCTCTTTGATGGAGCCATTTTCAGGCCTGAACACCGGCTTTGAAGCGGTGGGCTGGCTAGAGACGCCGTTTACCGTCACCTCTTTGGCACTGATTCCGTTGCGTCCGGGCGGCGCGGGCAGCTCTGGCCCGGCCTTTGGCATGCTGGTGCTCGGCTCGCCCGACGCACACCGTTTTAACAGCGGCATGGGCACCGAGTTTTTGTCGCGCATCGGCGAACTGGCCAGCGCCGCACTCTCGCGCCTGCGCTAACGCGGTGGCGCTAGACGCCGACTGGGTCAATCGGTATCTGGCCCATGTGCGCTTTGAGAAGCGTTTGGCCGAGCGCACGGTGGCGCTCTACACCCTAGACCTAGAGCGCCTGTCCACCTACGCCGCCCAAGTGCCGGTGGACCTGCTGCAGGTGCACACCAGCCACATTCGCCGCTGGGTGGCGCACATGCACAGCAAAGGCCGCAGCGGGCGCGGTATCGCCCTGATTTTGTCGGGCTGGCGCGGTTTTTACACCTGGCTGGGCTTTGAGGGCGCCATTGCCGCCAACCCGGTGCAAGACGTGCGCGCCCCCAAAGCCCCCAAGCCCCTGCCCAAAGCCCTGGGCGTGGACGACGCGGTGCAATTCGCCAGCTTTGAGAGCGACGACGACGCTTGGTTAGAAGCGCGCGACGCGGCCATGGTCGAGCTGCTCTACGGCAGCGGCCTGCGGGTGGGCGAACTGGTGGGGCTGGACGTGGTGCCCAGCAAAACCGCGCGGGGCTGGCTTGACTTGGTCGGGGCCGTGGCCCATGTGCTGGGCAAGGGCAGCAAGCGGCGCACCGTGCCCATCGGCAAAGCCGCCTTGCAAGCGCTAGAGCGCTGGCTGCACCTGCGCGGCCCCATGGGCACGCTGGGTGCGGGCATGGTGACTGCCAGCCAGGCCGATGCGGCATCGGCCCTATTCAACGGGCGCAATGGCACCCGGCTGACCGCGCAATCGGTCTGGCAGCGGCTCAAACGCCGCAGCCTGCAAGCGGGCATGGCCACGCCGGTGCACCCCCACATGTTGCGCCACTCGTTTGCCAGCCATGTGCTGCAAAGCAGCGGCGACCTGCGCGCGGTTCAAGAGCTGCTGGGCCACGCCAACATCACCACCACGCAGGTCTATACCCGGTTGGATTTTCAGCATTTGGCTAAAGCGTATGACGCGGCGCATCCGAGGGCTAAGGTGAAGAAGTAGGGGTGGGCGGGGTCTGAGGGGGGCGCCTGTGGCATGAAGAATTTGAGAGTCACGTATTGATGTGAATACGCGTTTCTTTTAGCCTTCAGGGCTTGTCTGTGCCGCCCCGCTTTGTGCGTGCCGTGTTGAACCTAAAAAGTAAGTAAGTAAAGGATTGTTGTCGCGCCAATCACACCACGGACTAGCCTTGCGGTCGCGGCGACAATGCCCCCATGAAAACCATTCGTTTAAGAGAAGGCAAGGAACGCTCCTTGCAGCGCCGCCATCCGTGGATCTTTGAGTCGGCCATTGCCAAAGGCAGCGGCGACAGCGGTGAGACGGTGCGGGTTGAGTCCAGTACCGGGCAGTTTTTGGCCTGGGCGGCGTTTAGCCCGGCGTCCAAAATCCGCGCACGGGTCTGGAGTTTTGACGAGGCGCAGCGCATTGATGCTCCGTTTTTTATAGCTGCTTGCGCACATTCCGTGAGGGCTAGAGGTCGATTTGACGTAAAAAGCGACGGCGTGCGCCTGGTGCACGGCGAGTCCGATGGGCTGCCGGGGCTGATTGTGGACCGCTATGGCGACACGCTGGTGGCGCAGTTTTTGTCCAGCGGCGCACAGCGCTGGAAAACCGTGCTGGCCGATGCGCTGCTGCAGGCTACTGGCTTGCAGCAGCTTTATGAGCGCTCTGACACCAGCAGCCGCGCGCAAGAGGGTTTGCCGCAAGAGGCGGGCTGGCTGCGCGGCGAGGGACCTTTGGAGCTGGTTTTGCAAGAGCATGGCTGGCAGTTGGGCATCAACATTGCCACCGGGCACAAAACCGGCTTCTACTTAGACCAACGCGACAGCCGCAAAAAGTTTGCTGACTATGCCCAGCGCTTAAAGTTTGAGCGGGTGCTCAATTGTTATTGCTACACCGGCGGCTTTACGGTTGCGGCGCTGGCGGGTGGGGCGGCGCATGTCACCTCCATCGACTCCTCCGGCCCGGCCATTGAAAAAGCCGCCGCCAACGTGGCGTTGAACGGCTTTGACGCCGCGCGGGCTACGTTTATGGATGCCGACGTGAACGCCTCGCTGCGCCAGTTTTTGGCGGACGGCAAGACGTTTGACGCCATCGTGTTGGATCCTCCCAAGTTTGCCGCCACCGTAGCCCACGCCGAGCGCGCGGCGCGGGCCTACAAAGACATAAACCGCCTGGCACTCAAACTGCTGGAGCCCGGTGGGGTGTTGTTTACCTATTCATGCTCGGGCGGCATCACGGCCGACCTGTTCCACAAAATCGTGGCTGGCGCGGGGGCAGATGCCGGGGTGGATGGCTACATTACTGAGCGCATGGGTGGTGCCCCGGACCACCCGATGACGATTGCGTTCCCTGAGGGCGAGTACCTCAAGGGGCTGGTCGTTATGCGCAAAGCCTGAGCCCATAGCCTTTTTTACCCGGCCCCGGCGATAGACACTACACTCCCCACCTGCTAATTTTCCTATTCCACCATGAGCCTCATACCCGCAACCATCCTGACTGGCTTCCTCGGCTCCGGCAAGACGACGCTGCTCAAGCGCGTGCTGGCCGAAGCCCATGGCCAGAAAATAGCCGTCATTGAGAACGAGTTTGGCGAAGAAAACATCGACAGCGACATCTTGGTCAGCGACACCAACGAGCAGATCATCCAGATGAGCAACGGCTGCATTTGCTGCACCATCCGTGAAGACCTGCGTGCCACTCTGCGTGATTTGGCTGAGAAAAAACGCAAGGGCGAGCTCGACTTTGAGCGGGTGGTGATCGAGACCACTGGCTTGGCCGACCCCGGCCCGGTGGCGCAGACGTTTTTTATGGACGACGAGGTGGCCGAGTCCTATTTGCTGGACTCTATCTTGACCCTGGTGGATGCCAAACACGCGGTCAACCAGCTCAACGACCGCCAAGAGGCGCGCCGTCAGGTGGGTTTTGCCGACCAAATCTTTATTAGCAAGACGGATTTGGTGGGTAAAGAGGAGGTGGACGCTTTGATTCACCGCCTCAAACACATGAACCCGCGTGCTCCGATCAAAGCGGTGCATTTTGGCGAGGTGCCGCTGAGTGATGTGTTTGATCTGCGCGGCTTTAACCTGAATGCCAAGCTGGACATCGACCCCGACTTCTTAAAAGCCGACGACCATGACCATGCCGCGCACGACCATGCTGGCCATGACCACGCACCAGGCGAGGCCTGCGACCACCCGTCGCACCAGACTGGCGCAGGCCATGGGCACCACCACCACCACGACGACGATGTCAAAAGTTTTGTATTTAGGTCAGACCGCGCGTTTGACCCGGCCAAGTTAGAAGACTTCTTGGGTGCTATCGTCAACATCTATGGTCCCCGCATGTTGAGGTACAAAGGTGTTTTGCACATGAAGGGTACCGACCGCAAAGTCATTTTCCAAGGTGTGCACCAGCTGATGGGTAGCGATTTGGGGCCGCCGTGGGGCGCCGATGAGGCGCGGGGCAGCAAAATGGTCTTCATCGGTATCGATTTACCCAAAGACATTTTGTTGCAGGGACTGGAGCAGGCACTGGTGTGAGCCAGTTGCCCGTAAGATCACAAGGGGACTAGAGTTCCGCCCGCAATGGATATGCATTGCACTATTTTCAGCTTGGGAGTTAAATAATGGTTTCGATTTTGCAAATGATGGGTTTCTCAAAGGCGAATGCGGCCGATGCTAGGAGAGAAGACGTGAAAGCTAAGACCGGTAAAAACACCAAGGCGGCTGCAGCACCTGCTAAGCCCGCTGCCGCCAGTAAGGCCGCGCCCAAAGCTGCTGCACCCGTAGCGTCCAAGGCGACCACAAAGGTCGCTGCCAAACCGGCGCCAAAGGCAGTTGCCAAACCCGCGACGAAAGTGGCCGCCAAACCTGCAGTGAAGGCTGCTGCCAAGCCCGTTGCAAAAACGCCAGTCAAGGCGGTTGCCAAAGCCCCAGTTAAAGCGCCGGTCGCGATAAAGCCCGTAAAATCAGTCTCGTCGGCTCCTCAGCCGGCTGGCAAGACGGTTGCGAAAGCGCCACCAAAGTCCGCTGCCAAGTCCCCAACCCCTGTGAGTGCTCCAGCCAAACCGGCCGCGAAGGTGAAAGCCACCTCGTCTGCGCCTGCTGTGGTCGTGAAAGAAAAAAAATCAATGTCAGTCAATTCCTCCCCGGCTAAATCAACGCCGGCACCCGCGGCTGTGGCTCCTGTTGCCACGCCTGCGCCGGCCAAGGCGGGTCGCCCGTCTTCGCGCTTGGCGCAGTTGACCGTGCCGTCCATCGCACAAAGCGTGGCCTCCACCGCTGCCAAAGCGAGCTACTCGCAAGATGAAAGCCCGCACGCCATCATTCCCGTTTTACCCGCCACCATGAAGAAGGATGCAAAACTGGTTAACAGCTGGAAAACAAAGCCCGTGGCCGAGCTGACCGACGCTGACTTGATCGCCATGCCCGACTCGGAATACATGAACGACGTGCAGATGGCCGCTTTTCGCATGAAACTGGTTGTGCTTAAGACCGACATCTTGAGCAACGCTGGCGAGACGACCGAGCATTTGCGCGAAGACTCTGCCGTGGTGCCTGATCCGGCGGACCGTGCGACGATCGAAGAAGAACACGCACTCGAGTTGCGCACCCGCGACCGCGAGCGCAAGTTACTTAAGAAGATTGAGCAATCCATCGGCCGCATTGATGCTGGCGACTACGGCTACTGCGACGAGACCGGTGAGGCCATCGGTGTCGGGCGTTTGTTGGCCCGTCCCACCGCAACGCTGTCGCTCGAAGCCCAGCAGCGCCGCGAGTTGAAGCAAAAAATGTTTGGGGATTAAGCCCACGCAAACCACCTATCCGGCCCACTGCACCCCTGCGCCAATGGCAACCAAAGACGATCGCCCTACATTGCTGTCCAAGATGGCAATGTTCGTGCGCAATCCGACCAAGGACTGGTCGGAGTTGGATAAGCCCCAGAACGACGAAGAAAGCGGCTACGACAAGCAAGTCCTCAAGGCCATGATTGAGCGCAAGCGGCAAAACGACTTTGTCCGCCGGCGAGAGTTCGACCAACTGCGCAAGTTGCGTAGCCGTGACGCAACGGCCGTGGCTGCCCTGGGGAGGCCCTCGTATTTCCAATCGAGTATCGCGTCAGACCAGGACGGCCGCGCAGTTACCCTGAAAAAGATCGACGAGATTGAAGCCCAAATGTCCAAGCAGTGGTGGAAGGGCAAGCAAGAGAATGCCAAGCCCTTAACCGGCGCGGCGTCCATTGCAGGCCATGCGACAGGCGCCTCCAAGATTGATGCGTCAAAAGAGTCGACGTCGGTCTCGATCTCGCTTTTGTCCGACCATTTCGCCACTACACGTTCGCCAGTGCTGCCCACGGCCCAACCGGGCGGTGAGTCTTTGTCGTCCCAGATGCGCGGCGGTGTGGGCTCTGGCGGCAGGCCCGGTGCGGCTTCCAATACGGGGCGCGTGGGACTGGGGGTTGAAAGTTATGCAGCGTCCGATGTGGGCTTCTCCGCCTCTAACTTGTTCGCGCTGGACGTGGACCAAATGGCGACCGACCCTGAGCTGGAAGAGGCCGCCATTCGTTTTGCCAACGGCGACTATGCCGGCGCAGAGCAGGGCTTGCTGGACGCGTTGCGCGAGCAGCGGGTGCCCTCCAGCGTGGCCTTGTCGTGGGTGGCTTCCGTATTGGATTTGTACCGCGCCACACAAAACCCGCGCAAGTTTGCGCAGACGGTGGGCGAGTTCTCCGGCATCCTGGGTAGCATTGCGCCGGTCTGGGTGGGGCTGGGTGATCTCATGCCAGCCCTAGCGGTAACAACCGCACCGGTGGTGGCCAAGACGCTGATTTGGGACGCTCCGGCGCAGCTTAACGTCCAGGCGATGGAGGCGCTGCGTGACACCCTGGGCGCAAACCCCATGCCTTGGTGTTTGGGTTGGTCAAATCTATCGGGTGTGGATGCCGACGCTATGCCCTTGCTTGCTGGGCTTTTCGCAAGCCTGTGCGACGAGCCGGTGTCCTTAGACTTTGTTGGGCAGGGTAAATTGGTGCAGGTATTGCACTTGTTGACGCCTTCAGGAGACAGCAGTATCGATCCGCAGTGGTGGGTGTTGCGGCTTAATGTATTGCGCGCCTTGCGCATGCACGATGCGTTTGAGTTGGCGGCGCTGGACTATTGTGTGGCCTACGAGGCACCGCCGGTTCCCTGGAAAGAGGCGCAGTGCACCTTTGTTGGCAGCGATATAGCGCAGGCGCCGACCGCAGCGTCCAGTGCGGTGGTGGCGGCGCCGGTGGGCGCATCCGCCACGGAGGATGGGGCTGCGCATTTTGTGTTGCGGGGTGAGCTGCTGGGTGACGCAATGCAGGCGTTGCCCGCATCGTTGGGGAATTGCGGCCAGGACGGGCGGATTCTGGTGGGTTGCCATGACTTGGTGCGCGTCGATTTTGCGGCGGCCGGGAGTTTGCTCAATTGGGCTGCCACCCGCCATGCGGAGGGCTGCCAGGTTCAGTTTCGCGACGTACACCGTTTGGTTGCGGCATTTTTTACCGTCATTGGTATCAACGAGTACGCGCAGGTCGTCCCACGCTCCCTTTAAAGGCCTTTGCGGCATTGCGGCAACACTATGGAACAGTTTCACGGCACGACCATCATCAGCGTACGGCGCAAGACGCCGCAGGGCTATTCGGTGGCCATTGGCGGTGATGGTCAGGTGACCTTGGGCAACATCGTTGTCAAAGGTACGGCGCGCAAAGTACGCAAGTTGTACCACGGCAAAGTTCTGGCGGGGTTTGCGGGCGCGACGGCGGATGCATTCACCCTGTTTGAGCGCTTCGAGGCCAAGCTAGAGAAGCACCAAGGCCATTTGGTGCGAGCCGCCATTGAGTTGACCAAAGATTGGCGCACAGACCGGGTCTTGCGCCGCCTAGAGGCCATGCTGGCCGTGGCGGACCATGAGGCGTCGCTGATCATCACTGGTAATGGCGATGTTCTGGAGCCCGAAAATGGCATCGTCACCATCGGCTCGGGTGGTGCTTATGCGCAGGCAGCCGCAGTTGCCCTGCTCAACCACACCGAGTTGTCGGCCCCTGACATTGTCAAACGTTCGCTTGAAATTGCGGGCGAACTGTGCATTTATACCAATATGCACCACACCATTGAAACGCTGGAAGACAAGACCTGAGTCGCCTGTGCGCGTCCGGCGGCTTCCCTTGAATTGCCTATGACACCCCAAGAAATCGTTGCCGAACTCGACAAGCACATCGTCGGCCAAAAACAGGCCAAACGCGCCGTGGCCATCGCGCTGCGCAACCGCTGGCGCCGCCAGCAGGTTCAAGGCGACTTGCGCGCCGAGATTACACCGAAGAACATCCTGATGATTGGTCCCACCGGGGTTGGTAAGACCGAAATCGCCCGCCGTTTGGCCCGACTGGCCGACGCGCCCTTCATCAAGGTGGAAGCGACCAAGTTCACCGAGGTGGGCTACGTGGGCAAGGATGTGGATGCCATCATCCGTGACCTAGCCGACATTGCGGTTAAACAAACCCGCGAAGCGGAAAAGCTCAAGGTACGTGAGCGGGCAGAAGACTTTGCCGAAGAGCGCATATTGGATATTTTGCTGCCGCCGCCCCGCAGCGACGCGCTAGGGCAGGTGGCCGACGCCAGCGGCGAGAGCGCCACACGCCAGGCCTTTCGCAAAAAGCTGCGTGAAGGCCAACTGGCCGATCGCGAAATCGAAATGGATGTTGCTTTGGCTGCGCCGCAATTGGAGGTCATGGGCCCGCCCGGCATGGAGGAAATGACCGAACAGCTGCGGGGCATGTTCGGTCAAATGGGCCAGCAAAAGAAGCAGACACGCAAGCTAAAAATCAGCGAAGCCTACAAGCTGGTGGTCGAAGAAGAAGCCGCCAAACTGGTCAACGAAGACGACATCAAGGCCCAAGCTTTGCACATGTTGGAGCAAAACGGCATTGTGTTCATTGACGAAATTGACAAGGTCACCTCACGCAGTGAAGGCACGTCCGCAGAGGTGTCTCGCCAAGGCGTGCAGCGTGACTTGTTGCCTTTGGTGGAGGGTACTTCCGTGTCCACCAAATACGGCATCGTCAAGACCGACCATATCTTGTTTGTGGCGTCGGGCGCCTTCCATTTGAGCAAGCCCAGCGACTTGATCCCTGAATTGCAGGGCCGCTTCCCGATTCGGGTGGAGTTGCAGTCCTTGTCGGTGCAAGACTTCGAAGCCATCCTGACCCAAACCCACGCATCCCTGGTCAAGCAATACCAGGCGCTGCTGGCCACTGAGGGAGTGACCCTAGAGTTCACGTCCGATGGCATCACCCGCTTGGCGCAGATCGCATTTGACGTCAATGAGCGCACCGAAAACATTGGCGCGCGTCGCTTGGCAACCGTCATGGAGCGCCTGTTGGACGACGTCAGTTTTGACGCCGCTTCCTTGCGTGGACAGACCGTGCGGATGGACGCCGCCTACGTCGATGCCCGCCTGGGTGAGCTCAGCCAAGACGAAGACTTGTCGCGCTACATTTTGTAAACGTTTGCACATCGGGCGGGCCCCGCGACTTATCAAGTGTTACTTTCATTGCGCGTGCTAAGTGCTTAATTCATAACGCTTTTTGGTGTTATGCAGGATTTGGATTCGCTCCTAAGTCCTTGATTTCATTGAAAAAATTCACGTAAACCCTCTTGCAAACTCGCCATTTGCTGCTAAAGTGCAAAAAAGTGCAATTAAGTGGTGAAAAGTGTCAGTCAGCAGTCGTTTCTGCATCTGGCATTCAAAAAAGGGTGGTCTGCGGTGTTTCAAGGCGCTTCGTCTCTCAGTCTGGATGCAAAGGGAAGGCTATCTGTGCCTACCCGGCACCGTGACGTCCTGAGCGCAACCGCAGCGGGTCAACTTACCATCACCAAGCACCCCCATGGTTGCCTGATGGTTTTTCCGCGTCCCGAGTGGGAAAAGTTCCGCGAACGCATTGCCGCCTTGCCCATGTCAGCCCAGTGGTGGAAACGTATTTTTCTGGGTAATGCCATGGATGTGGAGATGGATGGCACTGGCCGCGTGTTGGTGTCGCCCGAGTTGCGTGAAGCTGCTGGTATTGCGAAAGACACCATGCTCCTTGGAATGGGCAACCACTTTGAGTTGTGGGACAAAGCCACCTACGACGCCAAAGAGGCGCAGGCCATGCAGGGGGATATGCCTGATGTCTTCCGAGACTTTTCCTTCTAGGGCAGGGCGGTGAACACTTCATGGACCCATACCACTGTACTGTTGAGCGAAGCCGTCGACGCGTTGTTCAGCAGTGGGGTAGATGCGCCGGACATGTCGGATGCCTACGCTAATGGCGTCTACGTTGATGCCACCTTCGGGCGCGGCGGGCATTCTCGGCTGATTCTTTCGCGCCTGTCCCCAGTCGGGCGACTTATTGCATTTGACCGTGACCCCGATGCGGTGGCAGCAGCTAACGCCATTGATGACGAACGTTTTTCGATCGTGCATGCGGCGTTTTCGCAGATATCCGAACTGCCGGGCAACAGCGCCGATGGCCTGCTGCTGGATTTGGGGATCAGCTCGCCCCAAATTGACAACCCGGAGCGGGGTTTTAGCTTTCGCTTTGAGGGCCCGCTGGATATGCGCATGGACACCACGCGCGGCGAAAGTGTGGCGCAGTGGCTAGAGACGGCTGACATCAATCAAATCGCGGAGGTGATACGTGACTATGGCGAAGAACGGTTTGCTGGGGCCATTGCAAAGGCGATTGTTGCTCGCCGACAAGAACGGGGCCCAATTTCAACCACCTCCGAATTGGCCCAGCTCGTGGCTGACACGGTCAAAACCCGCGAGCCGGGCCAGAACCCTGCAACGCGCACATTTCAGGCTTTTCGGATTTTCATCAATGCTGAGCTTGAAGAGTTGCAACAGGCGCTAGAGGCCAGCCTTAATGTCTTGAAACCCGGTGGACGTTTGGTGGTGATTAGCTTCCATTCTTTGGAAGACCGCATCGTCAAGCAATTTATTGCCAAGCATGCGCGCGACGAATACGACCGCAGAAATCCGTTCGCCATGCCAAAGGTGATGAAGCTCAAGGCGCTGGACCGTATCAAGCCGAGTGCCAACGAAGTGGCGGGCAATGCACGTTCGCGCAGCGCCATCATGCGGGTTGCACAAAGGACGGACGCATGATCCGTCTCAATGTCGTTCTGATGCTTGCGGTGTTAGCCAGCGCGCTGTATTTGGTGGGGGTGCAGTACGACTCTCGCCGCCTGTTTACCGAGCTGGACCGTGCCAACACCGAGGCGCGGCGCCTGACAGTTGAGCGCGAGCGCCTGCAGGTCGAAAAACGTGCACAAGCAACCCCGGCGCGGGTTGAGCGGTTGGCGCGCGAAAAGCTGCAAATGCGCCAAGCCACACCGGGCATTACCACCTACGTGACCTACGCCGGGGGCGCTATGCCCGCGCTAGCTGCCAGTGGCGCCAGCGCGGCTACCAATGGGCGTGCACCATGAGCCGCAGCATCCAGTACACATCGAGCCCCTTGTTGGCCAGCCGCACGCCAGTGTGGCGCAGTAAACTGGTGGTGGCCGCCATTGCGCTGGCGTTTGTGGGCTTGGCTGCGCGCGCCGCCTACATCCAGGTGTACGCTAACGACTTCTTCCAACGCCAAGGCGAAGTACGTTTTGCGCGCACCTTGGAGTTACCCGCCAACCGGGGCCGCATTTTGGACCGCAATGGCTTGATTCTGGCCTCCAGTGTGCCTTCGCCTAGCATCTGGGCCATTCCGGAAGACGTGGAAATTGACCGTGCGCAAACCCTGAAGCTGGCCAAATTGTTGGAGATGTCGCCGGCGGATTTGAACAAACGCATCAAGAATGAAGACAAGTCCTTTGTCTGGCTCAAGCGCCAGGTAGACGACGAGGTTGCGCGCCAGATCACTGGGCTCAACATCAAAGGCATCTACCAGCGCAAGGAATACCGCCGCGAATACCCCGAAGGCGAGTCGGCCGTGCACGTGGTGGGCTTTACCAATGTGGAAGACAGAGGACAAGAGGGTGTTGAGCTGACCTTCAACAAAGAACTGTCAGGGCGCAACGGTTCGCGCCGCGTGATTAAAGACCGCATGGGGCGCGTGGTGGAAGACGTGGGCGACCGCATTGCGCCCATGGAGGGGCATGACCTGCAACTGAGCATCGACAGCAAAGTGCAGTTTTTCGCCTACCAAAAACTGCGCGAAGCGGTTGTTAGTAACAAGGCGAAGGTGGGCAGCGTAGTGGTGCTTGACGTGGTGACCGGCGAAGTATTAGCCCTCGCCAATTACCCCAGCTATTCACCGACTAAGCGCAGCAACCTCAGTGGTGAACAACTGCGTAACCGTGCGCTGACCGATACCTTTGAGCCGGGTTCGACGATGAAGCCGTTTGTCATCGCGCTGGCGCTGGATAAGGGCATCATCACACCTGAAACAGTGATTCAGACAGCACCTGGACGGCTCACGTTGGGCGGGTCCACGATTACCGATGCGCACCCCCACGGCCCACTGACGGTCAATGAAATCATTCAAAAGTCCAGCAATGTGGGCACCGTCAAAATCGCCATGCAGACCGAGCCCCATGAAATGTGGGAGATGTTCAGCCAGGTCGGGTTTGGACAAAAGCCGCAGGTGCCGTTTCCGGGGGCGGTCAGTGGACGGCTACGCGCCTATAAGACGTGGCGCCCAATCGAGCAAGCGACCATGAGTTACGGGTATGGTTTGTCGGTCAGCTTGTTCCAATTGGCGCGCGCCTACAGCGTCTTTGCAAGAGGCGGTGAGTTGGCTCCGTTGACCATGCTCAGGTCAGACCAGCCTGCACCAGGTGTGCGGGTGATGGAGGCACGTAACGCCCATGCGGTTCTCAATATGCTGCATATGGTGACCCAGTCGGGTGGTACCGCGCCCAAAGCCCAAACCATGGGCTACTCGGTCGGTGGCAAAACCGGTACCGCCCATAAGCAGGAAGGCAAGGGCTACGCGGCCAAAAAATACCGCGGCTTCTTCGTGGGCATCGCCCCAATCGACAACCCCCGCATCGTGGTCGCCGTGATGATTGACGAGCCCAGCAACGGCAAATATTTCGGCGGCGATGTCGCTGCGCCGGTGTTCAGCGAAACCGTGCAGCAGACCCTGCGCATGATGGGTGTGCAGCCCGACATGGCCGTGCGCCCTGAGGTCTTCGCCAAGGCCGAAGAGGAGAGTTTCTGATGCAAGAAATTCATACGCCAGACGAAGCGGCGCAGTGGCTGCGTGAGCGGGTTACCGGGACCCTGCGCTCGGACAGCCGCCAATTGGTTGGAGGTGATGGATTTATCGCTTGGCCGGGCGCTGCGGTGGATGCGCGCCAGTTTGTGGGCGGCGCTTTGACTCAGGGTGCGGTGGCTTGCTTGGTAGAGCGCGAGGGCGCTGCGCCGTTTCAATGGAGCGACGCGCGTATCGCCAGCTACGCAGGGCTGAAGGCGCACACGGGCCTGGTGGCAAGCGCATTTTTCGGGGAGCCGTCACACGAATTGGCGGTATTGGCCGTGACCGGCACCAACGGCAAAACGTCCACCACATGGTGGCTGGCGCAGGCGCTGTCGGCCCTGCCTGCGCAATACGCCTTGCCGTGCGGGATGATTGGTACCTTGGGCGTGGGTTGCCCCCCGCGCGCTGGCTCGCATGACGATGCTGCTGCCCAAAACGCCCTGGCGTCTACTGGCCTGACCACGCCTGACCCGGTCTTACTCCAGCAAACCTTGCGTAATTTTGTGGCTCAAGGTTTGCGGGCGTGCGCGATAGAGGCGTCTTCAATCGGTATTGTCGAGCAGCGTCTGGCGGGGACTTACATCCGCGTGGCGATTTTTACCAACCTGAGCCAAGACCACCTGGACTACCACGGCACCATGGATTCTTACTGGCAAGCCAAGCGCCAGCTGTTTTTCTGGTCGGGTCTGGCGGCAGCGGTCATCAACGTGGACGACGTTCGCGGTGTCGAGCTGGCGGAATCACTCCAGGTCCGTGGGCTGGACGTGTGGACCGTCGCCATCCAACGCAGCGCGCGCCTGCAGGCCAAAAATATTGCCTACCAGGCCCAGGGTATGGCCTTTGACGTGGTCGAAGGCGGCGAAGCCGTGCCACTGCAAACGCAGTTGATTGGCGTGTACAACGTGTCCAACTTGCTCGGTGTATTGGCGACCCTGCGCAGCCTGGGTGTTCCACTGCGTGCGGCGGTAACGGCGTGCGGCGCTTTGCACCCGGTGCCTGGGCGCATGCAATGTGTGGGTGGAACCAATGAACCCCTGTTGGCGGTGGACTATGCCCATACCCCGGACGCGTTGGGCCAGGCCTTGGCGGCCTTGCGCCCTGTGGCTCAAGCGCGCGGCGGTCGCCTGTGGTGCGTGTTTGGCTGCGGCGGTGACCGTGACCCGTCTAAGCGGCCTTTGATGGGCGCCATTGCCTCGCAAAGGGCGGACCGGGTTGCCATCACCAATGACAACCCTCGCAGCGAAAAGCCAGAGGCGATCGTTGCCCAGATTCTGCTGGGGGTGACGCAGCGCGATTCCGTGCATGTGCAGCTCGACCGGGCCCAGGCGATTGCGGACGTGGTGGCAAACGCTGCGTCCGAAGATGTGATTTTGTTGGCCGGAAAAGGCCATGAAGACACCCAAGAAACGGCTGGCGTCAAGCTGCCCTTTTCCGATACTGCCCATGCGGCGCAAGCGCTGCAAAGTCGGCGCGCAAAACAGGATGCTCGCTCATGACTGCAATGATGTCTTTGACACAAGTGGCGCGTTGGCTACCCGGCGCCGTGGTCCACGGCGATAGCACCGTCGTCGTGGCGCGCGTACACACCGACACCCGTACCCTGGAACGCGGTGACTTGTTTGTGGCACTCAAAGGCGAGCGCTATGACGCCAATGACTTTTTGGTCGAGGCCGAGCAGCGGGGCGCAGTGGCCGCCCTGTGCCACAGCGGCGCAGACCGCAGTGGTTTAAAGACCTTGGTATGCGTTGAGGTGCCAGACACCAAGCGGGCTCTGGGCCAGTTGGCGGCGGCATGGCGTGCGCAGTTCACCTTGCCGCTGATTGCGGTGACCGGTAGCAACGGCAAAACGACGGTGACGCAAATGGTTGCAGCCATCCTGGATGCCTACCGGCCCAACGGTGGCGCACTGGCCACCAAGGGAAATTTCAACAATGACATTGGTGTGCCGCTCACGCTCTTGCGCCTGCGCGCCCAGCATCAGGTTGCCGTGGTGGAGCTGGGCATGAACCACCCGGGTGAAATATCGACCTTGGCAGCCATGGCTAAACCCACCGTTGCCTTGGTCAACAACGCCCAGCGCGAGCACCTGGAGTTTATGCAGACAGTGCGTGCCGTTGCGTTGGAAAACGGCTCGGTCATCACCCCCATGGGGAGCGAGGGTGTTGTGATCTACCCGCGTGATGACGAGCATGCTCAGGTCTGGACCATTTTGGCGGGTTCTCGCCCGCAAGTGACCTTTGCCATGGACGGCGTTCCTGGGCCTGATGCCCTGGTGTGCGTGCAGGCGCAGTGGACCAACGGCGCCTGGCAGGTGCACGCCAAAGGGATGGGGCAAGACCTGCACTACCGCCTGGCCATCGCGGGCCGCCACAACGTCAAGAATTCTTTGGCCGCAGCCGCATCAGCGTTGTCAGCGGGGGTGAGTGCGCAAGCGGTTGTGCAAGGTTTGCAGGCGTTTGAGCCGGTCAAAGGGCGCTCCAAGGCCGTGGTGCTGGCGGTTCAGGGGCGTGAAGTGACTTTGGTCGACGACACGTACAACGCCAATCCCGACTCCGTACACGCCGCCATTGACGTCTTGTCCGAGCTGCCAGGGCCCCGCGCCTTGGTGCTGGGTGACATGGGTGAGGTGGGTCACCAAGGGCCGCAATTTCATGCCGAAGCCGGACGTTATGCCAAGGCCAAGGGTATTGAGCAGCTCTTTACCTTGGGTGAGTTGGCCCACGTCGCCGCCGGTGCGTTCGAAGGTGCGCGGCATTTTGAGACAGTGCAGACCTTGATTGACGCCTTGATGGCCGAGTTGCCGCATCTGCATAGCGTTGTCGTCAAGGGTTCGCGTTTTATGCGTATGGAGCAGGTGGTGGAAGCTGCCTTGGCCAACACAGGCATACGCCGGGGGCGTGGCCATGGTGTTTGATTTTGTATTCGGAGGTTTCGCATGTTGTTGAGTTTGGCCCAGTGGCTGCAAACCCTGTCGCCTGAGTTTGGTGCCTTTCGGGTGTTCCAGTACCTGACGTTTCGTTCGGTTATGGCCGCACTCACCTCACTGCTCATTGGCTTAGCAGCAGGGCCATATGTCATTCGCCGCCTGCGCGAACTCAAAATTGGCCAGCCGGTGCGCGGCTATGGCATGGAAAGCCACCTCAGCAAGAGCGGAACCCCCACCATGGGCGGTGTGTTGATCCTTTTGTCGATAGCAGTATCCACTTTGCTCTGGGTCGACCTGAGCAACCGCTTTGTCTGGATCGTCTTGCTGGTGACATTGGGCTTTGGCGCCATTGGCTGGGTGGACGACTGGCGCAAGGTGGTGAACAAAGACCCTGAAGGCATGCGCTCGCGGGAAAAGTATTTTTGGCAGTCGGTGATTGGCTTGCTGGCGGCCTTGTATTTGGTCTTTAGCATTTCGGAAAACTCCAATCTGCAGGTGCTGCAGCTGTTTGCCAACTGGGTCGCCTCGGGCTTTGATGTCAGCCTGCCGCCCAAGGCCGGTTTGTTGTTGCCCTTTATCAAAGAAGTCAGCTACCCATTGGGGGTTTTGGGCTTTGTGGTGCTCACCTATTTGGTGATTGTGGGGTCTAGCAATGCGGTGAACTTGACCGATGGTCTGGACGGCTTGGCCATCATGCCAGTGGTGATGGTGGGCTCGGCCCTGGGAATTTTTGCCTATGTGACCGGCAGCGCCGTGTACTCCAAGTACTTGTTCTTTCCCCACATTCCGGGATCGGGTGAGTTGATGGTGTTTTGCGCGGCTATGGCCGGTGCAGGCTTGGCCTTTTTGTGGTTCAACGCCCATCCGGCGCAGGTGTTCATGGGTGATGTGGGCGCGTTGGCGCTGGGCGGGGCGCTTGGCACTATTGCGGTCATCGTGCGCCAAGAGATTGTGCTGGCCATCATGGGTGGCATCTTTGTGGTCGAAGCCCTTTCGGTCATGGTGCAGGTGATGTACTTCAAGTACACCCGACGCCGCTACGGCGAAGGCCGCCGCCTGCTGAAGATGGCGCCCTTGCACCACCACTTTGAGAAGTCCGGTTGGAAAGAAACCCAGGTTGTCGTGCGCTTTTGGATCATCACCATGCTGCTGTGTTTGGTTGGCTTGTCTACCTTGAAGCTGCGATGAACTCTGATACGCCCGCTGTGCCGAACGACATGCCCGTAAATGCGCCCATGGAATCCCCTGTGGACGCGTTGGCGGATGTGCACGTTCCGTCACCCACGACCGCGCCAGTGGGCGTTTCGGGCTTGCCGACGCATCTGACCGCCGCGCGCGATGCTGCGGCGTTTGTGGCCCAAATTTTCTCCGACACGTTGAACGACAAAGTATCCCCAGCCCAGGTCACACCAGCGGTCCTAGCGGTGCAAAGTGCTGTTGAGGCCATACCTGCAGCGGCGGGTAGCGAGGTGTCAGCGCCCCTGCTGCCGCTGCAGGGACAAAACATCCTCATACTGGGCTTGGGTGCGTCGGGCATGGCCATGGCACGCTGGTGCATCCGCACGGGCGCGGCCCAGGTTACCGTTGCCGACACCCGCTCCGCACCGCCCCAGCTGGCTGCGCTGCAGCGTGAATTACCCCAGGTGCAGTTTGTGTCGGGGGCGTTCAGCGCGGCCTTGGTTGAGGGGCAAAACCTGCATGCGGTGTACCGCTCGCCGGGTCTGAGTCCGCAGGATGTTGCTCCTGTTTTTGTAGCTGCTGACGCACATTCGGTGAGGGCTGAGGGCGAATTAGGCTTGTATGCCATGGCGCTGGCGGCGTTGCGCAGCGCGCGTGGTTATGCCCCCGCGGTGTTGGCTATTACCGGCACCAACGGCAAAACCACCGTCACCTCGTTGACCGGGCAGTTGGTTGCGCATGCTGGCAAAACCGTAGCCGTGGCTGGCAATATTGGCCCCACGTTGATGGACACATTGGCCGCCCATCTAGACGCGAACACCCTGCCCGACGTGTGGGTGTTGGAGCTGTCCAGCTTTCAGCTTGACGGGGCGCAGGGTTTCGAGCCCACCGCAGCGGTCGTCCTCAATGTTACCCAAGACCACCTCGATTGGCATGGCACCCTGGCGGCCTACACAGCGGCCAAGGCCCGCGTTTTTGGCGAGACTGCTGTGATGGTGCTCAACCGCGACGATCCGACTGTCATGGCCATGCTACCCACGCCCGTGCGCGTGAAACTGCAGCGCCCCCAAGTGCGGGTACACACCACATTTGGCTGCGACATGCCCACACGCCCGGGTGACTTTGGCATGGAAGAGGTCAACGGAATGGTGTGGCTGGTGCGTGCGCTCGAAGCGGATGAGACCCGGCGTAAGCGCAATGAGGCCGCCGAGGAACTGCACGTCCAACGCCTGATGCCGGTCGATGTACTGCGCATTCGGGGGCGTCACAACGCCAGCAACGCCTTGGCCGCGTTGGCCCTGTGCGCGGCAGCCGACTGCGCGCTCGGTCCTTTGCTGTTTGGCCTGCGTGAGTACCGGGGTGAGCCGCACCGTGTGGAGCCGATTGGCATCCTTAACGACGTAGAGTTTTTTGACGACAGCAAAGGCACCAACGTGGGCGCCACGGTGGCCGCCTTGCAGGGCTTGGGCGCCGACCGCAAGCTGGTCGTTATTTTGGGGGGCGAGGGCAAAGGACAAGACTTTTCGCCCCTGGCTGCGCCCGTTGCGCGCTATGCCCGGGCGGCGGTGTTGATTGGCCGTGATGCGCCACTGATTAGGGACGCCTTGGCAGCCACCGGCGTGGTGCTGGTAGACGCCGACTCCATGGCCAGTGCTGTGACTCTGGCCAATCAGCGCGCCCACGCGGGGGATGCGGTGCTGATGTCGCCCGCCTGTGCCAGCTTTGACATGTTTGACAACTACGAGCACCGGGCCCGCGTGTTTTGCGACGCGGTCGCCGAACTCGCCCTAGATGCTGGTGTGACGCTAGGGGGGCTTGCATGAAAGCCTGGCTGCAGCGTGTCTCCGCATGGTTCAAGGACAAGGTTGCGCCGGTCGCCGCTTTGCCGGTGCGCCTGGCCGGACGCAGCACCTTTGCCACTACCACCAACGTACCCACGGTAAAAGGCTTTGACCAGCCGCTGTTTTGGGTCGTGGTGGCGTTGCTCTTGTGGGGCATGGTGATGGTGTACTCGGCCTCGATTGCGATGCCAGACAACCCCCGCTTTGCCAAGTATTCCCACACTTATTTTTTGTCGCGCCACGCCGTCTGGTTGGCACTGTCTTTTGTGGCGGCGCTGATCGCCTCGCAGGTACCCATTGCCCGGTGGGAAAAGGCCGCACCTTGGTTGTTTATCGTCTCGCTGGTGCTGCTGATTGCGGTACTGATCCCGGGCGTGGGTAAGGTGGTGTACGGCGCGCGGCGCTGGATTTCGGCCGGTCCCTTTAGCTTTCAGCCCTCCGAGCTGGCCAAGTTTGCGGTGCTGATTTACGCCGCCGATTACATGGTGCGCAAGATGGAAGTCAAAGAGCGCTTCTTCCGCGCTGTGATGCCCATGGCCGCCGCAGTCGCAGTGGTGGGCTTATTGTTGCTGGCCGAGCCCGACATGGGTGCCTTCATGGTGATTGCGGTCATCGCCATGGGCATCTTGTTTTTGGGTGGTGTCAACGCCCGCATGTTCTCCCTGATTGCGGTCATTTTGGTGGGGGCGTTCAGCCTCATCATTGCCCTGAGTGACTGGCGCCGTGAGCGCATTTTTGCCTACTTGGACCCGTGGAC